>JAHQVS010000198.1 GCA_019634215.1 Paracoccaceae bacterium | reverse complement strand
TTCCGCCACACCGGGCCGACCGCGTAGCGGCGATAGGGGGTGGGCAGGTCTTGGCGATATTGCGCGGCGACACGGGCGAGAGGGGCGGTGAGATCGTAGCGCAGCGCCACCCACTGTTCGTCATCGTCCTGAAAGCCGAAGATGCCTCCCATCGGTCGTTCGACGTCGGGCAGGAATTTACCCAGGGTCTCGACATATTCGATCGCCGAGGTCTCCAGCGGCTCGAAACCGTAGCGATGGTAAACCTCGGTCACCCGCGAGAGCATCTCGCGGCGGGCGATCACCTCTTCCGCAAAACTGTCGCGAAAGCCGCGGGGGGCTTCCGCCTTCGGCCGCTTCGGCTTTTGTTTCTTCTCTTTGGCCATGGGGCAGGGGTGTCTCTCACGCTGACGGCGCCGCGACGACGGTGCTCGCCGAGGCTCTAAAACATCGCCCTCGTCGCAGCAAGCTGCGAGACGAGAGCATGCGTGGAGATAGGGCGCCGCCGCCCCGGATTAAACCCAAGCCCTGTAAAGACAAAACGCAGGTGCGATGGGGCGGGTCAGCCCGTTAACGCGGTGCGCACCAGCGGGCCGACAGCGCCAAAATCGAGACGGCCAGCATAGCGTTGCTTCAGCACGCCCATCACCTTGCCGATGTCCCGTACGCTGGCGGCCGCGGTCTCGGCGATGGCGTCGCGCACCGCTGCCTGGGTTTCGTCGACGCTGAGCGGCTGGGGCAGAAACTCCTGGATCACGCGGATCTCGGCCCGCTCACGGTCCGCCAGCTCCAAGCGTCCGGCCTCTTCATAGGCCTTGGCTGATTCCTCGCGCTGTTTCATCATCTTGCCGAGCAATTGCAAGATCTCGATCTCGTCCGCGAGTTGTTGTTCGCCGCTGGCGCTGCGTATGGCGATGTCCCGGTCCTTGATCGCCGCATTCATCAGGCGCAAGGTTCCGAGCCGCGTTTGATCTTTCTCGCGCATCGCGGTCTTCATGGCTTCCGATATTTCGGTACGCATCGATGAACTCCCCAAAAACTGCCATCTAGGTAGGTCAAGGCGCTGCTGACAGCAAACAAACCCGGGTAAACGCCCTTATGGTGAATGCGATTGTTGTCGCAGGCGGTGATTGCGCAACGAAGCTGAAGTCTATAAAGGGCCGTCAATTTGTCTCACGGAGCCTGGATAATGCCGATCGATCGCCCGACAGCTTGTATCGTGTTCGCCAACAACCACAGCGACGATGTGTTTTACGGCCGTGGTTTTGGCGCTGTTGGAGAGGCGGCGGGCGAATTGTGCTTCAACACCTCGATGACAGGCTACCAGGAAATTATGACCGATCCCTCCTATGCGGGGCAGATCGTCGCTTTCACTTTCCCCCATATAGGCAATGTCGGCGCCAACCGGGAGGATGAGGAGGCGGGGACGCCGGTCGCCCTGGGGATGGTGACACGGGAGGACCCGACAGCTCCGTCGAATTGGCGCGCCGGCGAGAGCCTGGACGCTTGGTTGACAGCGCAAGGACGTATCGGCGTCGGCGGCGTCGACACCCGGCGGCTGACCCGCCGTATCCGCGAGGCCGGCGCGCCGCATGTGGCGGTGGCGTATGATCCGGAGGGGCGCTTCGACATCGACGCGCTGCGGGAGAAGGCGCGGGCGTTTCCTGGGTTGGAGGGGTTGGATCTGGCGAAGGAGGTCTCCACCCGGCAATCCTATGATTGGTCGGAGCCGAGTTGGCGCTGGGATGGCGAAGCGCCGTCCGGGCAAGGGCGGCGGCGCAAGGTGGTGGCGATCGATTACGGCGCCAAGCGCAACATTTTGCGCCGGCTGGTCGATGTTGGCTGCGATGTGACGGTGATGCCCGCCGACAGTAGCGCCGAGTCCGTGATGGCGCGCCAGCCGGAAGGCGTTTTCCTGTCCAATGGCCCAGGCGACCCTGCGGCGACCGGGACATACGCCGTTCCGATGCTTCAGGAGTTGATCGCGCGCGGTGCGCCGATTTTTGGCATCTGTTTGGGGCATCAACTGCTGGCCTTGGCGTTGGGCGCCAAGACCCGGAAGATGGCGTTCGGCCATCACGGCGCCAACCATCCGGTGAAGGAGCTGAGCACTGGAAAAGTCGAGATTACCTCGATGAATCATGGCTTTGCCGTTGACGCCGAGACGCTGCCGCAAGGTGTGGTGGAGACCCATGTGTCGCTGTTTGACGGCACTAATTGCGGCATTCGCGCCGCCGGTAAGCCGATCTTTTCCGTCCAGCATCATCCCGAAGCCAGCCCCGGCCCGCAGGATAGCGGTTATCTGTTCGAGCGGTTCGTCGCTGAGATCGACGCCCAGGCTGGTTAAAAATGGCCACCATCCCGATTAATTAGCGTCGAATTGGAGATTTGTCCCGATAAAAGTTATCTGGTGCATGTATACCTTCTTCCTGACTGTGATTGAGGGGCGCAATGCGTCCAGAGCGGGCAGGGCGTGCGATGGCGTGGGAACGGGGCGGGTATTTCAGGCGGGATCTAGAGGCTAAGGCGGCGCAGCGGCGCCCCCCACAAAAGAGGAGCGGACGAGGAGAGCGTAAGCAGAGCGAGCCGCTCGATCTCGACGCCGCGCCGCCAGATCCCGATTTATTGCGTGATGCGGATTTTGAGGCGTACGCCCTGACGCAAGCTATTCCCTGGCGCCGACAGGCGCATGGGGTGATTTGGGCGGCGGCGGACCCGGTCCGCGCCGAGGCGATGTTAATCTCTGCTGACGGCAGATCACCGGAGGTGCGCCGCGCCGTTCCGGCGGCGATTGATCGCGCCCTGCGGGGACGCTTCGCGGAAATGATCGCTGAGCGCGCCGCCTTCAGCATGCCTCGGGATCTGAGCGCGCGCGCTGGCGCCGCCAAATGGCAGCTAATGCTTGTCGCTCTTCTGTTGATGGGCGGTCTGGCGCTGTCGATCTCGGCGCCAGCGCTGGCGTGGACGGCGCTGGTGCTGGGCCTGACCGCTCTTGTCGCGGTCACAAGCGCGTTACGGGTGGCGCTGTTGACCGTGGTCTTGCGCTCGGTCCGCCAACCGCGCCCAGCGATCTTCGCGCAACCGCTGATCCCGCCTCGTTTCGCACTGCTTGTTCCGTTGGCGCGGGAGGCCGGGGCGGTACCGGCGCTGATCGATGCGCTGATATCGTTGGACTATCCCAAGGATCGGCTGCGGGCGCTGTTGTTGGTCGAAGCCGATGATGTTGATACCCAAGCAGCGATCGCCGCAGTGGCGCCGCCTGAGTGGATCGAAACCTTTATCGTGCCGCCGGGCGAGCCGCGCACCAAGCCCCGAGCGATGAACGCCGCGTTGCCGTTCATTCGCGAGGAGATTGTGGGGATCTATGATGCGGAGGATCGGCCTGATCCGCGCCAGCTCTGGAAAGTCGCTACGGCTTTCGCGCGCGCCGAGCCTGATGTGGCTTGCATTCAGGCCCGTCTGGCTTGGTACAATAGCCGGGAGAACTGGCTAACGCGCTGTTTATCAATAGAATATGCGGTATGGTTCGACCTCCAGCTTACAGGCTTGCGGATGCTGCGGCTGCCAATTCCCTTGGGAGGCACATCGGTCTTTTTCAGGGCGGATATATTGAAGCGCCTCGGCGGGTGGGACGCTCATAACGTCACGGAGGATGCAGATCTCGGCCTGCGTTTGGTGCGAGCCGGTTGGCGCTGCGGTTTGGTCGACAGCGACACTCAGGAGGAAGCCGCTTGCAAATTCTGGCCTTGGGTCAAACAGCGTTCGCGCTGGATCAAAGGCTATATGCAGACCTGGATCGCCCATATGCGCCATCCCTGGCGGGCAATGCGCGAGTTCGGCTTGTGGGGCTTTTGCGGGGTGCAAGCGCTGTTATTAGGTGCTGTGGTGTCCTACCTGGCGCAGCCGCTGTTCTGGATCGCGGTGATTTGGCGGCTTTGGTCCGGTGACGCGATCTGGGGCGAGGCGCAATTAGGGGTGTTGGGCGCTGTCTTCGTCGCGTTGTTGATCACCGGTCAGGTCGTGGTGATGATCGCGGCGATATGGGCGGTACACCGGCGCAAGATGGGCTGGCTGATCCCCTGCTGCTTGAGCCTGCTGATCTATTGGCCGCTCGGGGCCTGCGCCGCCTACAAGGCGTTGTGGGAGCTGATTTTATATCCGTTCCACTGGGACAAAACCGAGCACGCCGTTAGTCCCGCCGCCCAGGCCATGCGCGCCCAGGCGCTGACGCGGTTGGCCCGGCGGCGGGAAGAAGCGGCTTAAGCCGCCAACATTTCGTCGAGGCGCCCAGAGGACTCAAGCGCGTGCAGTTCATCGCATCCGCCGACGCCGACGCCGTCAATGAAGATCTGCGGCACGGTGCGGCGTCCCTCTGCGCGGGCCGTCATTTCCTCGCGCTTCTCGGGGGCCCGCAACACGTCGATCTCGGTGTAGCCGAGGCCTTTTTTGTCGAGCAGGCGCTTGGCCATATGGCAGAAGCCGCATAGCGGGCTGGTGTAGATCTCGATGGTTTTCATGCGGGCCTCCTTCAGCCTACGGCGGCCGGCTTTACCAAAGCTAGCCGCCAAAACAGGCGATAAAACAAAAAGATAGAACGCAGTTCTGAGATATTCAGCCCCACGCATCAGAGTCGGCGCTCGATGCTCTCGCGCCTCTCCTATACCGCAAACCGTCGCGGTCACGCCCCAGATATAGAGGCGCGCTCCGGCGGCGGCGCAAGTGCAAACACGACAATGTGGGTTTCTGCGGCCCCTGCGTCGCGCAGGGCGGCGGCGCAGGCGGCGACGGTGGCCCCGGTGGTCAGCACGTCGTCGACGATTAACACCCGTTGTCCGGCAAGCCGCTTTCGCCCACCCTCCGAGACGGTGAAGGCGTTCGCCACATTCGCAGCGCGCTCGAAGCGGTTTTTACCGTCTTGGCTCGGTGTCGGGTTTGGTCGGAGCAAGGCGTTGAGATCCAGTGGCTTTTCCAACCCTCGGGCCACCCCGCGCGCCAATTCGGCGGATTGATTGAACCGGCGCGCCGCCCGCCGCCGCCAATGCAGCGGGACAGGGATGACCACATCGACGGAACCGGCCAGCGCCGCCGCCGCCCGCGCCATCCAGGCCGCCATTGGCCGGGCCAGATCGGTGCGGTCGGCGCGTTTTAAGCCGATCGCCATGGTGCGGGCCGCGCCGCCGTAGATCGTCGCCGCGCGGCCGCGGTCCCAGCGTTTTGGGGCGGCGTCACAGGCGCTGCAAAGCACGGTCTCTCCCGTTGCTGAAGCGCCGTCCAGGGGCGTCCCACAGCGATCGCACACTGGCCCGGCGATAAAGGCGGCGTCGCGCCAGCAGGCGGCGCAGAGCCCGCGCGGGTCGGCGATCGGTTCGCCACAGGCGACGCAGACCGGCGGATAGAGCCCGTCCAACACCCAACGCGCCGCCTCAGCTCCGATCTGCGAAACTCGCATGAAGAAATATAACCATCTGTTCTATAAGGGATACGCCGCTTTCCAGCATCATCTCTGAAAACCGTACGCTCTTTTTCCCAAACCGCTCTATGTTGCCCAGCCATGAGCCCAACCGCCGACTCCGCACCGCCCATGTTGTTTGACCGCACCCTGCGCGTCCGCCGTCGAGACCGGGCGGCGGCGGGGCTGCATAAGGTCGATTATTTGCACCGCGCCGCCGCCGACAGTTTGGTCTACCGGTTGGAAGCGGTCACGCGGAAATTTCCACACGTGGCCATTCTCGCCGCCGCCGACGGGATCTACGCCCGAGCGCTCTCCGGTAGATTTGGGATTGAGCGGCTGCGCCAGATCGAGGCCTCCCCAATCTTGACCGCACGGGCGCAAGCGGCCGCGCCTGATGGCGACGTCACGGTCGGCGACATCGACTCCGGCGTCGCATTAACCCCGCAAAGCTATGATTTAATTGTGTTTGGCCTGGACCTTCACGCTGTCAACGACCCAGTCGGCGCCTTGATTCAGGCCCGTCACGCCCTGCGCCCGGATGGTCTCTGCCTCGCTGCATTGTTTGGCGGCGACAGCCTGCACGAGCTGCGAACAGCGCTTTCGGAAGCAGAAATTGAGATTGAAGGCGGCCTCAGCCCCCGAGTGGCGCCGATGGCAGACGTGCGCGCGCTTGGCGGCTTATTGCAGCGCGCCGGCTACGCCATGCCGGTCGCCGACGCCGACCGGTTGGAGGTCTGGCATCCGACCCCGCTGCATCTGATGCGGGAGCTGCGCGCCATGGGCGAATCCAACTGCCTGACGGACAGGCGGAAAACCCCGCTACGCCGCGCCACCCTGGCCCGCGCGCTGGAGATCTACCGCCAACGCTTCTCCCGCCCGGACAGCAAAACCCGCGCCACCTTCGAGATCGTCACGCTCACCGGCTGGGCGCCGGCGCCGAGCCAGCCGCAACCCTTACGCCCCGGCGCAGCGTCGACCCGACTGGCGACCGCCCTCGGGGTAGAGGAGCGCCCCGCCGGAGAGACGGCTCCGCCGCCTCACGAGAAGTCTTAACCCTCTTCAGGATTGTTTTTATTGGATTAATGCCCACGCAGCGCCCGCATCGCCGCAAGCAACCGTCCCACAGGGTTCTCCCCAGACAGCAGAGTGCTGTTGGGCCGTTCCTCCGACATCTCCACCATCGCTTGCGCCAGCTCCACGCCCATGGGGCCGGGGCCAGGGATGCGTTCCGGCGGAACGGAGGGGCGCATCTTATCCATCTCCCCCACCGTCAGCGCGCCGTCTTTGTTCAGATCCAAGGCGCCGAAATTCAGCTCGGTGCGCGAGGTCATGGCGTTGGTCGATAAAATGTCCTCGGTGCGCGCCATTTTCGCCTCGGCGCGCGCCTGATGATCGAAGGCTTGCTGCATTTCAGCCGTTGGGGCCACCGGCTGATGGAGCGCTCCCCCCCGCGTCGCGGCGATGGGCAGGCTGCTTCCTGTCATGCTCATCATATGGTCACCTACATGAACGCTTTGCGACCCGCCGCCGCCCGAGAGCGCGCGGAAATCGCCCGTAATGCGATCTTCTCCGACAAGCTTTAAGAGTTTGTGAGAGCAGATGACCAAAGTCTTTAAAATTTGAACGATTCCGCCGCCGTCCTCAGCGACTCACGCCCCCAAAAACCGTGACTCTGCGCGGGCTATCCACGCCCCTTCCCCGCCATTTATGGCGTGCTCCGCCATCCGCGCGCGGCGGGCGCCGCTCAGGCCACCTTCACCGCGCCGCGCGCCTTGCCGATCCACTCCACAGTCAGGCCGAGATCTGGGGCTTGCGGGTCGCGCAGGGCGTTGCGGGCGCGATCCGAGTCGACCGCTTCTGCCAACCTGCCCCGCATTTCGTTCGGCTCGGCGGCGGCGATGGCGTCGAGATTGCGATAGCCGGCGGCGACCAACAGCACCGCGTCGGCGTTGCGCAGGCGCGGCAGCCCGATCAGCAGCCGGGCCTGATCCCGCCAGATCGCCACCTCTTCTGAGGAGATGCGGCGATCGCCGATCTTGGTCGCGAGCCGTCTTGGCTCGGCGGCGATCAGATCGCCGATATGCCGGATACCCGCCTGTCTCAACCGCGCCGCCGTCTTCGGCCCGATCGACGGCGCGTCGGCGAGGTCGGAGTCGGGGGAGAGGCCGCGCCCGCGCCAAGCCGCGCGCTCCGGCGTCTTGGCCGTGGTTTCTGCCGAGGGTTTGGCCCATGACGGCGCGGGTGGGGCGATCCGGCGCGGCCGGAGCCGCATCGCCCCGCGCGCGGCGGCGGCGTCGCGGATCTCGCGCACGTCTTCGGTCAGGGTATGCTCGACCCGGCCGGTGGCGGTCATCTCGGCGTGCATCTTCAACACCAGCGTCCGTTCCTGGGCGTTCTCCATCCGGTTCACCACCCAGCGCACCGGGATTTCCAGCCCAGCGAGGGCGGTCTTCGCCGTCAACGACACCTCGGGCGGCGTCACGCCGGCCTCCTCGATCGTCCGGTCCAGGGCCAGGGCGATGGTCGCCGCCGCCCGCGCCAGCAGCGGCGCGATCAGCGCTTTGCCATCGTCGTTGAAGCCCTTGGCGGGGCTCTTGGCGGCACGCTCCAAGCTAAAATTCTCGATCAGCGGCCAATAGGCGTCATTGGCGGCGACGGCCCCCTCCCGCACCAGCGCGCCGATCCAGTTTCGCCCGCCCGGCGCGGTCACGACGCTTTCCGGCGCTGATCGCCACAGGGTTTCAAAGCTTTTCGCCACACTCCATTCGGCGGCGCGGTGAATGGCGGTCTCGTCGGTCGAGGAGGCGGTGTGCAGCGGCATCAGCGGGTCGCTGAGATAGTGGCTCATCACGCCAGCCGCATAGGCCGCCGCCGGCCAGGCGCCCTCGCGCAGTTGGGCGACGGTCTCGCCGCGCCATTTCGCCGCCGCCTCGCGCGCGCCGCCCCAGTCGCCGTCGCCGACATGGAGCACATGGTTTTTGAAGTCCTTGAATTTTTTGTCCGGCGCCTTCGATCCGGTTAAAAAGTGAGTCGCTTCCCGTAGAAACAGCCGCCGCCACTCCTCCGCCCGGTCGACCTCGAGTCGCTTCAGCGCCTGCATCGCGAGCTTATGGTGGGTCCCATTTGCATGGGCGGAATACAAAATGCTGTAGAGGAGTCCCATGTTGACCTCTCCATATAGTGTTAATGAAGTGGTGACGCGTTTCTGTTCGAAAGGCAAGAGAACTTACCGTCACTCTCTTTGCGCTATTTGACTGAACGGCGCGGGCGGCTAGGTTCTGCGACATATCGGCGCTTTGTTATCAAGGCGCCCGGCGGAGACAAGTTTAGCGCCTCCGCCCCGTTTCTGGAGGTTTTTATGTTCGACAACCCTGGCGCCGGCCGTCTCGCCCACGCCCCTGCGGATCATCCGCCGGTTAAACCCGCGAAAGTCGGCGTGTTGATCGCGAATCTCGGCACGCCGGACGCCACCGATTATTGGTCGATGCGGCGCTATCTGAACGAATTTTTGTCCGACAAGCGCGTGATCGAGTGGCCGTCGGCGATTTGGCAGCCGATTTTGCAGCTGATCGTGCTCACCAAGCGCCCGTTCTCCAGCGGCGAGGCCTATCGCGGCATCTGGAACAATGAGGCCGATGAGAGTCCCCTGCTCACAACCACCAAGGCGCAGGCCGCCAAGCTGGCGCAGCGTTTCAACCAGAAGCACGGCGATCAGGTGGTGGTGGAGTTCTGCATGCGCTACGGCAACCCCTCCACGCCCAGTGTGATCCAGAAGTTGAAGGACCAGGGCTGCGAGCGCATCCTGTTCTTCCCGCTCTACCCGCAATACGCCGCCGCCACCACGGCTACAGCCAATGATCAGGCGTTCCGCACGCTGATGACCATGCGCTGGCAGCCGGCTTTCCGAACCGCTCCGGCCTATTACGATCATCCGCTCTACATCGAGGCGCTGGCGCAGTCGATCGAGCGTCATCTGGCCGAGCGCGCCTCGCCGCCGGACGCCGTCGTCGCCTCCTATCACGGCATCCCGCAGAGCTACTTCAAGAAGGGCGACCCCTATCACTGCACCTGCCAGAAAACCTCGCGCCTGTTGAAGGAGCGTCTGGGCTGGAGTGACGATCAGCTGATCACCACCTTCCAATCCCGCTTTGGACCGGAGGAATGGCTGCAGCCCTACACCGTCGAACATGTCGCCCGCCTCGCCGAGGCCGGCAAAAAGAACATCGCCGTGATCGCCCCCGGCTTCTCCTCCGACTGCGTCGAGACGCTGGAGGAGATCAACGAGGAGATCAAAGAATCCTTCGACGAGGCTGGCGGTGAAACCTTCACCTACATTCCCTGCCTCAACGACGATGAGGCCCACATCGATATGATGTTGGCCGTCGCTGAGCGGGAATTAGGGGGATGGTTGTAAGTTAATCTGCCCCAATCTTGCGGTCTTCATATCACGAGGACCGCAAGAGAAAGAATTGCAATCAAGTATTTTAATTGAAATAAATCAGTATATTTGGAAATAAACTGCTATTTTTGGGATTTGATGCCAAAACCTCTCAGGGGCAGCTCATATTCTAGTTTATTCTGCTTGAGGGCGCATTGCTCTTATCATAATTAACCGTTATTTCGGATATTTCAGCCTCATCACGAGAGATCGACTTAATTAAATCAAGCACAGATTCTTGAAGCTCTGGAGGCATCTTGTAAAAGTGATGCACAAGGCTGGCGGCTTCTTTGTCCGTAATCATGTCCATGACATGATTGTCACCATCTTTAACCTCTTCTTGTTTATCGAAGAGGCCTTCCAAGAAATACCAAGGCTCCACGTCCAGGGCCTGAGAAAACTCTAACAACTTAGCCGCGCTGATTCGGTTTGCGCCGGTTTCATATTTCTGGATTTGCTGGAATCTCAGGCCTACCCGCTGAGCCAAGTCGTTTTGGGTCAATTTCAGCGCCCAACGACGATGCCTTAAACGCGCTCCAATGCACTGGTTAACATTATCCATGAGATACTTCCCCCTCTTGTGCAATCCAACCGGCTTAAGAGCCTGATTGGAGAATTTGTAGTGACAACAAGTGTCTAGATGGATGCTGTTTTCATTACATAGGCGTGTCGCAAGGCTGCACGAGTAGATTGACTATTATTAAAGAATAATATCGAATATGAAAATAGGTAATTCCGCGTTGAAAAATTTATCTATATAGGAAGAATTCCCTGGTATCTTCTTTGTACGTGTTCTATTTGGGGAAATGTGTAATGTCAAAAATACAATTGAATTCTAAGGCGCAATGCTTGTAAGTTACACAGGATGTAACGCGGTATATAAGGCTAAAATAAGACATCTAGTGTAATTGCCATGGGGACTGTGAGTTTTATTTAGGATTTGGGGCGAAGGTCTGATCAATAACGTTTTTCCCAGAGAAACTTCGCACCGGCAGTCCCTCAGAGCGGGGCAATTATTCGCTGGATAGGCGCGAGATGTTCCGGGACGTGGCTCGGGTGCTCCGGGTGGCGCCACGCATGATGCGCTCAGCGGCGGCGCAAACGCCCTTGCCCTGCGCATCTCGCTATCCCGCTGCTTTTATTTTCTCTTCAACATCCCGGATGTCGAGATTATCCGCCGGCGCCGGTCTGCCGTAAAAGTAGCCTTGGCCAATATCGCAGCCCAGGTCGGTGAGAAACTGGGCCTGATCTGCGTCCTCAATCCCTTCCGCAACAACCTCCGCCCCAAGGCCTTTCGCAATCGAGACAAAACCTTGGATGATCACTTCGCTGGAGCGATCGACTCCGATGTTCGCCACAAAGCGGCGGTCGATCTTCAACTCATGAAAATCCCACTCCTGAAGGTGACGGAATGAGCCATACCCTGTCCCAAAATCATCCATCGACACACGCACGCCAAGTGTGAACAGCTGCTCCAGCGCCTTGCGGATCGCGTCGGCGGAGCGGGCGATAAAGACGTCCTCTGTGATCTCAAGCGCGACCCTGTCGACACTGTGCGCGTGCTGCTCCAGCAGCCACAGCAGGCTCTCAAGACCTTCCTGGCGCGATAGGGTCGCCTCCGACAGGTTGATGGAGAGGCGTTCCGGTTTCACCCCGTCGCCTGGCCAGTGGTCGATCAAGTCCAGCGAGCGTTTCAGGATCGTCAGATCGAACGTCCGCAGCATTTGCAGCTCTTCCACCATGGGCATGAACTGCCCAGGCGTCAGCAAGCCACGGGTGGGATGCCGCCACCGCGCTAAAACTTCGAAGCCGACCAGCCGTCCCGTCTTCAAGCAAATCTGCGGCTGAAGCCACGGCGCGACCTGATCAGAGGCGAGCGCATCATCCAGCTCCCGGCTGTCTTGAAGCGTATAACGTCGGCGCGCCGGTCCGCTCTGGTGAAGCATCACACGGGTCGTCGCGCTCTCTTTGGCGACATACATGGCGCCGTCCGCCGCCGACAGCACATCCGTGGCGCGGCCGCGCACCAGCGACGCCAAAGCGACCCCGATGCTGACGCCGACATGGAATTGTTCTCGTCCGACCGGGAGCGGTCTGCAGATATCCTCCGCAATCGCCTCTCCCACCTCGAGCGCGGCCGCCTCCTCGGTCATGTCAGGGAGGATCACCGCGAATTCGTCGCCTCCGAGGCGGTAGACGGTCGCTTGCGGGGGCGCGCGCTGGTTTAGGCGGTCTGCTATGGTTTGCAAAACACGGTCGCCGGCGCCGTGCCCGAACCCGTCATTAATTGGCTTGAAGTCATCCAGATCGATCAAGAACAGCGCATATCGCCCGTCCTTGGCCAACTGAGCATGATGCTCGTCGAACGCACGGCGGTTGGGCAGGCCGGTGAGCTTATCGGTCCGCGCTTCGACATAGCCTTCACGCAAATAGTCGACCGCCAACGCCAAATCGCCGATTTCGTCCTCACGCTTGGGAATGGGCGACGGCTCCGGCAGCACGCCGGTGGAAAACTGACGAACGGCTCGCGCCAATACCGAGATCGGGCCGATCAGTCGCGTCAGCCAAAATGACAGAGCGAGGGCCATGCCGATCGCGAAGCCGATTCCGAGCAGGGCCGCTGTTGTCAAAGCCGTAACTTGCGCCGTGTGTAAACCCGCCCGCGAAAATCCAAGAGTTAGGTCGCCGACGGTCACGCCATCGACAATGAGAGGCTCCCGGACCAGGATGAAGTCGCCCAGAGCACCCGAGTAGGCGGGAGAGTTGGGCGCGGATTGATCGGCGGACGACGCGGCCAGCAGGCCGTCCCACGCAGGCTCCCATCCACCCGACGCCCCCTTTTTCAGAAAAACCTGCCCCTCCGATGAGATTGCGGCGAAGCGATAGGCTGGCAGCTCGCGCAATCCCTCAAGGGCTTTCTCGGCGCGGTTGGCGTCAAACTCCCACAGCGCGGCGGCGATCGGGCCGGATGACAGTTTGAGCGCGGTCGAGATTTGTCTCGAAAAATCCTCTTCCAGGATATCAGCCATACGGCTCGACCAAAACGAAGTGTAAAGGTAAACAAAAATCGTTATTGTAGTAAATATGACAAGTATAATCTTATTTATTAGAGATTTTTTGATCATATTTGCTCCGAATTTTAGACGTATAATCTTTTTTAAAGAAGTGAATTAAAAAAATATTGAACGCTCTCTGATTATTTGTCCCGGATCAGGGGTCAAAGAGGTTCGGGAACATCATGCGATCATTGTTTTTAGCCGTTGTCGTGGTTGCGCTTTCTGTCGCCTCGCTCGCGGTGGCGAAAACGGAGCGCTTCACTGTCGTATTTCTAAATCCGGGCGGCGCGACGTCGTTTTGGGGCATGGTGGCCGATACGATGACCGCCGCCGCAGATGATCTCTCGATCGATCTGGAAGTGATCAACACCGACCGCGATCGGATTGCGATGCTGGCCGCCGCGCGGGACATCGCCAAGCGCGCCGACAAGCCGGACTATGTCGTGCTGGTAAACGAGCTTGAGCAAGGTATGGCGATGCAGCGCGAAATGAATCGCGCCGGGATCAAAACCTTCTACCTGCTGAACAGGCTCAGCGACGACCAGCTTGCTGAGTTTGGGCCGTCCGAGAGCAGTACGGTCGTCGGCTCAATCACGCCTGACAATGAGATTGCCGGTTATGAAATGGCGAAATCTCTAATCCTTGAGGCCAAGCGCCGACTGACCGCGATCGACTCGATCCGCATCATGGCGATCCTGGGCGACACGGTGACCCCGGCGGCGTTGGAGCGGGAGGCGGGCTTGCGCCGCGCGCTCGCCGAAGAGCCGTCCGCAAGGCTGGTGCGCGCGTTCCCCGTGCTCTGGAACAAGGATGAGGCCCGGCGCCGCGCCTCCTTCGCGCTGAAAGTTGAGAAGGTCGACGGCATCTGGGCCGCGAACGATGATCTGGCGATCGGCGCTCAGGAGGCCGCCAGCGCAATGGGACGGCGCCCCGGCGAAGACCTGCTGTTCGCTGGCCTGAACTGGTCGTCGGACGGTCTCGCCGCCGTCCAGTCCGGCGCTATGACCATGACCCATGGCGGTCATTTCTTCGGCGGCGCCTGGGCGATGGTGATGTTGCGCGACATGGCCGAAGGGTCGGCTGAGCCCGGAAACTACCGGTTCGACATGTCTGCGGTGCATGCGAAGAATGTCGATCTGTTCATTGAGCGGATCGGAGATCGCGATTGGGGTAAGATCGACTTCAAGACCTTCTCCCGATCGATGGGGGGCCGGAAGTCCTATGATTTCTGCGCCGATGCGATCCTGGCGGCGGCCACGCTTCCCATTGAATAGGCGGTTAGTCCCATCCGCCTCTGGATGTGAGGCCGGGCGCCATCGTGGAACGCCCGGCTGACTTCATTGCCCCTCGGCGGTAGCGGGCCTGACCTTTGTCAGCGCCCAACCCATATCCCGCCATTCCGCCACGCCCTCCGGGTACCAATAGACATTTGCAGACCCCATCGAGGCGATCCGCCGGGCGGCGTTCCAACTGGTCCAGAGATCGGTCTCGGCGAACACCACCACCGGGCGGTTGAGGTCGCCCTCGGCGTTCCGCTTCAGATGTGTCGCCAGACGCTCGCGCGCATCCACAAACAGCAGACCCTCGCCCACCTCCGGCAGCCAGATGGCGTTGGGAACCGTCGCGCGCCGCGCCGCGCCCGGCTCGGCCTCGCTGACATCGATGGCGATCGCGTCCCGCCCGATCAAGCGGCGCACCTCGGCGGCGTCGGCCCGGCGCGCGCCGGGGATGTCGTCCGGGGTGGGGGCGTTATAGCGGGCCAAGCGGAGCCCGGTCTCCGGGTCGAACAGGCCGGGTTGCTCCGTGAGGATCACCGCCAAGGGCTTGGCCCAGGCCGTGCTCTGGCCTCCGGCGGTCCATGCCAATGACAGCAGCGCTGCGATCACAGTGCGTCGAGCGGTATTGGCGAATACGTCCAGCGGCGCCATCAGTTTCACGCCTTATCAGAGTGATTCTGATGCAATTGTATGCTGATCGCGGAAAAGACGACAGGGCGAGACGCTCCCGCCCCGTCGAGGACTCCTCTGGCAGGCTCCTGGTATGCCTGCGGCGGCTCGCTTCAGGCCACCGACTGCCCCTCCATAACCTCTTCGCGCCGCAGCCCCTCCAGCTTCGGCATCAGATCCAGCAGATGGCGCGAATACTCATGGCTCGGCCGCTGGAACAGCGTCTCGGTCTCCGCCACCTCCAACAGCTTGCCGTGACGCATCACCCCAACCCGGTCGCACATCTGCCGGATCACCGGCAAATCGTGGCTGATGAACAGCACGGAGAGTTGCAGCTGCTCCTGCAAATCCTTGAGCAGGTTCAGAATCTGCGCCTGGATCGACACATCCAGCGCCGAGGTCGGCTCGTCGCAGATCAGAAAGCGCGGGCGGGTGGCCAAAGCGCGGGCGATCGAGATGCGCTGGCGCTGGCCGCCGGAAAACTCATGCGGAAACCGCACCGCCGCGGCCGCGCCAAGCCCGACCAGCTCCAGCAGATCCTTCACGATCTTCTGCGCCTCCTCCCGGCTACCGGCCAGCCGGTGGAAATGGATCGGCTCGGCGACGATGTCCCGCACCCGCATCCGTCCATTCAGCGACGAGAATGGATCTTGAAAGATCATCTGCATCTGCCGCCGCCATGGCGCCGCTTCGGCCCGGGTCTTCAGCGCCGTCAAATCCTGCCCGGCGAAGGTGACCGATCCGCCGCTTGGCCGATAGATGCCGGTGACCAACCGGGCGATGGTGGATTTGCCCGAGCCGGACTCGCCGACCAAGCCGAACACCTCGCCGGAGCGAATCTCGAACGAGACGTCATCCACCGCCCGCAGATATTTCCGCTTCGACCGCCACATCGAGCGCTGGGTGAGGAACTCCATGCGCAGGTCCTCGGCCTTCAGCATCACATCTTCGCCCGCGCCGAAATCCCGGCTTTGACCGAGCCAGTGGCTGCCGAGGTCGATCTTCTCCGGCCGCTCCTCCTCGCCCTCGATATAGGTCACCAAGGGGAACCGCCGGCTGCGGCGGTCGGGGCGGGGAATGGCGGAGATCAGGCTCTTGGTGTAGTCGTGCCGGGGCGCGCCGATAATCTGCGTGGTGACGCCGGTCTCCACCACCCGGCCGCGATACATCACACACACCCGGTCGGCGGTGTCGGCGATCACCCCCATGTCGTGGGTGATCAGGATCATCCCGACCTGTTTTTCCCGGCACAGGCTCTTCAATAGCTCCAAAATTTGCGCCTGCACGCTGACGTCCAGCGCGGTGGTCGGCTCGTCGGCGATCACCAACTCCGGCTCCGCCGCCAGCGCCAGCGCGATCACCACCCGCTGGCGCATGCCGCCGGAGAATTGGTGCGGATATTGCGCGATCCGCACGTTAGGATCGGGGATGCCGACCTGATCCAGCAAATTCACGGCGCGCGCGCGCGCCTCCTTCTCGCCGACCGCCAGATGATGGTCGATGGTGTCGATCAGTTGCCGTTCGATGGTTTGCAGCGGGTCGAGCGAGGTCAGCGGATCTTGGAAGATCATCCCGATCCGGCGCCCGCGAATGGCGCGTCTCTGATGTTCGTCGAGATTGTCGATCCGCTCGCCCTTGAGCCGTACTTCACCGCCGGTGACCTCGCCCGGCGGCTCCAACAGCCCGCTGACGGCGGCGCCGATGGTGGATTTGCCGGCGCCGGACTCGCCGACGACGCCCAGGATCTCCCCGGGCGCCAGCTCCAATGTCAGATCTTGGATCGCCACCACATGACCGCGGCGGCTGGGGAATTCGACCCGAAGGCCCTTGATGTCGAGAAGCGCGACCATGTTCGCCTCACCTCAATTTCGGGTTAAGCGCGTCGCGCAGCCAATCGCCGAGCAGGTTGATCGCCAGCACCAGCAGCACCAAGGCCACACCGGGGAAGATCGTGATCCACCACTCGCCCGAGAACAGATAATCATTGCCGATCCGGATCAGCGTGCCCAGCGACGGCGTCGTCGGCGGCACCCCGACCCCGAGAAACGACAGCGTCGCCTCGGTGATGATCGCCACCGCCAGGTGGATCGTCGCGATCACCAGCACCGGCCCCATCACATTCGGCAGCACATGCCGCCACAGGATCAGCGTCGGCCCCATGCCGATCACCCGCGCCGCCTGCACATACTCCTTGTCGCGCTCCACCAGGGTCGAGCCGCGCACGGTGCGGGCGTATTGCACCCAACCGGAGACGCCGATGGCGAACACCAGCACATAAAGCGCGATCTCGTCATGGGCGCTGCGGCTGATCACCGAGCGGGCCACACCGTCGATCAACAGCGCGATCAGGATTGACGGGAATGAGAGCTGTACATCGGCCACCCGCATGATGAAGGCGTCCAAGCGGCCGCCGACATAACCTGAGATCAGCCCCAGCCCGACCCCGAGCACGATCGAGAACGCGACTGCGGCGATCCCGACGATGAGCGAGATCCGCGCGCCGAAGATAATGGTCGAGAGCACATCCCGCCCCTGATCATCGGTGCCCAGCAGAAAGCGCGGGTCGCCGTCCGCTTCCCAAGCCGGAGGCAAGCTGGCGTCCATTAAGTCGATCGAGGCCAGGTCGAACGGGTCGTGCGGGGCGACGTACGGCGCGAACACGGCGGCGAGAAAGGTGACGATCAGGAAAATCGCCGACAGCATCACCACCGGCGAGCGGGTGAAGCTGTACCAGACGTCGCCGTCGAGGAAGCTGCGCAGCCGGGATTTGGGCGCGGCCCCGGCTTGTTCCGAAGTGGACACGGACATCAGTGACCTCCGCGCGCGTCGACGCGCAAACGCGGATCAACGGCGTAGTAAAGCATGTCGACGACAAAATTGATCACGACAAAGAAGAACGCGATCATCACCAGATACGCCGCCATCACCGGGATATCGACATTCCCGATCGCCTGGATAAACAGCAGCCCCATCCCCGGCCACTGAAACACGCTCTCGGTGATGATCGCGAAGGCGATGATCGACCCGAGCTGCAAGCCGGTGATTGTGATCACCGGCACCAGCGTGTTTTTCAGCGCTGTCTTGAAATGGACGTAGCGGTCCGGCAGCCCGCGCGCGCGGGCGAATTTCACGAAGTCTGTGCGCAGCACTTCCAGCATCTCGGCCCGCACCAGCCGCATGATCAGCGTCATCTGGAAAAGCGCCAGGGTGATCGCCGGCATGATCAGGGAGCGCAGACCGGACTCGGTCAGCAGCCCGGTGGTCCAGCCGCCCAGATCCACCACCTCGCCGCGCCCGAAGGTCGGCAGCCAGCGCAGGATCACCCCGAAAAACAGGATCAGCAGGATGCCGATCAGGAAGGTCGGCAGCGACACCCCGATCAGCGATAGGGTCATGAAGGCGCGAGATAACAGCCCATTTCGTCGTAAGGCGGTGTAGACGCCCATCGGTATCCCGATCGCCAGCGCTAGGATCGCCGAGATCAGCGACAGCTCCAGCGTGGCCGGCAACCGCTCGGCGACCAGCTCCGACACCGGGCGGCGGTGCTGGTAGGAGAAGCCGAACTCCCCCTGAGCGGCGTTTCCGGCGAAGCGGGCGAACTGAATGAAGAACGGATCGTTCAGCCCCAACCGCTCCTTCAGCGCCGCGCGCTCTTCCAGGGTGGTGTCCTGGCCGACCATGTTGTTGATGGGATCGCCGACGAAGCGGAACAGCGCGAAGGCGATCAGCGCCACCGTCAGCATGACGATGACAGATTGGAAAAGACGGGTGGCGATAAAGCCGATCATACGGGATTCTGCCTAATGGGGGCGCCCCGTCCCCTTCAAAAGAAAGGGGCGGGGCCAGGGTTGTTAGAAAATTACTTCACAACCGCGTAGCGCAGGTCGAAGGCGTTGTCCGGGCGCTGGAACACCTCGATCTTGTCGGACACGCCCCAGGACAGCGGCTGCTGGTGCAGCGGGATGTGGCCGACTTCGTCCATATGGATCTGCGCCGCCTCGTCGATCATCTCCTGGCGCTTGGCCGGGTCGATCTCGGACTGGATCATCTTGCCCAGCTCGGTGACGCGCTCATTACAGTAGCCGCCGAGGTTGAAGGCGCCGAGGCCGTCGACGCGGCAGGAGTAAAGCGAGCTGATCGGGTTGTGGGCGTCGAAGGTCGACGGGGTCCAGCCGAGCAGGAAGAAGCTGGTGTCATAGTCGTTCTGGGCCAGCACCTTGCCGAAATACTTCGACTTGGTCTGCGCCAGCAGGTCGATCTTGACGCCGATCTTGGCCAGCATGGATGCTGCGGCCTGACAGATCTTCTCGTCATTGACGTAACGATCGTTCGGGCAGTCCATGGTGACTTCGAAGCCGTCCGCATAGCCAGCCTCAGCCATCAGCGCCTTGGCGCCTTCGACATCATAAGCCTCACGCTTCTCGTTCATCTCGGCGTTGAAGCCGTTGATGGCGGGCGCGATCATCAGCGCGGTCGGCGTGGCGGCGCCGCGCATCACCTTCTCGTTGATGGCGTCGATGTTGATCGCCTTCATGAACGCCTTGCGCACCCGAACGTCCTTGAACGGGTTCTTGCCCTTGACGCTGGAGGCGAGCAGCTCGTCGCGGTCCTGGTCAAAGCCCAGGAAAATCGTGCGCGCCTCGGGGCCTGCCAGCGGCTTCACGCCGTCGGCGTCTTCCAGACGCTGCCAATCCTGAACCGGCACCGGGTACACCATGTGCACGTCGCCGGAGATCAGCGCCGCCACCCGGGTGGCGTCCTGGTCAATCGGAGTGAAGATCACCTCGGTGATGTTGGTCGGCGCGTCGCCCCACCAATCTTCATGCTTGGCCAGCACGGTCTTCACGCCGGTTTGGCGCTCGACCAGTTTGAACGGGCCGGTTCCGTTGGCGTTGAGGTTGGCGTGATTGCCCTGGTCGTCGCCTTTGACGTTGGTGGCTTCGGCGGTGCCGTTGGCTTCCGACCAGCCCTTGTCCATCATGTAGAAGATTTCGAGCTGCAGCGGCAGGATCGGGTTCGGGCTCGGGGTGATGATATCGATGGTGTAGTCGTCGATGATGTTGGTGCTCTCGATCAGCCCCGCGACCACCTTCATGTCCGAGCCTTCGGTGCGGATGCGCTCGACCGAGAAGGCGACGTCTTCGGCGGTGAAGTCCTCGCCGCCATGGAATTTGACGCCTTCGCGCAGCTTAAAGCGCCACACGTTCGGCTCGGTGTTCTCCCACTCCGTCGCCAGCGCGCCGACCAACTCCATGCTGGTGTCGCGGATCACCAAGCCTTCATAGATATTGCGCTGAAAGCTGAGCGTCATGGTTTCGAACAGGCCGTGCGGGTCCATTGTCTGAACATCGCCCTGGAACGCCCATTTGAACGTCTCAGCCTGCGCCGCGCCAGCGAACAGCGCCGCTGAAGCCAATGCGGCCGTGAGGGTTTTGGTCACTCGTCGCATCCGGTCGGTTCCTTCCCGATGGTTAAAAAGAGGGCTGTCGCGCGCCTCCGCTCCGTGAGGGTGACGTGCGCGATCGCGAATGCAACCATTTCCGCCGCACGCCAAACAGGCAAGCCCAAAAATCTGCCTGATTGGGGGGCGGAATATCGGAAGGTCAGCGACCCCTCCCGGGTCCGAGGGCGCCGCCGCCTGGAGTTTTGGCAAAAGCGAGAAATTTAAGCGTTTTGATGTTCCGCGTTCGCAGGCGTTCGGGAGAACCAGAGATCCTGATACACCGCGACAGCGTCAGCGCCGGGGGCCCGGTCGCGCCGCAGATGCAGTGCGCGCGCCGCCCAGGCGTCTTCGGCGGCGGGGTAGGGCAGGGCGTCCCCGGCCTGTTCCGCGCCAAGACAGGGGATGAAGAACG
>JAHQVS010000197.1 GCA_019634215.1 Paracoccaceae bacterium | reverse complement strand
CTCGGCTGCCTGTGTGTAAGCGCGGTACATAGAGACGTTACAGCGGGTTGCAGCCCAATGTTTGGGGCAGGCCGTTTGGGTGGTGAAAAGGGGCGCGCCGGATGGACCAAATCCTCGGCAATTTTCAGATGTTGGTCGACTTTCCCGTCGTCAACGCAAAGATCATTATTGATGGGGTGATGATCGGCGCCCTGTTCGCCCTCGCCGCCTATGGGTTGGCGCTGGTGTGGGGCGTGATGAACGTCAAGAACCTCGCACAAGGCGATTTTGTTATCTCCGGCGGCTATATCTCATGGTGGCTCGTCAACCAGGGGCTGCATCCGTTACTGTCTGTGGTGGCGGCTTTCGTGGTGATGTGGGGGATCGGCTGGGTTGTTTATAAGCTGGTCATCAGCCGGGTGATCGAGCGTGATCTGTTCACCTCGTTGCTCGCCACCTTTGGCCTCGCCATCATGATGGCTCAGCTCCTGAACCTGATATTCGGCTCCGACACCCAGAGCCTGCAGCTCGACTATGAAACCCTCTATCTCGCTGATGGCTTTATCGACATTCCCGCCGCCAAGCTGATTGGCGTGGTGATGGCCATGAGCCTCGCGCTTGGGGTTATCTTGTTTATGAAGCGCAGCCGTATGGGGCAGGCGATCCGCGCCACCGCGCAAGATCCCCGCGCCGCCCGTGTGCTCGGCATCGACACTGAGAAGGTGTATGCGTTCACCTTCTCCTTGAATTCAGCAATTTGCGGCGCCGCCGGAGCGATCATTGTGATGGCTTGGGTGATCCAGCCGTTTTACGGCATCACCTATTCGGTCCGCGCCTTCGTGATTGTCACCGCCGCCGGACTTGGCAACCTGCCAGGGGTCATCGCCGCAGGACTCGGCATTGGCGCGTTGGAGCAATATGGCAGCCATATCTTCGGTATCGGCTACCAACAGGCCGTCGCGGTGTTGCTGTTGCTGCTGGTGCTGTTCGTGCGCCTGCTGCAACAGCGGCGCAACCGTCAAGTGTTGCGATAGGAGGCCGGGATGAGCGCACAGAAGGCTATTCTCTACGTCGCGTTGCTCGTTCTCATTGTCGCCGCGCCGTTTCTGTTTCCTGACTATAAAACCCAGCTGGCGACCCTGTGGCTAATGATCATCGTGTCCCTGACGTGGGACATGACAGGCGGTCAGATGGGGTACAACTCGCTCGGCAACATCTTCTTCTATGGAACGGGGATGTATGTCGCGGCGGTGATTGCGATCGGCATGGTCTATGACGTCGGCGAGTACACCAATGCGTTCGGCGGCGGTAAGTTTGACTTTACGGATGATCAGTATTTCACCGGCCTGTTTGTCGGCATTATCGGCGCCGGCGTGTTTTGCGCCTTGTCCGCCTTCGCCATCGGCTGGTTAACCTTCGGATTGCGCGGCCCCTATTTTGCCATTGGCACGCTCGGGGTGGCGATCGCCGCTGGTGAGCTGGTGTCAAACTGGGATTGGGTTGGCGGCGGCCAGGGCATCGCCCTGCCAGTCTATCCCGGTGATTTCGACAACTTCAAAACCTTCATCTACTTCCTGTTCGCCGGGACTGGTGTGGTCCTGTTCATCTTCCTGTCCTGGCTCTATCAGACCCGCTTTCGAGCCGCCATTAACGCCATCCGGGACGATGAAGAGAAGGCCGAGGCGATGGGGCTGCACACCCTGCGCTATAAGCTAGTGACCTGGGCGATGGCGGCGTTCTTTGTCGGGATCGTGGGCGGGATCTCAGCCTTCCAACTGATCCATTTCGAGCCGCTGGAGACCGCCTATCAGACGATCAACCTCGGCATCTTCATGGTGGTGTGTGTGCTGCTGGGTGGCAAAGGCACGCTCTGGGGGCCGATCATCGGGGCGATTCTGTTCCATGTCTTCAAAGAGGTGACCTGGAACTATTTCCTTGGGTGGCAGTGGGTGGCTCTGGGGGCGCTGATTGTCGTGACGGTAGTGTATTTCCAGGACGGGCTTCTGGGCTGGCTGCGGCTGAAAAAGCCGGAATGGTTCGGCGTCCGGGTTGAGAATAAGCAGCAAGCTGTCGCGGAGCCGGCGGAATGAGCACGATTATCGAAGTTCAGGGCGTTTCGAAATCCTATGGCGGGGTGAAGGCCAACACCGACATCTCGTTAACCGTGCCGGAGGGCGGCATCACCGGCCTGATCGGTCCGAACGGTTCTGGGAAGACCACGCTGTTCAACTCTATCGTCGGCTATCATCCCATCGATGGCGGCTCGATCCAGTTCCAGGGTAAAGAGATCTCCAAACTTCTGGTGCCGGATATCGCCCGCCTCGGGCTGTTGCGCACATTTCAGCAAACCCGGATCTACGGCGCGATGAACTGCGTCGAGAACATGCTGATCTCGACCCCGCACCGGAAGCTGCGTTTCATCGAGTCATTTCGGCGCAACTCCAAGGAAGAGCATGAGCGCGCCGAGCACCTGTTGGATTTCGTCGGCCTGTATGAGAAGCGCTATCTGCGTTCAGGTTCACTGTCTTTCGGTCAGCAGAAGCTGCTGGAGTTCGCCATGGCTCTGATGAACGAACCGACCGTGCTGCTGCTGGACGAGCCGACGGCGGGCATCAATCCAACGCTGATTAACGGTCTGATTGACCGTCTGCGCCGCGCCAACACTGAGTTTGGCATCACGCTGTTTATCATCGAGCACAATATGCGTGTGATCATGAATATGGCGGACACCATTTACTGTCTGGCTCATGGTGAAATGCTGGCCTCGGGCTCTCCGGATGAGATCCAAAACGATCAACGCGTCATCGACGCCTATCTGGGAGCGCATTGATGACCGACACGGACGACAAGAAACAGGCTGGCGGTTACCATCAGGGGTCTGTCGACACCGTGCTGTCAGTCGAGGCGGTGACCAAACAGGCGGCGGCGATCGCCCAGGAGGTTACGGTCGCGGACCTGGAAGGGCTGGCGCAGAACAACGCCTATCTGACCATCGAGAACCTGCGAGCCGGTTATGGGCAGATGGAGATCCTGCACAACATTGATCTTCGGGTCGGGCGCAAGCAGTCATTATGTCTGATCGGACCGAACGGCGCCGGCAAGTCCACCATCCTGCATTCGATCTTCGGCTTCACTAACATCTTCTCCGGGGCGATTCGAATTGGCGACGGCGCAGAGAAGGTCGACGTCACCAAACTCTCCCCAAATGAGAAGCTGAAACGCGCGGGCATCGCCTACATTCTTCAGGACAAGTCTGTGTTCCCCGGCATGACCGTGGAAGAGAATCTGTGGATGGGTGGATTCCTCATGGACCGCCCGCAACAGGCGCGTGAGGCGGCGGAGCAGGTGTTTGAAAAATACCCGCGCCTCGCGGCACGGCGGAAGCATCAGGCCAAGGTGCTCTCTGGTGGCGAAAGGCGACTGTTGGAGATCAGCCGAGCGCTTGTGATGAACCCGGAAATTCTACTGGTCGACGAACCTTCGATCGGACTAGAGCCTCGCTTCATCGACATGGTGTTTGAGATCTTGCATGACCTCCAGCACAATGAGGGCAAGACCATTGTGATGGTGGAGCAGAACGCCAAGAAGGGGTTGGAGTTCGCCGATATCGGCTATGTGCTCGTCTCCGGCGAAATTGCGATCGCCGGCGAAGGCGACGCGTTGTTGGAAAACCCCGACGTTGGCCGTCTCTTCCTTGGCGGTTAAGCCAATGTCAGGTGCGTTGTCTGGAAGCGAACGCTTCCATCGCGTCCACCACGGCTGAAAGCTGTGTTCATGGTTCCGCAGACATAGAAAATTTGGCGCCGAGCGGCGCGCGCTTGCTAAAAGCGCCAATGTCGCTCGCCTGTAAGCGCCGCTATCCTGATGCAATGATCCTAGGGAGGCGTGCATGACTACGGACCGAGATAAAGAAATTAAGAAGCTTGTGTCCGCGTTCAAAGACGACATTGATCCCGATATTGATGGCGCCATCGAGGATCGATTTACTGACGATACTGAGCTTCGACAGGAATTAGCCCAACAGCTCGATAAATTAATCAGCGTATGCCATCGACGCAGACTTTTGTATTCGCTAAAATTTCTAAGGATGGCGCGCTTGTCTCTGTTTATTGAGGCAGGTGAAGATTATTACTATCGAGAGATCGAGGCATCTAGTGCGAAACCAGCAGATGAGAGCGATCGATGTAATTGAACGTTGTAAAACAACGCAAGGGCTTCAAGAAGCCATTGAAGCCATATGCGATATTTACGAAGTGTCGCACGCGACCTATCACGCGACATCGGTCCACAAGCTGACGGACCACGGTGATTATGGATTGACCACATACAATAAGATGTGGGTTCGCCGTTATCTCGACAAACAATATGGTTTAATCGACCCTGTGGTTGCCGCCTCATTTAAGGGTTTTATACCAATTGATTGGCGAGCTTTGGATTTTTCGGGGCGTCCCTGTGAGGAATTCTTAGGTGAAGCGAGGGAGTTTAGTATAACTCCCTACGGCATGACGTTCCCAATTAGAGGAATGAGTGGGGAGCATGCACTATTCTCAATTAATTCTGATTCGCACCCGCAGAGCTGGAATAAATTTCTACAGGAGAACCGCGCAGACTTTATGCTGCTCGCGCATTATTTTCATCAGAGAGTACGAGAAATAGAAATTGGCGGCGGTGAAACTTGCTTTCAAGAGCTGTCTCCACGGGAGAAAGACGTAATATACTGGCTGTCGAGAGGAAAAACATTTGAGGACGTTGCTGATATACTCTTTATTACTAAGAGAACCGTGCGTGCTCATAGCGAAAGCATTCGACACAAGTTGGGTGCGGTAAATACTGCGCACGCTGTGGCCAAAGCAATTAGCTATGGCATGGTTTCATCTCTCTGACTATTGCCATAAATAGCAAGTTACAACTGGTTTCTGTTTGAGATTTTATTTCCTCACCACTTGAAATGGTGAGGGTGAAAATGATTAGAATGTTCTACGGGCATCAGCTGAAAAGCAATGCTGAGACAGGGCGGCATATGTTCCAGTCCAGGGCACGTTTGTTTAGAGGTCGATTAGGCTGGGATGTGGCGGTTGACAGCCACGGCTGTGAACGGGACGAATACGACGCGTTTGATCCGCTCTATGTTGTCGTCATTGATGAGCAGGACCGGCATATCGGGTCGCTGAGAATTCTTCCCACCACCGGACCAAACATGACGGCGGACCATTTCGCGCATTTATCCGGTGGCGGCGCGATCCGATCTCCTCTGATTTGGGAGGTGACGCGGTTCTGTGTCGAAAGCTCAGATTGGATAGAAGAAAGCTCGGTGAGGCGCGCCGGTCTGGAGCTGATGCTCGCGGCTCATGAGTTGGCCGAGTATGCAGGCGTTAAGCAATTTCTCGCCACTTTCGATCGCCGCATGCTCACCATCTATAAGCGGTGCGGGTGGGAGCCGGATTTGTTGGGGTTTGAGGGCGCCGGACGTCAACGGGTCTATCTCGGCTTGTGGGACGTTGAGCCGGAGGTGGGCGTTAATTTGCGCCGCAAATTGCGGATCTCGGACAAGATCGTCGAGCAGGAAGAGATGTTACAGCGATTATTCGCGGCTTGATCGCGCCCGCGCTGATAGGTTGGGCGCCAGTGGCGCAACCGAAACAGATCGAACCCGATCTGCTTCGAAAGTTGCGCAACCAAATCAAGAGCCTAGTGGTCGGCGCGACGGAGTCTTCCGTCGCAGTCGAACCACTAGCGCGGCGCGCCCAACGTATGTGTCGAAGCTTGTAAGTGGAGGAAGGCAAAGCCGGGAGGGTCGCTTCCGCCTTCCGCGACGGAAAACGCCGGATCACGCTTCGGCCGGATCCTTATTCTCGGCGGCTTCGGCATCCGGTAGAGCATGCTTCGCCATCAGCGGCGCTTGGCTGAACGTGAACAGTAAGGTGATTGGCAAATAGCCGAATGTTTTGGCGTTTACCCAAAATTCAGTGGATTGAGTGCGCCAGATGGCTTCATTCAACACCGCCATAATGGCGAAAAACAACGCCCAATTGCGGGTGATTTTCATCCATCCGGTTTCGGACAGGGGCAAAAGGTCGCCAATCAGGTATTTTAAATAGCTCTGACCCCGAAACAGGCCATAGGCCAGTGTGATGGCGAACAGGCCGTTGACCAGGGTCGGCTTCATTTTAATGAAGATGCCGTCTTGCAGCCAGATCGTCAGTCCGCCAGTCGCCAACACGATCACGGTTGTGAACACCGCGACCTTCGAAATGGTGCGTGTCAACGCGTAGGTGACGGTGATGGAGATGAGCAGGGCGATCATAAACGCCCCTGTGGCCCAAATTAGCGCGTCGAGCTCATTCAGGCCGGACATCCGGTTGAAGGTGATGAAGAACGCAGCGAGTGGCCCTATCTCTAGAACCAGCTTTAAAATCGGCGACATCTTCTCCCCCTCTCCGCTATCTGAGGCTTTCACGTAAGCGCTATCGCGCGGATTGTCGATGGTCTCAGCCCAAGCTCAGGGCGCCAATACCGTGATGGGTCCCATTCATAAAAATGAGCGTATTTTTATGTTAGTTAATGGATTTTAAGATACTTCTCTAAATTCGAGTTAATCTGGCCAGTCTAGATTGAGCCTCACAAAATTACATAAGTGGGGCTGGGGATGAGGAAAGTTCTGATGGCGGCCTTGGTCGTCTTAGCAGGCGGGGCCGCAGCCAGCTTTGGGCCGTCTGCGGCGGCGTTTGATCGCGGCGGTGTGCGCTCGGTTCTGCATGAAGGGGCGCCCGTGTTGGCGCCGCGTGGGTTCCAGAACCTTTGCGCCTCACGGCCTGAGTTCTGTGTCAATCAGCGTCTGGACCCGGATGTATCCCAGATTCTGGGAAAGATCGGGGCGCAATATGGCGATCATGCCCTGCGAACGGATGCGCCTGAGTTGACGCCGGAACGGCTCCAGTCGCTGGAGCGCGTGAACCTGACGGTTAATAAAAGCATCTTCCCGACTGAAGACGCAGGCGGCGATATCTGGTCATTCAGCGCACTCGCCGGGGATTGCGAAGAATATGTGTTGATGAAGCGCGAGGTGCTGGCGCGCCTTGGTTGGCCTCGCAGCGCGATGCGGATCTCGGTGGTGCGCGGCGCCGGCGACTATCCTTACCATGCCGTCTTGGTGGTCGCCACGCGGGGAGGGGAGTTTGTTCTCGACAACCTGACGGATCGCCTGACCAGGGTTGAGAACTCTCCTTATGAATTCGTCGTGTCGCAGTCTTTTCAGCGACCCGGCGCTTGGGTTCGGGTGCGAGCGGCGAATTGACCGCCGCTCTCCCGAAGCGGGGCCCGGCGCAAGTAGCTTAGGGGTCAGTGAAGTGGGAGGCTAAATCAGAAGAATAGGGGGATAACCTCCACCTAGCGGCGGCTCACCAGCCGCCGTTTTTTTGTTCGCACTTTGGTGGAGGCTGAGGGTTATTGCGCCGTCCAGCCGCCATCAACGGGCAGGGCCGCGCCGTTAATCTGAGCCGCGTCATCGGAGCACAGGAACACCGCCAGGGCCCCAAGCTGCTCAACGGTGACGAACTCCTTGGTTGGCTGCGCCGCTAGCAGGACGTCGCGCTTAACCTCTTCTTCACTGATGCCGCGCGCTTTGGCTGTGTCCGGGATCTGAGCCGCCACCAGCGGGGTCAGCACATAGCCTGGACAGATGCTGTTGCAGGTAATCCCGTGCTGGGCGCCCTCTAGAGCGATGGTCTTGGTGAAGCCCAATATTCCATGTTTCGCGGCGACGTAAGCGCTTTTGAACGGCGACGCCACCAACCCATGCGCCGATGCGATGTTGATGATCCGGCCCCAGCCGCGCGCCTTCATCTCGGCGAAGGCGGCGCGGCTGGTGTGGAAGGCCGAGCTGAGGTTGATCGCGATAATAGCGTCCCACTTCGCAATCGGGAACTCCTCCACTGGTGAGACATGCTGAATGCCAGCGTTGTTCACCACCACGTCCACCTGGCCGAAAGCGGTGCGGGTGTCCGCCACAAGCGCATCGATCTGCTCTGGTTTGGTCATATCGGCGCCATTATAGCGCACGTCGACGCCATAGCTCGCGGCTAGGCGGGCGCGGGTCGCTTCAATTTCTGCGGCGTCGCCGAAGCCGTTCAGCATCACGTTCATGCCGGATTTGGCCATCGCCTCCGCGACGCCCAGGCCGATGCCGCTGGTTGAGCCGGTGATGATTGCGTTGCGTTTGATGGACATCGTCAGTTCCCTTGTTCCGGTGTCGTCCTGGCTCAGAGCCGCCGCGCCGCCCTGAGCCATGGGGCGGCGCTTGTCGCCGATTTAGACGCGTCGGCGCGGCGGCCGTTACGCGATTCTAGGCAAGGTTTTAACCAAGACGCACCGGTCAACGTAACTCTGAGATGATCTCCGCCAAGAGCCGCCTTAAGGCGGCTCGGGCGCGGTGCAGCCTGACCTTGGCCGCGCCTTCGGTGATGTTCAACATCGCGGCGGCCTCAGCGTTGCTGCGTTCCTCCAGATCCCGCAAGCGGAGGATGTCTCGGTGATGATCGGGCAGTTCCTGGATCTTCGCACGAAGTATGGTGGCGATTTGCGATTGCGCGAGCTGTTGTTCTGGGGTGGGCGGCGGAACTTGCATCCAGGCCCGCTCGCCCTCAACGGCGTCAGAGGTTAACGCGCTTGGCAACGAGTCGATGGCGCGGTCGTCATGTCGGCGCCGGGCGCGCAGCTTCATCAAAGCGGCGTTGATGGTGATACGGTGAAGCCAGGATTTCAGCGAGGATCGTCCCTCGAAGCTTCGCCGATGGCGATAGGCGCTGATGAGGGCGTCTTGCACGCAATCCTCGGCCAACGCCGCGTCTTTCACATAGCGCCGCGCAACCGCCAGCATCCAAGGGCGATGCTGGGCGACCAAGACGCGGAAGGTGGCGTGATTGCCGCGTTGAAGCTCGTCGAGGGGGATGACCCCATCATTCGAAGACTGGGGCAAACGCTTCGGATCAGCCGAGGCGGGGGATTGCGTACTGTTGCGGGGTGTTAAAGCGTCAAATGGCATAGCTTTTCCCGAGCGTTTTTTCATTGCTCTGGATATGAGGTGCTTTTGATTTATTATTGCAATTGTTGGGTGATCACAGGTTTTGGAGAGATTTTGAAATAATAGAGAGATGCATAGGGATTATAAATAAAATGAATATCATTCATTTATGATGTGAACGGGGCAATAAAAAACGCGGCGCTTCAGCGCCGCGTTTAACAGGGGGACCGGTGTTGGTTTTGCCCTATCAAGTTGGGCGGGTTTTGCCGGGGCTCCAGGGCGGATTGCGGTAATATCTCGCCAGATAAGCGACCCCAACCAGGATCGCATAGCCGCCGAGGTTGCCTGCGGCGACGATCAGATCCTGGGTGAAGGTCACCTCGCCCAACTCATTCGGCCGCGCTGTTTCGGACAACCAAATGCCAACCAGCCGCGCCAGCAGCATGCTCGCGACGAATACTGCCAGCGATTGTTGGCCGACCCGCCGCACCACCGTGACGATGCGGCCACCAAATCCGGTTTGCGGCAACCGGGAGCCGGCCTCGCCCGCCGCGACCCAGGCGAGATACGCGATCGCCAGGAAGTGAATATAGCGGAGCACCCCGAAGAAGCTCTTGCCTCCGAGTGGCGACAACGCACTGCGGATCTCTTGAAACAGCTCCACCTCGCGCACGATGCCCCAAAACCTGATTGGGATCGCCAGCGCAACCACCACGATGGCCAGCGCGATCAGGCGGTTGTCGACCGGTGGGCGTGGCAGCCAGCCGACGGCGAAGGCGAAGCCGGTGAAGAACACCAACTGCCAAGCGAAGGGGTTGAAGAACCATTGGCGGTCGGAGGTGATCTCGGCGGGAAGGTTTAGGCCGGTGAAGATCGGAATGTCGACGGCGATCACCCAGGGCTGGCTGACAAGCAACCAAAGCCCGGCGACGAAGACGATCGGACCGGGCTGTTTGAGCGAGGATAAAGCATAAAATAACCCGAAGGCGGCCGCGCCGGAGGCGATCCAACCCAGCGCCAGGGTTGTTTGGCCAGCCTCGGACGGCGTTAGCGCCAGCGGATAGGCGACGGCCCAAAGCGCCAACACCGCGCCAAGCGCCGCTCGCTTCGGCGCGATCGACAGGCCCGCGACCACCGGGATCAACGCCAAGATGACAATATACATCACTAATATGTCGAAATAATTCGGCACATAGGTCATCATGAGCAGCGCTGGTGTGAATTCGCGGGCATTGTCGAAGAAGCGTGCGACGTTGAGTACCTGCACATAAGAGCGGCTCAACTCAAAATTCGCATCCACCCAAGCCAAGGAAGCCACAATCGCAAAGAACATCGCGATATGGCACCAATAAATCTGCCACATCCGCCAAAGAATGCGGGCGGTGCCTAGCCACCATCCCCGGGTTTCGAACACCGCCAGGAACGCCATTGCCGAAGCCGCTCCCGAGCAGAACACGAAGATCTCGGTGGCGTCAGAGTATCCGAAGCGCGCGGGTATCCAGCGCACCCATGGGTTGTAGGGACCCATATGGGCGGTGAAGATGATGAACATCCCAACGCCCCGAAAGAAATCCAGCCGGATGTCTCGGGGTTTCTTGCGGGACGTCTCGGCACGGGCGGTGTTTGCGATGGTTCCGTCCGTCCCCTCGTTTGGAGGAGGCGCGGACTCCCGCCGAAAGCTGTCCATGGCGGCGGCCGAGGCCGTCGTTGGGGCTGGGGAACTGTCGCCGCTCACACCGGCCTCCCGTTAACAAGGCGCGCGGCGCGCTGGTTAAGCAGCGGCCGCGCGCAGGTTGGTGACAACGACGATCGCCCAGGAGCGGGCGGATCGCCGCGAAATTGGCTGCGCGCCGCAAGGCCGAGCGCGCCTTGACGGCGATCCGGCTGGCCCCATTCCGAAAAGCCGTGCGGCTTTCTTGGCTGCGCGTTAGATCACGGCGGCGGCGACCTCGGCGTCCCCGGTTTGCAGTTCGGAGATACGGACCAAACGCGTCTCAGTGTAGCGGTCGGACGCACCACGCCGCCGAGAGCGGTCTTGCAGCGTGGCGCGGGCCTCCGTCAACAGTCCGGCGCGCAGGGCGGCCTCAATCGTGATCCGCTCAAACACGTCGCGTTGGGCGTGGCTGCCGCCGACCGTGGGCATATGCGCCCGCGCCGACGTCAAATGGCTGTAGGCGGTGGCGTAGTCGCCGGCGGCGAAGGCGATGAGGCCATTTCCGGCCGGCACCCCGGCGCTGCTAGCGACTTCGTCCATGCAGCCCAGGCGGCGCTCGGCGTTGGTGCGCATGGCGGTCAGCAGCTTGCACGCCGCGTCCTCCCGCTGGTCGCCGTTCAGCGCCAGGAGATAGTGCAGGTCGGCGAACACCACGCAACCGTCCTCAGTGCGACTGGCCGATATTTCGGCGATTTCTTCCCAACGATCGCCTACATCGACGCCCTCCAACTCCAGGCGCATCAGCAGCGAGGCGGCGTTGGAGATGTCGCGATAGTCGTCGGTTTTGTCCTTGCGGATTTCCTGGTCATAAAGCTCCAGAACCCGGCCATGCTCTCCACGATCTAGATGGAAAAGCGCCAAATGCCACCACACATGGTATCCGAAGTTGTTGCAATGCTCCCAGGCTTGCGGTTGGCGCGAAATCCAGGCCACGCCCTCGCTGGTGCGGTTGGTCATGTCGTAGACATGCGCCACTGCGTGCAGACCCCAGGCGTCGTCGCGTGCGATCACCAAGCCGTCGCGGCCCCGGCGCTCGGCGGCGAGATAGTCGCCGGTCTCCTCCAACGCGAAGGCGTAGCAGCCGTTGATATAGCCAGCGGCGGGGTGATCGTCGCCATAAACGGGGATCACTGACTCGATGGAGCTGCGCATGCCCACGGCGTCGCCGAGGATGAACCGCAGGGCGTGAACCAACTTCATCAGGAGCGCGTCGCGCGGATATGCCTTCAGGGTTTCATCAAGAAGGTTGGCGGCGGGGATGATTTGGCCATCCAGATAAAGCCCGAGCGCTTCGACATACCGTCGCTCACGCAGAGTAGCGTCCGGGGCGGTGCGATTGGCGGCTTGGTAAGCCTCGCGCGCGCTGTCGATCAGCTCGCGCCGGCCGAGAAGAAGCATAAAAAAACCCTTCGCGGCGTGGGCGAGGGCGAACGCGGGGGCGGCTGTCAGGGTGGCGCCCAGATGGGTCGCTGTCGCCGCCGAATGGGCCAGAAAGGCGCGTACTGTCGCGTCCCAATGCTGCGACGCAACAGCGTCATCGAGTGTGAGGTCGTATCCGTAAGCGTCGCTCAGGGGCATGCGGTGGTCCTTGTCCTCGGATCAGCCCGGCGTGAGCCAAGCAGATGCGCAATCGATGAGCGACAAAACACGTCGCTTGTTTAGATATAGTCGCGACTCGAGGATTGAGCACGTGACGATGGCGTAACGGGGACGTGATCGTTTTCCGTCGCTCAACAAATTGCGATCTCTCAATATGAGGCATGGCCTTGACACACCAAAAAGGCCATTTCGGGAGCATGGATCAAGGCACAATTGACGTAAGGGGAGTGCAGTGCAGCATTTTGTGGTGATCGCTGCGGCTGCGGGCTTGGCGGCGGTGGGTGTCGCGGCGGCGGACGCCGGGGGCGCGCGGCTGGCGATCGCGGTCGGCGTCGGCGCTTTGGGGGGTCTGACGCTGTATCACGCCGCATTCGGCTTCACCGCCGCGTGGCGGCGGTTCGCACGGGAGCGGCGGGGCGCTGGGCTGCGGGCGCAACTGTTGCTGTTAGCGGTGGCCTGCGCCGCCGCGTTTCCCCTGATCGCCTATGGCGAGGCGGTTGACGTTAAGGCCTCGGGGTGGGTGTTCCCGGTCGGCCTCGCTTCGGCGGTGGGCGCTGCGATCTTTGGCGTCGGCATGCAACTCGGCGGGGGGTGCGGTTCCGGGACGCTGTTCACTGTCGGTGGTGGTTCGACGCGGATGATGATTACGCTCGCCG
>JAHQVS010000196.1 GCA_019634215.1 Paracoccaceae bacterium | reverse complement strand
GAGGCTCAATCGTCGCGCTGGCGACCCCCTTCGCCGAAGACGGCGTGGATTGGGCGGCGTTGGACGCGCTGGTGGAGTGGCATATCGCCGAAGGCACCCACGGCTTCGTCCCCGTGGGCACAACTGGCGAGACGCCGGTGCTGTCGCATGAGGAGCATGAGGCGGTTGTCGCGCGGGTGGTGAAGGTGGTTAACCGCCGCGTGCCCGTGATCGCAGGCGCCGGCTCCAACAGCACCCGAGAGGCGGTTCGGTTGACCCGTCACGCCGCCGCCAGCGGCGCCGACGCCGCGCGTGTGGTCGCGCCTTATTATAATAAGCCGACTCAGGAGGGGATGTTCGCTCACTTCAAGGCGGTGCATGACGCCGCTGAGATTCCCATCATACTCTACAATGTTCCGGGCCGCACCGTCGCAGATCTCTCGGTGGAGACGGTCGCGCGTTTGGCCGAGCTGCCGCGCATTACCGGCATTAAGGACGCCACCGCTGATCTGACCCGCCCGTCGCTGACTCGGTTGGAGGCAGGAACAGATTTTATCCAGCTCTCCGGTGAAGACGGCACTGCGCTTGCTTTCAACGCCCATGGCGGCGTTGGCTGCATTTCGGTGACGGCTAATGTCGCGCCGAAGCTCTGCGCCCAGTTTCAGGAGGCCTGCTTGCGCGGTGATTACGCCGAGGCCTTGACGCTGCAAGACAAGTTAATGCCGCTGCATAAGGCGCTGTTCTTTGAGGCGAGCCCGGCTCCAACCAAGTACGCGCTGTCTCTGCTCGGTAAATGCTCCGATGCGGTGCGGCTGCCGCTGGTGGCGGCGACGGAGGCTTGCCGGGGCGAGGTGCGGGCGGCGATGGCGCACGCCGGCGTCTTGAATGGGTGAGGCGTTGGGGCCATCTCTCGCTTCCCTGTTTTAGATAGTGAACCTGTCCCATGGCTAAGAAGAAAATTGATAAGTCGAACGTCGCGGCGGAGAATCGCCGCGCGCGGCACGACTTCGCCATCGAGGATGTGTTCGAAGCCGGAGTCATGCTGAGCGGCACTGAGGTGAAGTCGCTGCGCGAGGGCAAGGCGACCATCGCCGAATCATACGCTTCCGCCGAGGGCGGTGAGCTTTGGCTGATCAACTGCTTCATCCCAGAGTATGACAAGGCCAACCGTTTTAATCATGAGGAGCGGCGGCGGCGGAAGCTGCTGATGCATCGCCGTGAAATTGATCGGCTGGCGAATGCAGTACAGCGTGAGGGCATGACGTTGATTCCGCTGAAGATGTTCTTCAATGCGAAGGGCATCGCTAAACTGGAGATCGGGCTCGCCAAGGGCAAGAAGCTCCACGATAAGCGCGAAACGGATAAACAGCGCGATTGGAACCGCGAGAAGCAGCGGCTGATGAAGCGCAGCGTCGACTAAATCAGGGGATATAGGGCGGTATGGCGGATTGGTCCGAAGCGCGCTTCACCGCGCAGGAGGCGACGTGGCCTGCTGCTGAGATTCTCGATATCGGCCCCTGGCGGGCGCGCTGGACCGAGGGCGCGGGCCGCCGCGCGGCTTCGGCGCGTCCGTTAACCGACGATGCAGCGGTATTGTGCGCCGCCATCCCTCAGGCGGAGGCGTTCTACACCGAAAAACGCGCCGATGTGCTGTTGCAATTGCCTGCGGCTGTGGCCGCCGAGATGGCGGCGGTCTTGGCGCAAAGGGGCTACCACGCCGAGGCGGAGACGCGGTGCTTGCAAGCGCCTGCTGAGGCTCTGTCGATGCAGCCGTTATCGACTGAGGCCACTCCCTATCTGATCCATGTCTCCGCTCCATTGGCCGGTTTATCGGAGCTGTGGGAGACCGGCGGCGTGCAGGCGCCACGCCGGGAGGTGATGGCGCGTGTGGCGGTGGGGCAGCGCGTGGCTGCGCGGTTGGAGAGCCGGTTGATTGGGGCAGCTTTCGTCGGCCTGGCTCCTGCTGGCGCCATGCTGCATGCGGTGTACGTCAAGCCCAGCCACCGCCGCCGTGGCGTCGCGCGCGATCTCGGGATCGGGGCGGCGGCCTGGGCGCGGCGGCAGGGGGCGGAGCGGCTGCTGATCGACGTCGAGGCCGATAACACCCCGGCGCGGGCGCTTTACAGTGCGCTCGGGGCGCGAGAAGTTGGCGGATACGTATATTATCGAAAGCCGGCGAACGGCTGATATCAGGGGAGAACGACATGGCGGCTCATAAGGTGGTGACGGCGCTGGATCTCCCCATGGTCGATCCTCTGCCGGAGGATATGGCCGCCTATTTCGACAAATGCGAGGATAAGCTCGGCCTGATCCCCAACGTGCTGAAAGCCTACGCCTTTGACGCTGAGAAATTCCGTGTCTTCACGGCGATGTACAACAATCTGATGCTGGCTGAGAGCAACCTCTCCAAGTTGGAGCGGGAGATGATCGCGGTAGTGGTCTCCAGCGCCAACCGCTGCTTCTATTGCCTCACCGCCCATGGCCACGCGGTGCGCGCGCTGTCGGATGATCCAATCTTGGGCGATCTGTTGGTGATGAATTGGCGCGCCGCTGACCTGGAGCCGAGCCAGTGGGCCATGCTGGTTTTCGCCGAGAAGGTGGCGCTCAGCTCGCATCAGATTGAAGAGGATGATCGAGCTGCGATGCGCGATGCCGGATTCAGCGATCGCGACATTTGGGATGTGGCGGCGGTGGCGTCGTTCTTCGCGATGTCGAACCGTATGGCGTCGGCTGTGGATATGCGGCCGAACGCAGAATATCACGCGGTGAACCGAACATAAAAAGCCCCCGACACGGTGAAGCGTCGAGGGCGAGAGTGCTTTTCCGATTGCAGCCGGCGGCTAGAGCATTTTCAGCAAAACTGTGTGCGGTTTTGCGCTTCGAGAATGCGGCAAACAAGGAATGAGAGCCTTTGGCGTGAACGGGAGTTCATGGAAAAGGCTCTAGTTTAACCGGCCACCAACTTCGTCAATGGCGCGGTCGAGCATCGAGGAAGCGTCGCTCGGCCCCATTTTCTGTTTCATGAGATCGGCCGTCGCCGCCACAGCGGCGTCCACCGAAGCGTTGCGCACGGCGCGAACGGCGTCAGCCTCTGCCAGAGCGATCTGCTCCTCAGCAGCGCGTAGGCGCTGGGCGACGGTGTTTTCAATCGTGCGCTTGGCCTCTTCCGCCGACCGCTCGGCTTCTTTCTTGGCGTTTTCGACAATATCGACCGCCAGCGCCTGCACTTCCTGTTGTTTGCGCTGCCAATCCGCCAGCTTGGTCTGCGCTTCCTCACGGAGTTGACGCGCTTCATCCAACTGTTTGCGGATGTTGTTGGCGCGGTTATCCAGCGCATTGCCGATGATCTCATGCACCCGCACAAGATAGAGCAGCAGGACGAACAACAGGAACGCGACCAACACCCAGGTTTCGGCGTTGTCGAAGGCCAGGAAGCCGCCGGCGAGCGGGGCCAGCAGGTAAGCGTTCAGCATGTCAGCCTCCGAAGCTCGACGACAAACGTCTCGACACCGCCGTCTGAATTTCCGCATCCGTGATCGGCGTTGGGCTGAAGCGCTGCGACAGCGCACTCGCCGTTGAGAACGCGACCTCTTGCGCCTTGGCCGCCGCCTCTTGCATCAGCGCTTCGAGGCGCTTCTGGCTTTCGGCGGTCTGTTCGGCGATGCGCTTGTCCGCCTCGGCGATCGCGACGTCGAGTTTCGCCCGGACGTCGGCTTTGGTTTTGTCGGCGATTTTCTGAGCCTCGGCGCGGGCGTTCTGCAGGGCGGCTTTGTAGGCCTCCTCGGCCTCCTCCGCCGCCAGGTTAAACTCCGCCGCTTTGTCGAGATCGCCGGAGATGGTGTCTCGGCGTTCCTCGAGCGTCGCTTGAACCTTCGGCAACGCGTTGCGCGTTAGGATGAAATACAAAACGACCAGCGCGACCAGCAGATAGAAGATCTGCGTCGGCCAATATTCGAAATGCAGTTGCGGAAACGCGGGAACGGCGGCGTGTTCCGCCGATGATGGATCGGCCATGATCGCCCTTTGGATGATCGCCCCGGATAATCGCCCCTCGGTGTGGCGACGCGAAAGCGCGGATACGGGTGACGCGGCCGCGCCGGGCGCGACCGCGTGAGCTGTGTGGCGCGGGGCCGTCTTAGACGACGAACAGCAGCAGCAGGGCGACGACGAAGCCGAAGATGCCGAGCGCTTCCGCGAAGGCCATGCCGACGAAGAAGTTGCCGATCTGCTGGTTCGCGGCCGCCGGATTGCGCAGCGCGCCGTTAAGGAAGTTGCCAGCCACATGGCCGACGCCGATGCCGGCGCCGCCCATCGCGATGCAGGCCAGACCAGCGCCAATGTATTTGCCGAGAGCGGCCGCAGCGGCGAGTTCCATGATAGTGCTCCTTTAGGTTCGGACTGTTCAGTCTGTGGGGACGGATCGCGCCGTCAGTGCATGTGCAGCGCGTCGTTGAGATAGATGCAGGTCAGGATGGTGAAGATGAACGCCTGAACCAGCGCCACCAGCACCTCCAGGCCGTAGATCCCGACCATCGCCGCCAACGGCAGAATGCCGCCGACCGACATTGGGTAGACGAAACCGGCGAACACCTTCAGCACCGCGTGGCCGGCGAGCATGTTGGCGCCAAGTCGCACCGAATGGCTGACTGGGCGGACAAAGTAAGAGATCAGCTCAATCACAAACAGGATCGGCTTCAACCAGCCCGGTGCGTCATGCGGGATGAAAAAGTTTATAAAACCGAGGCCGTGCTTAAGAAACCCGATCACGGTCACTGTAATAAATACCATCAACGCTAGCACCACTGTGACGGCGAAATGGCTGGTGACAGTGAATGAGTAAGGGATCAGACCAAGCACATTTGAAAAGACGATAAATATAAAGAGCGTGAAAATATATGGAAAGTATTTAAGGCCATCTGTGCCTGCAGTGTCTTTTACAAGATTATGTATAAACTCGTAAGCAAGCTCCGTCACCGATTGAAGGCGGGTTGGCACCAGGGCCCGACCTTGTGAGCCGAAGATAAATAAGGAGGATGCGGCGAGCACTACCAGCGCCATCCAGAGGGTCGAGTTTGTGAAGGTGAAGGTGTCAACGTCTCCGCCGAACAGCGAGACAATGTTGAACTGGCCCATCGGGTCGATCGAGAAACCCGAACCGCTCGCTTCCGCCACTACTCGCTCCTTCGTTCGTCGTGTGCGGGGTTCGGTATGGTGAACCTCACCGCTCGTCCGCCTGATCAGACCCCGTGGCGTTTTCGCCCTCGGCGGCCCGTTGCGCTCGTCGTCCAACCTCCCGCGCCGTCGACATCACCGTCTTGACGCCAGCCGCAAAGCCTAGGAGGCCAAAAACCAACATAAATAAAGGCTTGACGCCGAACAGGCTGTCGAGCCCCCACCCGATGCCGAACCCGATTGTGGTTCCGACCACCAACTCGATGGTCATCCGCCACGCGAGCGTGAGCTGGTTGTACTTGTCGGAAGCGTTGCTGCGAGACCTTGTGGTCTGCGCCGCCCGCGCATCTCGGATCCGATCGCCCAGATCGGATTTTGGCCCCGAGTCCGACATGTCTCCCTCCCGATTGCACCGCAGCATGACCCGCTGGGCGCCGACCGGGCGCGCTCCGTTCGCCGGCCAGTTGGCCGCTCGTTATCGACGCGCGGAAAGTAGAAGCGGAGACTCAGTGGTGTCAAGGCGGGAATAGGACTATGGCAAATTTATAGCTATTTGAAATTACTGATACTTTTAGGCTGAATGTGAAAATATGTCAGGCGTCGACCAATTCGACGGCTGTCTCCAGGTCGACCGACACCAATTGGCTAACGCCTTTCTCCACCATGGTCACCCCAAACAGGCGGTCCATCCGGCTCATCGACACCGCATGGTGGGTGATGATGAGGAACCGGGTTTGGGTGCGGCGCGTCATTTCGTCGAGCAAACCGCAGAAGCGGGCGACGTTGGCGTCGTCGAGCGGGGCGTCGACCTCGTCGAGGACACAGATCGGCGCCGGGTTGACCATGAACACCGCGAAAATCAGCGAAATCGCAGTCAGGGTCTGTTCGCCGCCGGAGAGCAGCGACAGGGTGGCGAGCCGTTTGCCGGGAGGTTGGCACATGATCTCCAGACCGGCTTCGAGCGGGTCGTCGGATTCCACCAACTCAAGCCGAGCGTCGCCACCGTCGAACAGATGCTTGAATAAGGTGGTGAAGTTGCGGTTGACCTCGTCGAAGGCGGCGAGCATGCGCTCCCGGCCCTCTTTGTTCAGCGCGTTCACCCCCTGGCGCAGCTTTGCGATGGCCGCATCCAACTCCTCGCGCTCGGCGGCCAGAGTCTCGCGTTCGGCGGAGACTTCGGCCAGCTCCTGATCCGCGCGCAGGTTCACCGCCCCCAGCTTGTCGCGCTCTTGGCGTAAGCGGACGATGTTCTTCTCCAGATCCTTCACCAGTGGCAGTGCTTCCGGATCGAGCTCGAAGCTCTCCAGAAACTCCTGCGGCGGACAGCCAGATTTCTCCAGCAGCTGCGCGCTGAGCTCCTCTGCGCGCTCCTTGGCCGCCTCGGCGCGCGCTTCCAGGCGGGCGCGGCCCTCTCGGGCTTCGGACAGCTTGCCCTCGGCCTCCTTCTCAGCCTTGGTCGCCTCACGTAGCCCGGTCTCGGCCTCCGCCAGCAGGTCGACGGCGCGGGTGCGGCGGGTCTCGGCCTCCTCCAGCCGGGCTGCCAGCTCTTCGCGGCGCTCGGCGATCTGCTCTGGGGCGGCCTTTGCCTCCT
>JAHQVS010000195.1 GCA_019634215.1 Paracoccaceae bacterium | reverse complement strand
GGTCCGACGGTCTGGCTGACCTGCCACATGACGCCGGGGCGCTTCAAGCCGGGGCGCTGGTGGACTATCTGCCGTATTCGGCCTTCGGGGTCTCGGGTAGCTAACCGCTTAGCGGCGTCAGGATATCGGGTTTGCGAACTGGAACATCAGCCAGATCAGCAATGCCCCGAGCAGCACGCCGGCGATCCAGGGCCAAACGCCATAGCCATCCATATCCTCTCGGGAATCGCGTCCGATCATAACGGGCCTCCGGCCAGAAACTCAGGCAGCCACAGAGCGATTTGTGGATAGCGTAGTACGAGCAGGAGCCCGATAATTTGCAGCACGATAAACGGCAACACCGAGATAAAGATTTCCTGTAGCGTCACGTCCTTGGGAGCGACGGATTTTAGCCAGAAGCAGGCGGGGCCGAAGGGTGGCGAAAGGAAATAGATCTGGATGTTCATAACGAACAGGATGCCGAACCAGACCTTGGCTTGATCGGGAGACAGGCCGAGTTCGGGAGCGAGCTCCATCACCACCGGCGCAAACACCGGAACGGTGATGAAGACGATTGCAATCCATTCCATGAAGGTGCCCAGCACCATCAGGATCAGCATCATCACCAGCACCGTGCCCAATGCTGATAGGCCTAGATCGAGGAATAGCGAGCGCATGAAGTCGCCGCCGCCGACCAGGTTGAAGATGCCGACGAAGCTCACGGCGCCAAGAACCAGCCAGATGATGGTGCCGACGGTGGACATCGAGCCGAGCAGTGCGGCGGTGATGACGGACCAGTTGAATTTATTGCGCACCGCCGCGACGAACAGCGATCCGATGCAGCCGACGGCGGCGGCCTCCGTCACACTGGCCACGCCGCCATAGATCGAGCCCATGACAGCGCCGATCAGCAGGATGCACAGGAAAACCGCCATTAACCGCTCGCTTGACAGCTTTTGCTCCTGCCCTGTCGCGGCAGCGACCTCCGCCGCTGTCGGGGCCAGCGATGGGTTGAGATTCACCCGTATCAGCACATAGCTGGCGTAGAACACCGCCAGCATGAGCCCGGGCACGGCGCCGGCCATGAACAGATCGCCGATGCCTACCTCGGCTGAGAGACCATAGACGATCATGATGATCGAGGGCGGGATCAGGGTGGCGAGCGCGCCCGCAGCGCAGATCAGGCCGATGGAAAGCTTGCGGTCATAGCCGAGCCGGAACATTTGCGGCAGCGCCACCAGCCCCAACATCACGATCTCGCCGCCCATGACACCGGACATGGCTGCGAGAATGACTGCAACCACCGTGGTCTGCACCGCGACGCCGCCGCGCAGTTTGCCGGCGAAAATCGACATGGCGTCGAACAGATCTTCGGCGATGCCGGCCCGTTCCAACACGGAGGCCATCAAGACGAAGAAGGGCACCGCGACCAGCGAGTAATGTTCCAGCAGTCCGACTGCGTTGGAGGATACCAGAAATAGTCCGCGCGGTCCGAAGAAGGCGATCGCCATGATCACCGATACGATCAGCGTGACGATCCCCAGCGGCATGCCGGTCATCATCAGCGCGATCAGCAGCAAGACCATGATGATCGAGACGGTTCCGAGGTCTATCGCGCGCATGTTCAGCGCCTTCGACGGGTCAAGCGCCTTCCCGATGGCTGAGAATTGATCGGAAATCGCCGCAGCCCAAGAAACATCGAAGGCGTGTCCCAGCATGGTCACCAGGAAATAGAATGCGATATAGGCGGCGGCCGCCCGCACCACCCATTGCGCGAGGCGGCTTTTGAAATGGCGGTGCAGGTTGACCAGAAGCTGCGCGAGATAGATAAACGCGCCAGCCACCATTAGAGATTTCAGCATCATCGGCAGCGGCGAATTGAAGGCGGAGCCTGACTTTTCAAGCCGGGCGATGCTGTCATAGGCGCGTATGGAGGCGTCGCTGAGCAGCATATACAGCGCGATCACGCCGACGATCATGGCGAACAGGTCCAGCCACCAGCGCTGCCTCGGACTGGCGAGGACATGGAAGACGGTGATGGCGATGTGGCGCTGTTTCAGCGTGATAAAGCCGGAGGACAACATCCAGGCCGCCGCGCAGAGCATCATCACGGTCTCGAACGCCCAATAGGTCGGCGCATTGAGCAGATATCGCGAAAACACCTCGAAGAGCGTGACCAGCGCCGCGATCAGATAGAAGCAGGATATGCCAATGCCGAGAACATGGCTGAAATGGTCAACTGGCGTATAGTCGGCGCGCGTAACGACGGAATCCTCTTCATGGCGAGGATCGTCTCCGGCGACCTCAAGCGGCGCATCGGCAAGTTTTTCCTGGTAGTCGCCGCTCATGTAGCGTTCCCCGCGCCGCTGGACGCTTCAGATTCTAGAAGGTTGTTGCGAGTTTCTCGGCGCTGTAAAATTGCGCCCGGCGGGTCGCCGCCGGGCGCGTATTCACAGCGTCATTCCGACTGCTTAGAGCAGCCCGGCTTGCTTCATGAACGCGATATGCGAGTCGTAGACCTCTTTCGCGAGATCAGACTGGCTGGCGAAATCACTCCAAGCTTCCTGGGCGATCTTGCGGAAGGCGTCCCGCTCAGCTTGTGGCCAGTCGATAATGTCCAGCTCGCCCGCCGCTTTGTCGCGGGCCACCAACTGGCGGTCGAGGCGGTCGAAGTGCTGGCGCAGGCCATTATAGGCGGCGAGGTACCAGGTTTCGAGCGCCGCTTTTTCCTGTGCGCTCAACTCGCCCCAGACTTGTTCGGAGACGGTGAACTGTAGGATCGGCGTGGAATGGATGCCTGGGAAGATCGGGTATTTGGCGATCTTGTGCATGCCGTTGGAGTCGTTGTTGGCGTAGGCTGAATTATCGGCGGCGTCGATGACGCCTTTCTCCAGCGCGCCATAGGTTTCCGACCCGGACATGGAGACAGGCGCGGCGCCGGCGCGTTTGAAGACGTCAGCGGCGAGACCTTCCGGCGAGCGGATCTTGAGACCGGCCAGATCGGCGACGCTGCGCACCGGGACTTTCGAGACAAACGCCTCGCGCGCATACGCTCCGCAGCCGATCACATGCACGCCGGGGTAGTGGGTGGTGAACAGCTTTTGCAGCATCTCCTTGCCGCCGCCTTGGGCGCAGAAGGCTTGGATTTGGTCGGCGCTGTCGTAACCGGCGATCAGGTCGCCCATCAGGGCGAAGGCCGGGTCGATTCCAGAGAAGTAATTGATCGAGGTCAGGTCGCCGTCCAGCACGCCGACGCCGATGGCTTCGGGTGTTTCTCGGCGCGGGACGACGGCGTCGACGGGCAGCAGCTCAAGCCCCAGCGTCCCCCCGGTCATCTCTTCCAGTTTCGGCAGCCATTCTTCGTTGAGATAGGCGAGCGACGCATGGCTCGCATTCGATGAGGTTTGAATTTTTAGAACACGGTCGGCGGCGAATGCCGCGCTGGCTCCCATAGCTAAAGCCGCAGCCAAAGCCAGCGCCTTCCCAAAGACGTGGAATTTCATGGCGGTCCTCCCAGCCAAAGTCAGATTTTTATTTGTTGATGCCCTGTTAGGCACAGTAAGTGATTTATCTAATATATTAGTCGTTGATAGTGTGCAATCATCTAAGCGGAGCTCAGGGTTTGAGCTTTCGCCGCCCGGCGGCAAACCGCTTCACGCCGGGGCGTTGGTGGACTATCTGCCTGACTCCGCATTCGGCGTTTAGGCTTACTCCATGACCTCCACATCTTCGTTGGGCGGCGAGATCCGCGTCGCCGTGCTGTTCAGCGGGCTGTTTCTGGCGCTGGGCATGCAGATGGCGTTTCTCCAGCTGTGGCTGGAGGATTGGGGGCTCAGCGCCGCTGAGATCGGGGTGCTTCATTCGGTTGGGGTGGCGACGCGGATTGTCGCCGGGGTGGCGCTGCCGGCGTGGTCCGACCGGTGGGGGCGGCCGCGCGCAGCGTTGACCGGCTTGGCGTTGGTGGGCGCGGCGGCGGCGGCGCTGCATCTGGCGGCGTCGGGCCGGGCCGAACTGTATCTGCTGACCATGCTCTCATCGGCGGCGTTCGCCGGGCTGATCCCGATGTCCGACGCCCATGGCTACGCCGCCGCTGACCGGGCGGGGTTCTCCTATCGCCGGGCGCGGGCGGTGGGGTCGCTGGCGTTTCTGGCGGCGACAGCGCTGGGCGGCGCGGCGGTGGCGCGGTATGGCGTGGATGTGGCGCCGATTTGGATGGCGGTGGCGCTGGCGTTGGGCGCGATTGGGGCCGCCGATGCGCCGTTTCCGAGTGCGCGGAAAGCTGCGCCGCCGATCTGGCGGGGGTTGTGGTCGGTGCTGTCCCAGCCCGGCTTCGCGCTGTTTATGCTGGCGGTGGCGGGGACTACGGCGAGTCATGGGGTGTATTACGTCTACAGTTCAGTGCATTGGCGTGACCTCGGCTTTTCCGAGACGGTGATCGGTGGGCTGTGGGCCTGGGGCGTGGCGGCGGAGATCGGGCTGTTTATGGTCGGCCGTTCGGTGATCGAGCGGCTGGGGCCGGCGCGGGCGCTGGCCCTGGGCGGCGCGGCGGCGGCGTTTCGATGGACGGCGATGGCGTTTGAACCGGGGTTGGCGGCATTGATTGCGCTGCAAACGCTGCATGCGCTGACCTTTGGGCTGATCCATCTCGCTGCATTGGCGTTTATCGCGGCGCGGGCGCCAGCCAACCTCTCGGCGACGGCGCAGGGGGTGACGGCGGCGGCGGCGGGCGGGGTCGCGATGCTGTTGGCGACGAGCTTGGCGGCGTGGGTTTATCCGATCTACGGCTCGGGGGCCTATTGGCTGAGCGCGGGGTTCGGCGTGGTGGGTTTGGTGGCGGCTTTGGCCTTGGCGGCGCCTTGGAGTGGACACGCGCCGGCGGAAGAGGCTTGATCCCGTCCCAAGCATCGGCGATGCGGGTGATGTGCGGCAGGGCCAGAAGGATGGGCCAGAAGGATGGGCCAGAAGGATGGGCCAGGGGGATGGGCCAGGGGGATTGGTCAGGAGGACGGGCGATGAGATTGGCGGCGCAGCGAGTTGACGGGCCTGAGGGGGCGACGCCCTTAGTGATCGCCCACGGGTTGTTCGGCTCGGCGCGGAATTGGGCGACGCTGGCGAAGCGGTTCGCGGAGGAGCGGCCGGTGTTGGCCGTGGATCTGCGCAACCATGGCGACAGCGGCTGGGACGACGCCATGGAGTATGTCGCAATGGGCGACGACCTGCTGGAGACGCTGGACGTGGCGTTTGGGGCGGGCTCGCGGGCCGTTCTGCTCGGCCATTCGATGGGCGGCAAGACCATGATGGCCGCAGCGTTGGCGGCGCCGGAGCGCGCGGCCGCCGTGATCTCCGCCGATATGGCGCCTGTTGTTTATGATCACAGCCACGCGCCCTTTATCGACGCGATGCGGGGGATGGATCTCTCGGCGGTCTCGCGCCGAAGCCAGGCCGATCCGATGTTGGCGGCGGCGATTCCGGAGCCGCCGCTGCGGGCGTTTATTCTGCAAAATCTGATGATTGAGGACGGGCGGGCGCGGTGGCGGCTCAATCTCGACGCCATCGCGGCGGCGATGTCGGATTTGACCGGCTGGCCTTCGTCTTTGGAGCCGCGCGCGCTGTCGGCGCGGCGCTATGACGGCCCGGCCTTATTCTATCATGGCGGAGCCTCCGAGTATGTGACTGAGGCGGCGCAGGGGCGGATTAGACTGTTGTTTCCGGCGGCGGAAATCGAGGCGATGCCAGGGGCGGGGCATTGGCTGCATGCTGAGCGCCCGGATGCGTTTTTTGAGACGGTGTCGGCATGGTTGCGGCGATCCGAGTTGTGAATTCGGCGCAAGGTCGCACTTGAGCGAGACCTTCCGCAAAGCCGCTCTATGATAGTGCGGTGCGATAGAAGTTACTCTCTGCCGCCAACTTCGGCGATCAGCTTGGCCTGGGCTGATCGCCGAAGTTGGCTCTAAGCGAAAGTTAGAGGCGTCATGAGCAAGTTTGGAATCAGTCAGTCTGTGAAGCGGGTCGAGGATGGTCGGCTGCTGAAGGGCGAAGGTCGGTATGTCGATGATTTCGCCTGGGAGGGGCAGGCGCGGGCGGTGTTCTTGCGCTCGCCGGTGGCGCATGGGACCTTGACCAAGCTCGATGTGAGCGACGCCAAGGCCGCGCCAGGGGTATTGGCGGTGGTGACCGCCGCCGATTTGGATATGCTCGGCGGCAACCATTTGGACTCGTTCTCGATCCCCAATCGCGACGGCTCCCAGTCTGCCAATCCAACCCGGGTGGTGTTTGCGCGCGATCGGGTCCGCTTTGTCGGCGATGCGCTGGCGATGGTGGTGGCCGAGTCCCTGGCCGAGGCGCGCGACGCGGTGGAGATGATCGATTTCCGCATTGATGATCTCGATGTCGTGACCGAGCTGGAGGCCGCCCTGACGTCCGGCGCCGCCCAGATCCATGAAGAGGCGCCGAGCAACCTGTGTCTGGATTGGGCTGTGGGCGACGAGGCGGCGGTGGACGCGGCTTTGGCCGCCGCTGACGCCGTCGTGACGTTGGATCTGATCAACAACAAGGTGATCTCCAACCCGATGGAGACGCGGGGCGTGCTGGCCAAGTGGGACGGCCAGAAGATGACGATGGAGACCAACACCCAAGGGGTGTGGTGCGTGAAGAATGAGTTGGCGGACCGGCTGAAGCTGGACCCTGAGCAAGTGCTGGTCACCACAGCCGACGTCGGCGGCGGATTTGGGACCAAGAGCTATCCGTATCCTGAGCAGATCGCAGTCGGCTACGCCGCCAAGGTGCTGAGCCGCCCGGTGAAGTGGATGGCGGAACGCTCGGAGGGGTTTGTGTCCGACGCCATGGGGCGCGACCATTTCACGGTCGCCAAGGCCGGGTTTGACGCGAACCGCAAGATGGTGGCGCTGAAGGTGGAGACGCTCGCCGGGATGGGGGCGTATCTGTCGATGAATGCGCCGTATATACCGACCGATTGCGCCGTGAAAGTGCTGCCGGGGGTGTATGACCTGCAGGCGGCGTTCTATGGGGTGAAGGGGGTGTTCACCAACACCGTGCCGGTCGACGCCTATCGGGGCGCGGGGCGGCCCGAGTCGATCTATATGCTGGAGCGGCTGATGGATAAGGCCGCTCGCGAGTTCGGCGAGGACCCGGTTGCGCTGCGGCGCAAGAGCTATATTCCGGCGGATGCGATGACGTACCGAACCGCTGTTGGCGAGC
>JAHQVS010000194.1 GCA_019634215.1 Paracoccaceae bacterium | reverse complement strand
CTGGCCGAGCGCAGCGGCATAGAGCGCGCCGACGCCGCCCTCGCCGCCCGAGACTGCTTCCGGCCAGACATCTACCGCGAAACGCTCGGCCCAATTGGCGCGGTTCTGCCCGCCGCCTCGGAAAAATTAGAGGGCGCACTGACGACTCGCACGACCGTCTCCTCCTGTGCTGGCGAGATGCTGCTTGGGCCAGACAACTTCTTTGACGGTCGAATTTTTGACCCTCAATCTCTGAAAACTCAGGGAACTTGAGCAAATTTTAATCAGAAATCTAAATTTGCAACATACCTGAACTTTGATCTTGATGTCTTCGCATAAAACGGTAGCGTAGCGGGCATCGGACAAGGGCGTCCGAACTGAAATAGAACCCAATGACTGGGGTTACGAGCAAAGCCGCTCGCCGAACCACGCTCACCGCGTGGGGACGCGCAGCGGCTTTTTTTGTTTTTTCGCCCTGAGCCTTCCTCAGGCCTATATCGAGGAGACCTCGATGCATCTCAAGACTCTCGCCCTAACAGGGGCGCTCACCTTGTCCTGCGCCACAGGCGCGATGGCGGAACTGCTGGACGTCGAAAAGGACGAGCTGAAGTTCGGCTTCATCAAACTAACGGACATGGCGCCGTTGGCGGTGGCCTATGAAAACGGTTACTTCGAGGACGAAGGCCTGTTCGTCACCCTAGAGCCGCAGGCCAACTGGAAAGTGCTGCTCGACGGCGTGATCGACGGTCAACTCGACGGCGCCCATATGCTGGCTGGCCAACCCTTGGCCGCCACCATTGGCTTCGGCACCGAGGCGCACATCATCACACCGTTCTCAATGGACCTGAACGGCAACGGCATCACGGTCTCAAATGAGATCTGGGCGCAGATGAAAGAGCATATCCCGCACGAAGACGGCAAACCGGTGCATCCAATCTCGGCGGCGGCGCTGAAGCCGGTGGTCGAAAAATACCGCGCCGACGGTAAGCCGTTCAACATGGGCATGGTGTTCCCAGTCTCCACCCACAATTACGAGTTGCGCTATTGGCTTGCCGCCGGCGGCTTGAAGCCAGGCTACTACTCCCCGGAGAATATCACCGGCCAGATCGACGCAGACGTTTTGCTCTCGGTGACCCCCCCGCCGCAAATGCCAGCGACGCTGGAGGCCGGCACCATCTACGGCTACTGCGTTGGTGAGCCATGGAACCAGCAAGCAGTATTCAAAGGCATCGGCGTGCCGGTGATCACCGATTATGAGATCTGGAAAAACAACCCGGAGAAGGTGTTTGGAATCACCAAAGAGTTTTCCGATCAGTATCCGAACACCACCCTCGCGATCGTCAAAGCGCTTATCCGCGCCGCGATCTGGCTCGACGAGAATGACAACGCCAACCGGCCTGAGGCGGTCGAAATCCTCAGCCGCTCGGAATATGTCGGCGCTGACTATGAGGTCATCGCCAACTCGATGACCGGCACCTTCGAGTATGAGAAGGGCGACAAGCGCGAAGTCCCGGACTTCAACGTGTTCTTCCGCTATTACGCCACCTATCCCTACTACTCCGACGCGGTTTGGTACCTTTCCCAGATGCGCCGCTGGGGTCAAATTGCCGAGCAGAAACCGGATAGCTGGTATGACGAGGTCGCCCAGAAAGTCTATCGCCCGGACATCTACCTGAAGGCCGCGCGCCTGCTGGTGGACGAGAGCATGGCGGATGAAGCCGACTTCCCTTGGGACACCGACGGATACCGGGAGCCGCAGACGGAATTCATCGACGAGATCACTTTCGATGGCCGCAAGCCAAACGACTATCTCGAACAATTCCCGATCGGCCTGAAAGGCGAGCAAAAAGTGATCGGTAGCGAAGTCGAAGGCTGAGCTGACCCCATTTTTGGAGCGCGGCGCAGCAGCCGCGCTCCCTCTCTCCCTTTCCAGATGTTTCGGATGGGGGCGTCCGTGCGGCGACCATTCACCTAGGCAAGAGGCTCCCGATGGCGGCGGCGACCGACACCAATATCGCACTCGACCCAGAGCGCGAAGCGCGCAAGGCGCGCCTGTTCACCCGCATCAACAAGGCGGACGCTTGGTTTAAAATTCTCGGGATCAGTTTTGTCACGCCCCTGCTGCGCGCTGCGGCTGGCGACAACCCCAAGGCGCAGACGAGGGAGATCTGGCGCCTGCTCGGCGTCCCCGTACTCGCCATTATCGGTTTCCTGCTGCTCTGGGCCAGCTTAGCGCCAATGGTGCAAACCTCGCTCGGCGCAATTCCCGGCCCCACCCAAGTGTGGGAGCAGGTCATAAACCTGCACGCCGACCATATCAGGGAGCGAGAAAAGGCCGACGCCTTCTACGAGAGGCAAGAAAAGCGAAACGACAAACTCGTCGAGGCCGGCAAGGCGGACAAGGTCAAATGGCGGGATTATACCGGCAAACCGACCTACTACGACCAGATCTGGACCTCGATCCAAACCGTATTTTTCGGCTTCCTTTTAGCCACCATCGTCGCCGTGCCTCTCGGCATCATGAGCGGCCTATCACCGATCGCCAACGCAGCGTTAAATCCATTAATCCAAATCTTTAAACCAGTCTCACCGCTGGCTTGGCTGCCGATCGTGACCATGGTGGTCTCGGCGACTTATGTCGGCAATGACGGGACATTCTCGAAATCCTTCCTCAACTCGGCGATCACCGTCACGCTCTGCTCACTCTGGCCCACACTGATCAACACCGCTTATGGCGTCAGCTCCATCGACAAAGATCTCGTGAACGTCAGCCGGGTGTTGAAGATGACCACCTGGACCAAGATCACTAAGCTGGTCCTGCCATCCGCCCTACCACTGATATTCACCGGCCTGCGCCTATCACTCGGCGTGGGCTGGATGGTGCTGATCGCCGCCGAGATGCTGGCGCAGAATCCAGGCCTAGGTAAGTTCGTCTGGGACGAGTTCCAAAACGGCTCCAGCCAATCTCTGGCGAAGATCATGGTGGCGGTGCTGACCATCGGGATTATCGGCTTCCTGCTGGACCGGATGATGTACGCCGTTCAGTCGATGTTCACCCATTCGGCGACGCGGTGAGGGCTCGATCCATGACTATTCTAGAGCTTAAAAACGCGTCGAAAGGCTTCGGCGACGGCGCATCCCGCCAAGAGGTGTTGAAGAACATCAACCTCGAAGTGAAGGAAGGCGAATTCGTCGCCATTGTCGGCTTCTCTGGCACCGGTAAGACCACGCTGATCAACCTGTTAGCGGGGCTTGAAAGCCCTGACAGCGGCCAAGCGCTGTTTCGAGGTCAAACCATTGACGGCCCGGGGCCGGAGCGTGGGCTGATTTTCCAGTCCTACTCGCTGATGCCCTGGCTCACAGTCAAAGGAAACGTCGCTCTGGCCGTTGATGCGGTGCACGCTGCAAAACCGGCATCGGAGCGAGGCGAGATTGTAAGTCGTTACATCAACATGGTCGGGCTCTCCCACGCCTTAGACCGCCGCCCGGCGGAGCTTTCCGGCGGAATGCGCCAACGGGTGGCGGTGGCCAGAGCGTTGGCGATGAACCCGGATGTGCTGTTGATGGACGAGCCGTTATCCGCGCTCGACGCACTGACACGCGCCAACCTTCAGGATGAGATCGAGCGGATCTGGGAGGCGGACCGTAAGACAGTTCTGCTGATCACTAACGATGTTGATGAAGCCATCCTGCTCGCCGACCGCATCATCCCGCTCAACCCCGACGGCACGCTGGCTGAAGCCTTCGAAGTCAACCTGCCCCGCCCCCGCGACCGCGCCGCAATAAACCACAACCCCGCCTTCAAGCAATTGCGCGGGCGTGTGACGCAATACCTGATGGATGTCGGCATCGCCGCCAAGGTTGAAGGCGCCCGCATTTTGCCCAACGTCACTCCCATCCACGGTGCCCCAACAGCCTACGCACAAGCAGCGCAAGCAACCGCCCCACGCGAAGATCGCTACCTGCATTTCTCGCAACTTCAAAAGGTCTATCCTACCCCTCAAGGCCCTCTGACAGTGGTGGAGAGTTTCGAACTGACCCTGAAGAAGGGCGAATTCGTCTCACTGATAGGTCACTCCGGTTGCGGCAAATCCACCGTGCTGACCATGACAGCTGGCTTGAACGAGATATCCTCCGGCGCTATCGTGCTGGACGGCAAACACGTCACGGAAGCCGACCCCGAACGCGCCGTGGTGTTTCAGGCCCCGTCGTTATTCCCCTGGCTAAGCGCCAAAGAGAATGTCGCCGTTGGTGCGGATCGCGTTTACCCCAGCGCCAGTCGGCAAGAACGCCAAGATGTCGTCGAGTATTATCTTGAGCGGGTCGGCTTGGCCGACGCCATGGACAAACCCGCCTCTGAGCTCTCCAACGGCATGAAGCAACGCGTCGGCATCGCCCGCGCGTTCGCGCTTAGCCCGAAGCTGCTGTTGTTGGATGAACCCTTTGGCATGCTCGACAGCCTCACCCGCTGGGAACTGCAAGAAGTGCTGATGGAGGTCTGGTCCCGCACCCAAGTCACCGCCGTGTGCGTGACCCATGACGTCGATGAGGCCATCCTACTGGCTGACCGGGTGGTGATGATGACCAATGGCCCCCGCGCCACCATCGGCAAAATCTTGGACGTCAACCTCCCCCGGCCACGCACTCGCAAGGCGCTCCTGGAGCATCCAGATTATTACAGCTACCGCGAAGAGCTGCTCACCTTCCTCGAGGAATATGAACACGGCGCACATAAGAAGGAGGCGGCGTGATGGCTGAAAAACTTGTCGTCATTGGCGCCGGCATGGCCTCCGGACGGGTTCTGGAAGAACTGTTCGAGCACGCGCCCGGCCGCTACGACGTCACCTTGTTCGGCGCAGAGCCGCGTGGCAATTATAATCGTATCATGCTCTCCCCGGTTCTCTCCGGCGAAAAAACTTACGATGAGATTGTTACTCATGACGCCGCTTGGTACGCGCAACAGGGCGTCGCCTGCCGGTTTGGCGAAGCCGTGACAACGATTGACCGGGCCCGCAAAATAGTGGTGTCGGAGCAGGGCGAAACGCCCTACGACAAGCTGCTGATCGCCACCGGCTCCCAACCCTTCATCATCCCGGTTCCCGGCAAAGATCTCCCTGGAGTCCTCACCTATCGCGATTTAGACGACGTCGAGGCGATGCTATCCTTGGCGAAATCGCCTGGGTCAAAAGCGGTGGTGATCGGCGGCGGATTGCTCGGGCTGGAGGCGGCCGCCGGATTGAAAGCCCAGGGCGTGTCGGTCACAGTTCTGCACCTCATGCCGCATCTCATGGAGCGCCAACTCGACGGACCCGCCGGCTACCTGCTCAAGGCGGAGCTGGAGCGGCGCGGCGTCGAGGTGGTGTGCGGCGCCAACACACAAGCCATCCTCGGAGAGGATCGGGTCACCAGCGTGCGCTTGGAAGATGGCCGCTGCTTCCCAGCTGATATTGTCGTGATGGCGGTGGGAATCCGGCCGAGCAAATCCTTAGCCGAGTCCGCCGGGCTCGCGACCGGGCGCGGGGTCCATGTCGATGACGCCATGGTCACCTCCGACACCAATATACTCGCCGTCGGTGAATGCGTTGAACATCGCAGCCAATGTTATGGCTTGGTGGCCCCGCTCTACGAGATGGCGAAAATCGCCGCTCAAACCCTGGCGGGCGAAACTGCCGCCTATACTGGTTCAGTCACCTCAACCAAGCTGAAGGTGACTGGCGTCGACCTGTTCTCGGCAGGCGATTTTGCCGAAGGGGACGACCGCGAAGAGATCGTGTTCCGGGACCCGGCACGGGGGGTCTACAAGCGCTTGGTCCTACGCGACGATCGCATCATTGGTGCTGTGATGTATGGCGATACAACGGATGGCGCATGGTTCTTCGGCCATCTGAAGGATCGAACCGACATCTCGGAAATGCGGGATACTTTAATCTTCGGCCCAGCCTACGCAGGGGGCGCCCCCCTGGACCCTATGGCGGCCGTTGCAGCCTTGCCGGATGATGCGGAGATCTGCGGTTGCAACGGCGTGTGCAAAGGAAAGATCACCAGCACGATCACAGGCGGCGCCACCACGCTGGAGGCGGTGCGGGGCTTAACCAAAGCCTCTTCCTCCTGCGGCTCCTGTACAGGCCTAGTAGAGCAATTATTGGCTGTAACGCTTGGCGACAGTTATGCAGCCCCGACGGCCAAATCAGTCTGTGGCTGCACTGACCTCACACATGAAGATGTCCGACGCCTGATCAAATCTCGAGATCTGAAATCCATCCCGGCGGTAATGCAGGAGCTGGCTTGGAAAACCTCCTGTGGCTGTCATGTCTGTCGCCCGGCGCTGAACTACTATCTGATCGCCGACTGGCCGTTGGAGTACAAGGACGACCCACAAAGCCGTTTCGTTAATGAACGCAATCACGCCAACATCCAAAAAGACGGCACTTTCAGCGTCGTGCCTCGGATGTGGGGCGGGATCACCAATCCACAAGAATTGCGCGCCATCGCCGACGCGGCGGAGAAGTTCAATGTGCCGACAGTAAAGGTCACAGGCGGCCAACGCATCGACATGCTGGGGATCAAAAAGGAAGATCTCCCTAAGATTTGGGCCGACCTCAACCAAGCCGGGCTGGTGTCCGGCCATGCCTACGCCAAAGGACTGCGCACGGTGAAAACCTGTGTGGGGACCGATCATTGCCGGTTCGGCACCCAAGATAGCACCGGGCTTGGCGTTAAGATCGAAAAGCGCATGTGGGGCTCCTGGACGCCGCACAAAGTGAAGATGGCGGTGTCTGGCTGTCCGCGAAACTGTGCTGAGGCGACTTGTAAGGACGTTGGGGTAATCTGCGTTGACAGCGGATACGAGGTGAGCGTCGCCGGCGCCGCCGGGATGGATGTGAAAGAGACAGAGCCGCTGGGTAAAACCAGCTCCGAAACCGAAGCAATTGAGCTCATCGTCGCATTCGTCCAACTATACCGCGAGAACGCAAAATATCTCGACCGGCCATATAAATGGGTCGCCAAAGTCGGGTTAGACTGGGTTAAGGCGCGAGTGGTTGATGACCATGACGCCCGCAAGGCCCTGATTGAGCGGTTCGATCTCAGCCAACACGTATATCAGAAAGACCCATGGGCGGAACGCGCGACGCCTTCAGTAGAGCAGGCTTGGTCGCCGCTCGCCAATCTCACTCTGGAGGCGGCGGAATGACAGAGTGGATCGATGTCGGCGCGTTAAACGACGTTCCGGTGCGCGGCGCCCGGATAATCAAGACCCGCGAAGGCTGTGTCGCTGTATTTCGGACGGCCGACGACCAAGTGTACGCGATCGACAATAGCTGCCCCCATCAAGGCGGCCCCCTGTCAGAAGGCATTGTCCATGGCGCCGCCGTCACCTGCCCACTCCATAACTGGGTGATCTCACTGAAAGACGGAGCGGCGCAAGGGAACGACAAGGGCAGCGTCCGGACCTACCCCGCACAGGTTGAGGCAGGCCGCATTCTTCTCGATGCAGCGCTGGCCCGCAGCTCTAAGGCCGCCTGATATGGGGGAAGCGGCGAACCGTCCCATTAAAACCGCGTGCCCATATTGCGGCGTCGGCTGCGGCGTCCTCGCCACATCTGATGGTCAAGGTGGCGCGGCGATTTCCGGTGATCCATCGCATCCCGCGAACTACGGGCGGCTGTGCTCAAAAGGCGCCGCGCTGGGAGAGACACTGGACCTCGATGGGCGTTTGCTCTGGCCAACCATCAACGGGGCGCGTGCGGGGTGGCCGGAAACCACCAAACTCATCGCCGATAAATTCACCGAAGCAGTTGCGCGCTACGGACCAGACAGCGTCGCTTTTTATGTATCGGGCCAGCTGCTGACCGAGGATTACTACGTCGCGAATAAGTTGATGAAAGGCTTTATCGGCTCCGGCAACATCGACACCAATTCGCGCCTTTGCATGGCGTCTTCCGTCGCTGGGCACAAACGCGCTTTTGGCGCCGATACGGTTCCCGGGGTGTATGAGGATCTGGAGCTTGCCGACCTGATCGTTTTGGTTGGCTCCAATCTTGCTTGGTGCCATCCAGTTCTGCACCAGCGCATCACAGCGGCCAAAGAGGCCCGCCCGCACATGCGGGTGGTCAATATCGATCCACGGCGGACGGCGACCAGCGACCTCGCGGATATTGAGCTGCAGCTCTCGCCCGGCTCCGACGTCGCGCTGTTCAACGGCCTGCTTCGGCAGATCGATGCAGAGGATGCGTTAGATGAAGCTTATGTGAGTTCGCATGTCGAGGACATCTCGGAAACGATCGCTGCCGCGAATGTTGATACTATCGAACGCACGGCAGAAATTACCGAACTTGCGCCAGAGCTTCTGAAAGCTTTTTACCGACTCTGGATCGATTGCGAAAAGGTCGTCACTATCTACAGTCAAGGCGTCAACCAGTCCTCAGCAGGCACTGATAAGGTCAACGCTATCATCAACTGCCACTTGGCCACAGGCCGGATCGGGCGCCCGGGCATGGGCCCGTTCTCCGTCACGGGCCAACCCAATGCCATGGGAGGGCGCGAGGTAGGCGGGTTGGCGAATATGCTGGCTGCTCACTTGGACATCGACAACGCCAGCCATCGCGCCGAAGTTCAGACCTTTTGGCGTTCGCCGACGATTTGCTCCACACCCGGCCTTAAAGCGGTCGATCTATTCAAAGCTTGCGGTGACGGCCGGGTTAAGGCGCTGTGGATCATGTCCACCAACCCCGCCGTCAGCCTTCCAGAAGCAGATAGCGTAGCGGCGGCGATCCGGAATTGCCCCTTTGTCGTCGTCTCTGATATCGTCGCCGAGACAGACACCACCGCGCTGGCGGATGTGCTCTTGCCAGCGACGGGCTGGGGAGAAAAAGATGGCACCGTCACCAATTCCGAGCGCCGGATCAGCCGGCAGCGCGCCTTCCTGTCAAGTCCAGGAGAAACGCGGCCAGATTGGCGCATCATCTGCGACGTGGCAGCCGCCATGGGCTGGCACGACGCCTTCAACTATGACAGCCCAGCAGCTATCTTCCGAGAGCACGCAGCACTATCGAAAGTAGCGGAACGCCTCGGCCTAGACTTTGACATCAGCGCTTACGCCGAGATCTCGAACACCGGCTATGACGCTTTGCAACCGTTCCATTGGCCCGCAAACGCCGCAAACCGAGTTGCGACGCATGGATATCGCTTCTTCCAAGATGGCGGTTTTTTCACCAAGACACGGCGCGGGCGCATGGTTCCCGTATCCTATCGCCCGCCTGCTCGCGTCACCAGCCAGAGATACCCACTGCGCCTCAACACTGGGAGAGTTCGGGATCACTGGCACACGATGACTAGAACGGCGAAGGCCGCCCGATTGAGCAGCCATATGGCCGAGCCGTATGTTGAGATTCACCCTGCCGACGCGAAACGAAGTAAGATCGACCCTGCAACACTAGTCACAGTGGAAAGCCCTTTTGGCGCTATTGTCGCGCGGGCGCTTATCACTGATCGCACACCCGAAGGGCTAGTGTTCTGCCCGATGCATTGGACCAATCAATGGAGCAGTAAGGGGCGGGTCGACGCGGTGTTGGAGAGCGTCACCGATCCGATTTCAGGTCAACCAGAGTCAAAGGCCGCCCCGATACGGCTCTCGCCCTTTGAACCAGCTTGGCACGGTTTCGCCGTCGCAAGGCGAGAGTTCCGACCGGCCACCGCCTATTGGGCGCGCGCAAAAGCCGGAGCGGGTTGGCGTGCGGAAATGGCGGGTGCACAGACCCCAGAGGATTGGATTGCCTACGCTCAAGAATTGTTCAATGCCCCAGCAGCGACACCTATCAGCGTTTTTGATCGCAAGAGAGGTCTCGCTCGAATTGCATTGCTGGAGGAGGAACGCGTCATCGCCGCCCTCTACAGCGCCAACAATCTGGTCGAGATCGCGCGCTCCCACGTGATTGGCGCGCTCAATACTAACGCGCCTGCGGCGGCGATACTGGCGGCGCGGCCCGGGGCCGAAGCGCCCGACCCTGGCGCCACCGTATGCGCCTGCTTCGATGTCGGCGTGAACACCATTCTTACCGCAATCTCTGAGCAAAACTTGACCGATGTGGAAGCGATCGGCTCGGCTTTACGCGCAGGATCAAATTGCGGTTCCTGTCGCCCAGAACTGCGCGCCCTGCTGGCCCGAGCCACTTATAAGGTCGCTGCGGAATGACCGGAGAAGCGTCAACTCACGAGAGGTTCGCTGGCTTCGTCCGCGCCATGGGTCGCGGCCCCTCTCGCGGGCGGAGCTTGGAGCGGGCTGAGGCAGGAGAGGCCATGCGCCTGATGCTGTCAGGTGAAGCAGCGCCTGAGGCGGCGGGCGCGCTGCTGATGCTGATGCGCTATCGTGGTGAGACGGCGGCGGAGATCGCAGGCTTTGTCGATGCTATCCGCGACCGAACAAAGGCCTGGGCTAATATTGGGGCTGCACTGGATTGGCCGTCCTACGCGGCTGGGCGTTCTCGAGGTTTACCCTGGTTTTTACTATCTGTAAAACTGGTCGCTTCGGCTGGGCCGCCAATCCTGATCCATGGTTGGAACTCTCATCAACAAGGCGCCGCAGATGTGCGGGAAGCGTTGGCTTGCCTGAACATCCCGATCACGACGACGCCTCAATCCGCAGCTAGCACATTGGCGAAAGGGGGGGTGGCTTATGCGCCCCTGGAGGCAATCGAGGCGGAGGTGTTTCGCCTGCTACGCTTGCGCGACGTGCTGGGCCTGCGCTCGGCCATCAACACTTGTCTACGGGTGTTGAACCCTTCTCACGCCCCAACGACCGTCCAAGGCGTTTTTCATCCGTCCTATCGTCTGCTTCAACAGGAAGCCGGGGCCTTGCTGGGACAGCGGCATCAGCTGGTGCTGAAAGGCGGAGGTGGTGAATTTGAGCGGCACCCATCAAAACCAATCGCTCTGTTCGGCCTGAAGGAGGGCGCATCGTTTGAAGCCGAGGCCGCTTCACTGATCGAGGATAAACGGCGGTTGGCGGATGCGGACCCATCTCCTGCGAATCTCGAAGCGCTGTGGACTGGCGAGTATACCAACCCCTTCGCTGAAGCAGTGGTGCTTGGCACAGCCGCCCTCGCGCTGTTCGCGCTGCGCCGAACGGAGAGTGTCGAACAAGCCGAGAAATTGGCTGAAGACTTATGGCGTCAGCGCCAAAGCCGCGCAGCAGCGTAACATCCGTCAGGAGATCGAGCGATGAAAACCTTCCCGATGTTTCTGAAGACTAGCGGCAAGCGTATCGTCATCCTCGGCGGCGGGGAGCAAGCCGCACAGAAATGCCGACTCGCGTTAAAGACAGACGCGGAGATTTGGGTGGCTGCGCCCCACCTAGAACCGGAATTGGCCGCTCTCGTCGCCGAGAAGCGCATTACGCACATAGCCTCTCTGATCACATTGGAAATGTTTAACCAAGCGGCGTTGGCTTTTGTCGCAACGGGATGTCGTGGCGCGGATGCAGCGCTCTCAGACCTCGCTAAGCAGTCGGGCGTGTTGGTAAATGTGGTCGACGCACCGGAGCTGTGCGATGCGTTCACCCCTTCAATCGTGGATCGTGATCCGGTGGTGGTGGCGATTGGCACTGAGGGCGCGGCGCCTGTGCTGGCCCGCCAAATCAAAACCCGCATCGAGGAAATGTTGGAGCCCCGACTGGGAGATCTGGCCGCTCTCGCCGGGCGTTTGCGCGGCGCCGTGGCCAAACATGTGCCTAGAGCGAAACGACGGTCTTTTTGGCGCTGGGTGTTTACTGAAACGCCTCGAGCCGCGCATGCGCGGGGAAGCGAGCGGGAAGCGGCAAAGCTTATCAAGGAGGTGATCACCGCAGGCGGCGCACCGGGCGTCGCTCAAGAGGCTGGCTTCGTCAGCCTCGTCGGCGCCGGCCCCGGGGCACGCGACCTGATCACTCTTCGCGGCGTGCAACGCCTGCAAGAGGCAGATGTGATCTTCTACGATCGGTTGGTGGACGTCGACATTTTGGAATTGGCTCGGCGAGACGCTGAGCGGGTTTACGTCGGCAAAACCCCTGGCGCGTCGGAGTGGCCACAGGAACGGATCAACACTCTGGTCGTCAACGCCGCTCGTAGCGGCCAGCGCGTGGTCCGCCTGAAATGCGGCGATCCCGGCATATTCGCGAGAGGCGCCGAGGAAGCGGCGGCCTTGACCGACGCCAATGTGGCCTGGGAGATAGTCCCAGGCGTGACCGCCGCTTCGGCGGCAGGAGCCGAGTTAGGCGGATTTCTGACCGAACGGGGGGCCACGGATGCGTTGATGCTGGCGACCGGACGGGGCTGCGACGAGGCTTCGCCGCCGTGTTGGGCTGACTATCTGCCCGAGGGCGCGACTATGGCGCTGTATATGGCGGTCGGCGCCGCAGAGCGCATCCAGTCAGATTTGCTCGACGCGGATCACCCGCCGTCTCTCAAAGTGGAGATTGTCAGCCGCGCAGGCGCCGCCGACTCGGTGACGCTGCGCACAAGCCTTAAGTCCATGGTGGCTGATATGCGCCAAGCGAACATCCAAAACCCCGCCATTATTCTGATCCGCCGCCCCAAAACGACGGCGAAGCACCTGGCGCCATTCACACCAACGCTCACCACCGCCCCAACTATCCACAGACGAGAAGCTCCAGCGGCTTAGGCGCGCCATACCTACTGAACGGCCTTGCTCAAGGCGACGGGCTTTGCTAAACGCACTCTCCGGCTAGGCGGAAAATGCCAAAGCTTCACTCCAGAAGCATTGACAATCCGCTGAGGCGCAGTAACTAGAAGCGACACTTTCAGCCCAGGTAGCTCAGTTGGTAGAGCAGCGGATTGAAAATCCGCGTGTCGGCGGTTCAAATCCGTCCCTGGGCACCATTCTCCCATTTAATTTTAACTCTGATCTTCCTAACAACAATTTATAATCATAGAAACTCAACGCCTCAGGCAGTTATGAGTGCGCCTATTTTACTTAATAAAGCACACTTACATCTCTAAATCATTTCATCTTTGTTATCAAACCCTAAGATCCTTTAATTAACCTCCAAAATTCAATGACAACTTAGCGCTTTTCTCTCTTTCATGAGCAACAGCGTGGTCACTCTTTTTTTATTCTCATATCGCATAGTTGTTCCCGATGAAATTCATCCCCAGGGGATTGCAACGCCGCCAAACCATCGCCCGCTCACACAGCGGGCGTCTTCTGACGCCAAACGCTGAGGCTGGTTCAGTCTCGCTCAAGGTTGACACCGACCGCGCCTCAACAAGGAGCCGGAGCCATGGATCAAGACGCGCTCGATATTGAAGATAGCAAGCAATATGTCACGTTCACGAACGGCGACCGTCATTATGGCGTCGAGATCATGCGGGTTCGTGAGATTCGTCAATGGTCGCCGACCTCGGAATTGCCGAACCAGCCGCACTACACCCGAGGCGTGCTGAACATCCGAGGCGAAGTGATCCCTGTACACGATCTGCGGGCGCGGTTTGGCGGTGCATTTACCGACGCAACGGAAAGCCATGTAATTTTGATCGTGAACATCGGCGACCAGAATGTCGGCATTTTGGTGGATGCGGTCTCTGATATTGTCAATGTCGCCGCCAGCGAAATCCGGCCGGTGCCGCAAGGGGCGCAAGATGGCGGTGGCGATGCGATCATGGGATTGGTGAGCAAGAACGACATCATGATCGCACTGATCGATATTGGCCGTCTGTTTCCAAATTGCCTAGCAGCGGCTTAACCTAAGACCCTGCCTCGCGCACAACCCAAAGGCCCGACGCATTCCTGCGGCGGGTCTTTTCCTATGTCGGCGATACCCATTTGCGGCTACCCTCTGCACAGAAAGCGCAGCAACCTGAAGTGCTTAATTCGTTAGCCATGCGGCAAACGAGACGGATGGACGTCAGTCTCTTCTCTCTCCATAGGAGAGCCGACCCTAGGGCCCCAGATCCCTCTTCAAGCTACGGCGGCTTCCCAAAATAGGCAGAGTATACTTTAGACCCGGCGTGGGGCTCGGAAGGCAGATTGCCCTGGTCATCCTCAAGCCGTGACCGCCTAGACTAAAGGGATCTTTTCGCCTCAAATCTCTGCGACAGGTGTTTGTCATATCGCCAATCCGGCGATCAGCTTCATCTAGTTGATCACCGTTGGCTCACATGCAGCAAATGACGCCAATATGAAAACTGCTCCTTCAACATGGATACGCGTGAAACACTCGCAACGACTGTTGTTGGCATTGTTTCTAACTGTTTTGGCGATTCCATGCGGCGCGTATTATTCCAGCCTAAGCTACTTCGAGCAGGAAGCCCTTAAAACCGCGAGAGATCGCGCCATATTCTATAAAAATACGCTTGACAATGCGCTCTCTCGCTTTGAGCATTTGCCGTTTGTTCTTTCTCATGATCCAGCAATCATTGCCACACTCTCAGTTGGCAGCAGCACTTTTCTTAACAAGAGGCTAGAGAGCTTCGCCCAAGAAGCGAATATTGAAGCAATCTACTTGATGAATCCAGACGGGTTGACGATTGCATCTTCGAATTATGCTCACCCAATCACCTTCCTCGGCCAAAGCTACGGCTTTCGCCCTTACTTCAAACAAGCGGCAGCCGGTGAGCGCGGTAAGTTTTACGCGATAGGCGCAACCACCTCCCGGCCAGGCTTCTTTATCGCTGAACCGGTGTATGACAAAAACGCGCTTGTTGGCGTGATCGCTGTGAAAGTCGACCTCAGCCCATTGCAAGAGGCGTGGCTATTGGGAAATGAAGCAGTGTTTGTGGCCAACAGCGACGGCGTGGTCGTGCTCTCTTCCGATGCCTCCTGGCTCTACGGCACGCTTCGGGACATCCCCCCTGAACGACAACAAGCCATCGAAGCGCAAAAGCAATTTAACGGCGAGCCACTGACCTCCCTTGCTTGGCGGCCCAGAGGCGATCACTACTGGGAATTATCTGATGTCGATTATCTCCATGTCGAAACGCCTCTGCCACAGATGATGTGGACTCTGCATTATCTCGCGGATGACAGCATCGTGCATGAGCGCTCGTTGCTAACAGCGGTGGTAGCGACAGTGGTGCTTTCGATTGCTCTTCTCGGAGCCGTAACCTTGCGATCGGAGCAGCTTCGAACGGCGCTGCGCATCTCGGATGAACACCGCCTGCGGCTAGAGAACACCAATCGGGATCTTGAACGCGCGCGCAGCGATCTCGCAAAGGCCAGCAAGATGGCGGCACTGGGAGAGCTGTCGGCGGCGGTGACTCATGAATTGGGGCAGCCGATATCAGCGATGCGCAATTATCTGACTGCGGCGGAGATGAGCCGGAGCCCGGAGTCTCAGGCCAAGACCCTCTCTCGCCTCTCGGCGGTGGTGGGGCGGCTGGAGCATGCCGCCCAGCAACTCAAAAGCTTCGCGCGCCAAGAAAACCGGCCTGAGCAAGAGGTAGACCTCAAAGATATATTGGCAGGTGCTCAATTACTGCTGACCCATGACATCACCGCATCGCAAACACGACTGAACATCTCCGCGCCCGCAGGCCCAGCACCTGTACTTGGCGATCGCCTCCGCCTAGAGCAGGCGGTGGTAAACCTGATGCGCAACGCCCTCGCCGCCATGACGGACAGCGATGTGAGGCAGCTGTCCGTCGCTCTCTCTTGGAGCGCCATGCAAGCGTCAATCAGTGTCTCAGACAGCGGGTGCGGCCTTGGGGCGCAGACACTGGAGGAACTGCAAGAGCCTTTCCACACCACCCGGCCATCGGGAGAGGGCATGGGGCTTGGCCTCGCCATCGCCTCCTCAATTGTCCGCGAGCATTCCGGCGCGCTGACTGCCCGCAACGGCGATGACGGCGGGGCGGTATTCACCATCACCCTGCCAAGCGCCGCCGCCGTGAGCTGCAATCATGCCGCTTAACCCGGATCAACAACAAAGGCGCGTGCTGATCGTCGAGGACGATCACAGTATGCGCGACTCGTTAACTCACCTGCTCACCGCCGCCGACTGGTCTGTAACAGCGTTGGCTGATCCGCTTCGCGTCATCGGCAACCTCCTCAGCTTTCAACCGGATGTGCTGCTTTCCGATGTCCGTATGCCTAGGATAAGCGGGATTGAGCTGCTCAAGTCGCTGCCCGAAGGCGCCCCGCCTATGGTGCTGATTTCAGCACATGGCGACATCCCGACTGCGGTGGAGGCGATGAGTGCTGGGGCTTACAGCTTCATTGAAAAACCTTTTGACCCCAGGTTGCTGCTGAATGTTTTGCGTAACGCCGCCGACAGGCATCTGCTGTCGATGGACGCCGCGCGTCTACGTGAACGTCTGGCCCGCCTCTCGGGGTTGGACCGCATTCTCCTTGGCCGGACCAGCGCGATCTCAGCGGTTCGTGAGCAGGTGATTGACCTCGCCGCGGCGCCCACGCCTGCAATGGTTCTCGGCGAAACCGGTACAGGCAAGGAGCTGGTGGCCCGTGCTCTGCATGATCTCAGCCCCCGCTCCGGCAAGCCATTTATCGCGGTCAATTGTGCGGCCATTCCGGCCACTGATTTCGATGCGCGCATGTTCGGTGACGGCGGTGAGGAAACCGGAGCAATGCGGCGCGCCGACGGCGGCACCCTGTTCCTGGACGAACTCAGCGCCTGCCCGCCGGAGACGCAGACTAAACTGCTACGCGCCGTAGAGACCATGGAGGCTCCCTCCAGCGACGGATCGCGACCACGCAAGCTAGATCTGCGCTGGGTTTCAGCCTCCAATGACGCCCTTGAAGCCGCCGTATCCGCCGTATCCGCCGCAGGGGGGCTGCGCGCCGACCTGTTTTACCGTCTGAGCGCTGTGATAGTCCGGCTTCCGGCGTTGCGGGAGCGACGTGAAGACATCCCCTTGCTGTTCGAACATTTCATCACGCACTACGCGCAGCTCTATGAAATCGAACCGCCGACCTTAAGCGCCGAGGACATCGCCGCGTTGATGGCGCATGACTGGCCCGGCAACGTACGTGAACTGAGAAATGTCGCCGAACGGCGCAGCCTCGCCGCCAAGCGCGGACGCGGCTCCATCCTTGAGGCGATTGGGCGAGACGGGGAAATTGGCGACGTGCCGGAGACCCTCCGCAAGGCCGTGGCCGCCTTTGAACGCCAGTTGATCGGCAAGGCAATCCGCCAACATGGCGGTCGCATGGACGCAGTCGCCGAGGCGCTCGGTATCGGCCGACGCACGCTTAACGAGAAAATTGTTAAGCTTGGGTTGGATAAATCCTCACTGCTATAGGCCCCACCTGCACCCTGCGGATTTCCGCAGGGCTGAGCCGCCAAAATACGCAAAATTCTTCATGCCGTGAACAAAGTCTCCCTCCCTAAACTGCCGCTGCGTGAGTTTGTGTTTGGGAGGCTGAAAATGAACAAATCCATATCTATGCTCGTACTCGGGGCCGCCATGATCGGCGTGACCGGAGAAGCGCTCGCGACTGAGTGGAACGTGTCGTTGTGGGGCAAGCGCCGCGCCTTCACCGAGCACGTTGAAAAACTAGCCGAGTTGGTCAGCGCCAAGACCAGCGGCGAATTCACCCTTAACATCTCCTACGGAGGCCTATCGAAGAACAAAGAAAACCTCGACGGCATCTCCATCGGCGCTTTCGAGATGGCGCAGTTCTGCGCTGGCTACCACCGCGACAAGAACCCGTCGATCACGGTGCTGGAGCTGCCTTTCCTTGGTGTCACCACCCTGGAGCAAGAGCGCGCTCTCAGCCAGAAAGTGTACGCTCATCCGGCAGTGCAAGAGGATCTGGCCCGTTGGAACGCCACCCTGCTGATGCCCTCGCCGTTGCCGCAATACAACCTGGTTGGCGTCGGTGACGCGCCTGGCGGCTTGACCGATTTCGAAGGCCTGACCGTTCGCGCCACCGGCGGCATCGGCAAAGCTATGAGCGCAGTCGGCGCGGTTCCGACATCCATGACCGCCTCTGAAGTCCGCCAAGCGCTGGACAGCGGAGTAGTTAAGGCTGTCGCGTTCGCCCCGCATGCTCACATGTCCTTCGGCACCGTCGAGACCGGCAAATGGTGGACTACCAACCTGAACCCAGGCACTGTGAACTGCCCGGTGGTGGTAAACACCGACGCTCTGGGCGGCCTATCCGACGCCCACCGCGAGGCGCTGATGGGGTCTATCGACGAAGCGTTGGACCACTATATCGCCAACTACAACGGCGCTACCATGGACGCTTGGGGCCCGCTGCTTGAGGAAAAAGCGATCGAGAAGATCACTTTCTCCGACGAAGAGCTGGCCAAATTCCGTGACAGCGTCGCGGGTCCGGCAGTTGAAGAGTGGATCGAGCAAAACAACGCCCGCGGCCTCCCGGCCGAGGAGTTGGTAAAGCTCGTGAAGGACACGCTGACGCAGTAACCACATTGACAGATTGCGTCTAATTGGGCCGGCGTTTTGCGCCGGCCCTCTCATATGCGTTCCTTTGTGCTTTTCGAACGGATGGTAACGATGGCGGCAGGCGCTTCCGTGCTCACTGACGGCTCTCTGTTAAGCCGTCTCGATCAAAACCTATTACGGATCGAGCGCCCGCTCGCCCTGATCAGCGGCTTGGCGGTGTTCAGCCTTATGCTTTTGGCGGTGGTCTCTGTGTCCGGACGCAACGCGGCGAACAGCCCGCTGCCCGGCTATGTCGACTGGATCGAGCAAGCGATGCCTCTGATCGCCTTCATGGGCGTGTCATTCGTCCAGCGCGAAGGCGGCCATATCCGCATGGACATCCTTATCGGCAGGCTCGGCGGACGGGCGTTGTGGATCGTTGAGTTCATCGGTGTATTTCTGATGCTGCTACTCATGATCCTGTTGGTCTGGGGCTCTTACGCCCATTTTGAACGCAGTTTCAGCTTCGACGCGCCGATGTGGAGTAACGACAGCTCCCTCGATATCGCTCTGCCGCTATGGCCGGCGAAGCTGCTGGCGCCGATCGCCTTCTCAGTACTGTGCGCGCGGCTGATGCTGCAACTCGTCTCCTACGGCCAAGCGATCTGGCGTGGCGAGCCCCCGGTCGGAGTGCCGCTTATCGAGGACGCCGCAACGCAAGCGGCGCGCGAGGCGCAGAGCGTCTCCGGCGCAGAACAGAGTTAAGGGGGCGGTGATGGAGCCTATCGACATCGGCCTCGCCGTCACGGGCGGCATGTTCGTCATGGTCGTGCTTGGCATGCGCGTCGCCTTCGCGGCGGCTCTGGCCGGGGTAATCGGCCTGATCTGGATTTTCTGGGCGAAGAAGGGATACGACCTCAACCAATTCACCTGGGCGCTGACCGTCGCGACAAAAACTGCCGGCCAAGTGCCGCACTCTAAGGTTTCGAGCCAAGCGCTATCGCTGATCCCAACTTTTATTCTGATCGGGTATCTCGCCTATTATGCCGGTTTGACCAAGGCGCTGTTCGAGGCCGCTAAGCGATGGGTCGGGTGGCTACCGGGCGGTTTGGCTGTGTCCTCGGTGTTCGCGACCGCCGGCTTTGCCGCCGTCTCCGGCGCATCCGTCGCCACCTCGGCAGTGTTCGCCCGTATTGCGATCCCGGAAATGCTTAAAGTCGGCTATGATAAGCGCTTCGCCGCCGGTGTGGTCGCAGCTGGCGGTACCCTGGCCTCCTTGATTCCGCCCTCGGCGATCCTGGTGATCTACGCCATCATCGTTGAACAGGATGTCGGCAAATTGCTGCTGGCCGGCTTCGTGCCTGGCATGTTCTCGGCGGTGATCTACGCGATGTTGATTGTCGGCATGGCGTTGAGCTTCAAGAACTTCGGCCCCCCGGTTGGCGGTTTCACCTGGGGCGAGCGCTTCCGCGCCCTGCCGCCAGCGCTGCCGATCGTGTTCGTGGTCGTGATCATCATCTTCTTCATCTACAACCCCTTTGGCGGCGACGCCTGGGGCACGCCGACCGAGGGCGGCGCTATCGGAGCCTTCGTGGTGTTCGTCCTGGCGCTGCGCAACGGCATGCGCTGGCCGCAGTTCAAGGAAGCGCTGCTGGAGACCGCGAAGCTGTCGGTGATGATTTTCACCATCATCTGGGGCGTGCTGATCTATGTGCGCTTCCTCGGTTTCGCCGACCTGCCCGGCGCCTTCTCTGACTGGATCGCCTCGCTAGATCAAAGCCCGATGCTGACGCTGGTTTTGATCCTGCTGGCCTATGCCGTACTCGGCATGTTTATGGACGCCATCGGTATGCTGCTGTTGACGTTGCCGGTGGTGTATCCGGCTGTCATGGCGTTGAACGGCGGTGAGTTGGTGGCAGCGGAGGACAGCGCCTTCGGCATGTCCGGGCCGATGTGCGCCATCTGGTTCGGCATTCTGGTGGTTAAGATGGCCGAGCTCTGCCTAATCACCCCCCCCATCGGCCTTAACTGCTTCGTGGTCGCCGGGGTCCGGCCCGACATCTCGGTGCAAGAGGTTTTTAAGGGCGCCGCGCCGTTCTTCGTCGCCGACGCCATCACCATCGCGGGTCTTATCGCGCTTCCAGGCATTGTGTTGTTCCTGCCCAGCTTAGCGTAAAGAGCACTGCGCAACCGCCGCCACTGTGGCCGCGGTTGCGCGACGAAGAAGTGTAGGGCTTTGACGCCCGGGGCTTTCCCTTCGTTGCGCCTCATGGTCTCATTCCGGCGATGCTGGAAAAAACCACCAAGTTTGCTAATGGATTGTGGCCGTTACTCGGCCAAGCGGCGCGAAGCGTCGGCGCGGGCATGTTTTATGACCATCTCGGCGCAGCCTTCGCTTATGCAGTCGGCGTGGACCGCTGGCTCGTGATGCGCTTCTCGCGCAGCCGTCAACCAGAGATCCTCTGTAATCACGGAGGCATGACCGCCGAGTCAATCTGCTTTTACGACAGTGGCTTATACCGGCTTGACCCGCTCCACCGCCTCACCCAGGAGGATGCGCCGCCATCGATGGTGGTGATTAGCCGATTGAGAGCGCATGATCTTGAAAACCGGTATTACGATGAAATTTACCGCACAGCCCTGATACGCGATGAAATCGCGCTGATCCTGCCAGTACGGCCAGGGCTGTTCATCACCCTCAATCTCGATTCAGCTGATGAAGAGTTCTCCAATAAAATCATCGCCCGTGCCGAAACTGTAGCCGACGCCTTCCGTGGCTTGCACGAAACCCATGCCGCTCAAACGGCTGTAACAGGTCCTTCGAACGTGGAAACCGGCCCCCCTCCACCGAGTTTGCCCGCCTATGACGCCCTGATCGCCACCATGGCGACGCGTCACGGCATGACCGACCGCGAGCAGGAAATCGCCCACCGCGCGCTGCGCGGTTATCCTAACGCGCTGATCGCCCGGGATCTGGGGATCGCCGTCGGCACGGTGCGAAACCACCGCGCCCGTCTCTATGCTAAGTTGGACATCACCTCAGAACGCGAGCTGTTCGCGATATGCCTCGACACCCTCTTGGATGAGGGTTGTGGCGCTTGATAACGTTAAACAAACTCCAACATCCGGTCCCGTTCCGGCGAATCGACACGGTAAAAATCGCGCTCCCACTCCTTCAGCTTGAAGCCGAGAAAGATATCACGAAACTCCGCGCCAAAGGTCTGAGCCACCAGGGGGTCGGCTTCAAACTGCTGCAACGCTTCCAGCAAGGTCCTAGGAACCCGCCGCACCGTCCCCGTGGCTGTTTCATATCGATCGAACGCCGTCGGTCGATCCAGACGCAAATACAAATTGTCGTTCATCGGCACGCCAGGGTCTGCCGCCGCCGACACGCCCTCCAACCCCGCTGCGATTGAGAGCGCGGCGCCAAGATAGAAGTTGCAGGAAATGTCCGGCGCCCGGTTTTCGACACATGGCCGGTTCATCGGCAACCGCAGCATCGCCGAGCGGTTGTTGGCCCCGTAGGCCACCAACACCGGCGCCCATGACATGTCGGCCATCTCGCCCTGCGCCACCAACCCCTTGTAGGAGTTATGGGTCGGACAGGTTACAGCCGCCAGCGCGCCAGCATGATCGAGCAAGCCAGAAACGAAGTTATAGCCAAGATCCGGAAACGGAATCCCATGCCTCTCCGCCAAGCTCCCCGGCGCCTCGGCGAACCGGTTGGCGCCCGACGCCAGATCGTAAAGCGACATGTTGAAATGAGCGCCCGACCGAAAATCGCTTGAGAACGGCTTCGGCATAAAGCTGGCCGTCAAACCTTGCGCCTGGGCCAGCGTCTTCACCATGAAGCGCCAAAACACCAGCCGATCAGCCATGGTCAGCGCGTCGGCATAGGCGAAATCAAACTCATATTGCCCCTGCCCACCCTCGGCGTCGAACGAATAAACGCCCCACCCCAACGCGTTCATCGCCTCTACCATCGGCGTCAGATAAGGCAGTGACTGCGTGGTTTGGTGGACGTCATAGGCTGGACATGGCCCTTTGAACGGCTGCGCCTGCGGCGGCTCCAGCCCTTCCTCGGTGCGGCGAAGTAGGTAAAATTCGGTCTCGACTCCCAGGTTTAGTCCGAACCCTTGGCTGGAAGCCGCCGCCAGCGCCTTCTTCAAGATCACCCGACTGCAATTCGGATATGGCTTTCCAGCATAATACAGATCAGAGGCGAACCAAGCGTAGCTTGGGTCCCAGGGCGGGATGATAAGACTGTCGAGATCCGGAACCGCGGCGCACTCATCCTTCTCCGGCCCAACCAATCCCATCCCGTCCATGGCGCCCACTGTGAAGAGCTCCGAGCCGGCGCACATCTTCTCAAACGCGGCGATCGGCACGCATTTCGCCTTTGGCGCGCCGTGGATGTCCACATAAGTGGCGAAGCAATATTTCACCCCTCGCGCCGTCAGGTCCGCTTTCAGCTCCGCGACTCGCGCCTGATCGACCATTTTCGCCTCCTGATTGGGCGCCTCTCTGGCGAGAGGGGAACTTTGCCCGAAGATTGGACAGGAAGGTCTCATCCCCACACTAGCCAAGCGGGAATGCAATAGTGACTGACGTCACATTATGCAGAATGAAAAATCACGCCGAGGATTCTTGACTAAATTTGCATCAGAATACTCTAATGGCCCGAACTAAGGGCATCGCCCGAGATACATGGGCGAAATGCGCCGCCTCTCAAGGGACCGAAGCATGCCGCGATGGGACTTGATGACCAGCGACGAGATTGGGGCCTTCATCGCCTCCGGGCGTGATTTGGCGATTCTCCCGGTCGGCGCCACTGAGCAACATGGCCCCCATCTCGCCAGCGGATGCGACACTATCTCCGCAGACAGCATCGCCCGTCTCGCCGCCGACCGCGCCAATGTGCTCACCCTGCCCGCCCTTGCCTATGGATGCTCGCTTGGCCACACAGACAAATGGCCTGGCACCCTATCGCTTCACCCGACCACGTTAACTCAAGCCTGCGTGGAGTTGGGTCGATGGGCCGTCGCCAACGGATTGAAGAAACTACTCTTTCTCTCCGGACACGGAACCAACGACGCCCCGCTGCGCAGCGCCATCCTGCAATTACGTTATGAATTTCCCGAAGCACGCTTCGCCACCATGGGCCTGTGGGACATCTCCGAGCGGGTCGGCGCGCTCTATTTTCGAGACGGCGCCGATATTCACGCCAATCAAGGCGAAACCTCTGTGCTGGCTCACCTCCACCCCGAGATGGTCCGCCCGGAACGCGCCGAGGATGTCGCCGATGTGACCCCCGGCCTAAAATTCTCCTACGCAATGCCCGCCACCACTCCGAACGGCGTGGTCGGCGCCCCCAGCCAAGCCAGCGCCGAGGATGGCGCGGCGATGGTCTCCACCCTTGTCGAGGATCTCACCGCTTGGTTGAAAGCGGCCCTCGCCGAGGAGTGGCCGACGCTCCCGCCAGCACGGCGGCGCACGCCTCATGACAGCCCCAACTCACAAAGCTGAAGGACCCCGCCCAATGCTCAAACGCTGGATAACCACCGCCCTGGCCGCCGCCGTGATGGCCACAGCGCCATTCATCTCAGCTGAGGCCGAAACCAAGAAATACCGCGTCGGCTACAACATCTATGTCGGCTTCATGCCTTATGGCTGGATGGCGGATAACGGCATCCTCGACAAATGGGCCAAGAAATATGACGTCGAAATCGAGGTGATTCAGGTCGCAGACTATGTCGGCGGCATCAACCAATTCGTCGCCCGTGATCTCGACGCTATGGCCGTCGCCAGCATGGACGGCCTCACCATCCCCGCCGCCGGCGGCGTCGACACCACCATCGCCCTTGCGGGTGACTTCTCCAACGGCAATGACGGCATCGTCTCCAAGACCGTTGAAAGCATTAAAGATCTCAAGGGTGAAACCGTTCACCTGTTCGAACTGACGGTCTCGCACTACCTGTTGTCCCGCGCGCTTGAGGCAGAGGGCATGAGCCTCAAGGACGTCAAAACCGTCAACATCACGGACGCCGACATCGGTCCGGCTTATATCGGCTCGGATGAAATTAAGCACGCCGTCACCTGGAACCCGGTGCTCCTGCAAATGGAGAACGCAGTCGAGGGTGACAAGCGGATCTTCGACAGCGCCTCCACACCGGAGGAGATCGTCGATGTCATGCTATTCCACACCGATACCGTCGAAAGTGACCCGGATTTCGTCAAAGCCTTCGTCGGCGCCTGGTATGAGACCATGCAGATCATGAGCGGCGGTGATGAAGCGGCCGAGAAGATGATCGCCGATCTGGCTGACATGTCCGGCGGTTCGGTCGAAGACTACAAGGCCCAGCTCGCCTCCACCAAGATGTACTACACACCAAAAGAGGCCTTCGACACCATGACCTCCGATCGGCACAAGGAGGTTTGGGACTTCGTGCGCACCTTCTCATACGACGTGGGCCTGTTCGGCGAGAACGCGCCGAGCAAGGATTTCGTCGGCATCGAATTCCCCGACGGCTCCATTCTAGGCGACGAAAACAATGTGAAACTGCGTATCAACGCCAGCTTCACCGAGATGGCGGTGAAAGGCGAGCTGTAAGCCGCCGATCCCGTCAGCGACGGCGCCGCCCACCCCTCTCCGGGCGGCGTCGTCGCATGACTGAGACGCCCCGCCGCCCAGGCCCGGAGGCCCGATGAAGCGCGCATTCAACTATATTCCGAACCGCCCGGTCGCTATCTTCCTGGCGTGCTTACCATTTATCGCAGCTATTCTATTCTATATGGCTGGATCAGAAACCCGGCTGGCGGAGAATCCGAACGACAAACTGATGCCGAGCTTCACGGCATTTGGCGAGGCCATGCACAACCTGGCCTTCACCGAGAACCGCCGCACCGGCCAGTATGTGTTCTGGCAAGACACGTATGTCAGCCTAGAGCGCTTGCTTACTGGCCTCGGTATCTCGGTAATCCTCTGCCTAGTCATAGGGTTGCCTGTCGGCTTCCTGCCCTACCTACGCCGCATGTGGGAGCCGTTCGTCGCCGCCTTTTCATTGATCCCACCACTGGCGGTGCTGCCGATCTTATTCATAATTTTCGGTCTGGGCGAGACTTCGAAGATCGTTCTGATTGTGTTCGGCCTCGCCCCATTCCTCACCCGAGACGTCGCTCTCAGCGTCACCCAGATCCCACGCGAGCAGCTCATTAAAGCGCAGACCCTCGGCGCCTCCACCATGCAGATCATGACCCAAATCGTACTGCCGCAGGTCATGCCGCGCCTGGTCGACAGCCTCCGCCTCTCCCTCGGTTCGGCCTGGCTGTTCCTGATCGCGGCGGAAGCGATCGCATCGGAGGGCGGGCTAGGCTATCGCATCTTCCTGGTCCGGCGCTATCTGTCGATGGATATCATCCTGCCTTACGTGCTCTGGATCACCCTGCTCGCCTTCCTAATGGATTACGCCCTGGCTTCCTGGTCGCGTTGGTATTGCCGTTGGCGGCACCTGGAGTTGAAGCCGTCATGACAGAAATAACCATCGACAACATATTTAAATCCTACGGATCGACACCGATCCTGGAGCGTGTGTCGACGGTGCTGCCGGACCATGAGTTCTGCACCATCCTCGGCCCTTCAGGCGCCGGAAAGACGACGCTTTTGCGCATTCTTCTCTCGATGGAGACGCCGACCAAGGGGCGTATCCTGATCGACGGCGAACCGGTCGACGAAGAACCGCAACCGGACCGAGGCGTCGTGTTCCAACGCTATTCTGTGTTCCCGCACCTAACAGCACTGCAAAACGTGATGATCGGCCCTCAGCTCAAATCCGGAAACTGGTTCACACGCCCGCTTGGCGCCAAGCGCCGTCACCTCCGAGAGCGCGCCGCCGCCTTGTTAGAGGAGGTCGGCCTCGGCGACGCGCTAGATAAATATCCCTGCCAGCTCTCCGGCGGCATGCAGCAGCGGCTGGCAATCGCTCAAGCCATGATCATGGAGCCGAAAGTGCTGCTACTAGATGAGCCTTTCGGCGCTCTAGACCAAGCCACTAAGCGTTCTATGCACAGCCTGATACTGGAGCTGTGGGAGCGCAACAAGATGACCATCGTCATGGTCACCCACGATATCCAAGAAGCATTCACCCTCGGCACCCGCATCCTCATGATCGACAAGGTGCGTGACGACCCGCAAGCTCCCGCAGCCTACGGCTCAACCATCACCCATGATCTCCGCCTCGATCCCAAACGCCGCCCGCCGCTGACTGTAGTGACGGATGACACTCTAGACAGCGCGGGGGACGACCCGCATTCCATGAGGGCGATTTTCGCCCGTTGGACTCAAAACGCGGGCGACGCCGTGGTTGAAAAGGGCGGGGCGCTGGCGACCCGAGGCGAGTGATGAAAAGAGGCGAGTGATGAGAAACGGCTTTGCGCTTCACAACCCGGACACCGCTCCGAAGGCCTCGCAAGCGCTGTTGCACCAGGCGGAGAAAGCGCTCGGCAAAGTCCCAAACCTGGAGCGGGTGATGGCGGAGGCGCCTGCGCTACTCAAAGCCTATGTCAAGACCTGGGCCATTTTCGAAGAGACCAGCCTTAGCCCCGCCGAGCGGCAGGTGGTTTATCAAGTCGCCAATATACAAAACGGCTGCGACTATTGCCGCCCCTGGCACGCCTATCTCTCTAGCCTCGCTAACATGGACGGCGAAGATGTCGTCCGACTGCGAGATGGGGGGTCTGTCGGCGACCCAAGGCTAGAAGCCTTGCGCCTGTTCACAACCAGCACGCTGAAGACGCGCGGCCAAGTCGACACCTCCGCGCTACAGGCATTCCTTGACGCTGGTTTCACCCGTCAACAAGCGCTGGAGGTGGTGCTCGGTCTCGCCATCAAGGTCATGAGCAACTACACCAACGCGCTTGCCGGAACACCTCTGGACCCCGAGGTGGAAATGTGGCGCCAATGAACAGCGCCTCTCCTCTCCCTGCCGCGCTACCTGGGTTAGGCAACGCGACTGTTCTGGTGACTGGCGCCAGCAGAGGCATCGGCCGTGCTATCGCCGTGGCGTTTATCAATGCAGGCTCGCATACGCATGTTTTGACTGAAACTAACGAAGTTCTAGAAACCGCCGCCGCCATCGGCGCGACCGGTCATATCGCTGACGTCACCCAGCCGGAAGCTGTAGAAGCGGTTTTAAGCGAGATCGGGCCCCTGGATGTGCTGGTCAACAACGCGGGCCTTGAGCGCATCACACCTGTGGACGCCGTCGACGCCGACAGTCTTGCACTGTTCCGCCGTATCCTAGATGTGAACGTCTCCGGCATGGCGATCGTCACCGGACGGGCCCTCCCCCACTTTCGCCCAAACGCCCGGATTATCAACACCGCCTCCGTCTGGGGCCGGGTGGCCGAGCCATTATTCGGCGCGTACGTCGCCTCCAAGCATGCCGTCATCGGCTTAACCAAGACCTGGGCGCGAGAGTTAGGCCCCTTAAACATCCGTGTGAACGCTGTATGCCCTGGATGGGTAGAAACCGACGCCTCCCTTCGCTCCGCAGCCGCCATCGCTGCGAGAGAGGGGCGCACGCGCCAAGCCGTACTTGACAGCGTCGCCGCGCTCCAATCCCTCCCGCATAAGTTGATGCAACCACCGGACGCCGCTGGGCCTTATTTATTTCTCGCCTCAGAACTGTCCGCAAACATCACTGGTCAAACCCTAGGTGTCGACCGAGGGGAAGCTCCATGGTGAGCAACGCCCTAGTTACCGGCGCCGCCAGCGGCATAGGCGCAGCCATCTCAGACAGGCTAGAAGCCGATGGTTTCCGAGTGTTCCGCCTCGACCTCTCACCGCTCGACACACCAAACTTCCTGCTGGCCGATATCACGCGGCCACAGGATTTGGCGACAGCCAAGATGCGCATCGCCGAATCCGGGCGGCTAGATGTGCTCGTGAACAACGCCGGTGCTTTGATCGAAGGCGCCTTGAGCGACATGCCGCCACAAGACTTCGATCAACAACTAGCCGTGAATGTTAAGGGTCCATTCCTTACAGCCCAAGCCATGTTGCCGTTGCTGGGCCAGGGGAGCCGAATCATCAACATCGCCTCAGAGTTGGCCTATCTCGGTCGCGCCGGCGCTTCCGCCTACGCCGCTAGCAAGGGCGCCATCCTGTCCCTCACCCGCTCCTGGGCGCGAGAGCTGGCCCCGGATATCCTGGTGAACGCAGTAGCTCCCGGCCCTGTCGACACTCCGCTGCTCAGCTTTAACCGTATGACACCGGTTGAAAAGGCGCAGGAAACAGCCAATCCGCTGGGCCGAGTAGGCCGCCCTGAGGAAATCGCGGCCATGATCGCATTCCTCGCCTCCCCCGACGCCAGCTTCATCACCGGACAATGCTTTAGCGCCGACGGCGGCGCAGCAATGCATTGATCCGCCACAGGGAGATGACAATGATCCAAAACCCAATCTCCTGGCCCAACGGCGCCCGCTGCGCCTGTGCGATCAGCTTCGACATCGACGCCGACAGCCTGATCCACATCGCCCGCCCAAAGGACGGCCATAACCGCCTGGCAGGAATTACGCAGGGCCGCTACGGCCCCACAGTCGCCGTCCCCCGCATCCTGGAAACCTACCGTCGCCTCGGCCTGAAACAGAGCTTCTTCATGCCTGGTTGGTGCATGGAGCAGTATCCCGAGACCGTCGAAGCCATCCTCACGGCGGGACATGAAATCGGCCATCACAGCTACCTACATGAGGATCCAACCAGCCACAGTGACTCCGAACAAGCTTACTGGTTTGACAAGGCGACCGATGTCCATGAACGTCTCACCGGCAAACGCCCACGGGGCTACCGCGCACCGGTGTACAACGTCACCCAAGGGGTGGTGGACCGCCTAATCGATCGCGGCTTTCTCTATGACAGCTCATTAATGGCCGACGACATCCCTTACATGATGCAGACTAAAGCCGGAGAGCTGGTGGAGCTGCCGGTACATTGGGGAACGGACGACTGGCCGCCCTTCGCCCACTATGAGGAAATCGGCTATATGATGCCGGTCCAGGCCCCAGAGGACGGCCTCAAAGCCTCATTCGCCGAGTTTCACGCACAGTATGAAGCAGGGGGCTTCTGGATGGCGATTTGGCACCCATTCCTTACGGGCCGCCTCGCCCGCTGGCGCGTGGTCGAGCGTTGGCTGGAGAGCGTGCTTACACGCGGCGATGTCTGGTTTGCACCACTTGAGAAAATCGCAGCTCATGTGAAAGCCGAGAACAATCGCGGCGCGGCTCTGCGAATTGAAACGCTCCCCTATTATGATCGCCCGGTAAGCCTGTAGATCCACCCAAGGGCTCGCTCACCGAGGCACTTCGATAAGGATACCCCCAATGTTCTTCACCGATCGCTGTTATTCAAAACTCAGGCCCTTCCCTGGAATGGAACGCCCAAACGAGCGCCGCCACCACCATCCAGACCTCACCAAACTCAAGGGCTGGCAGGCGATGCGCGCCGAGGCCGACATTCCGGACACGGAATGGGAAAAGGAGAAACAGTGGGCGCTGCGCATGGGCCTCACTGGCGCCGACAGCATTGAAGATCGAAGCATCCCCACCTTCGCCCGAGGCGAGCTGCCGCATTACGCAGGCATCAACACCTTCCTGAAGGCGCCGTATGTCGAGGATGTCACCCAGGTTGGCCTGTATGACGCCACCGTACTTGGCGCGCCATTCGACGGCGGCACCACCTATCGTGCAGGCACACGCTTCGGCCCTCAGGGCATCCGCAAAATCTCCGCGCTGTATACGCCCTATAATTATGAGATGGGCATCGACCTGCGCGAGCAGATGAGTCTCTGTGACGCGGGCGACATCTTCACCATCCCTGCCAATATCGAGAAGACCTTCGACCAAATCAGCCGCGCTTGCGCCCATGTGTTCTCCAGCGGCTCCTTTCCAATCATTCTTGGCGGCGACCACTCGATTGGCTATCCAACTGTGCGCGGCATCGCCGAGTGCACATCGAAGAAGATCGGCGTCATCCATTTCGATCGGCACGCCGACATTCAGGAAAAAGACCTGGACGAGCGCATGCACACCACACCTTGGTTTCATGCCACCAACCTCCCGAACGTTCCGGCCAAGAACTTAGTGCAAGTCGGTATCGGCGGTTGGCAGGTGCCGCGCGAAGCGGTCAAAGTGGCGCGCGAGCGCGAGACCAACATCATCACCATGTCCGACATGGAGCGGATGGGCGTCGACAAAACAGCAGAGATGGCGCTGGAGATGGCTTGGGACGGCGTCGACATGGTCTACGTCTCCTTCGACATCGACAGCGTGGATTGCGGGTTCGTGCCCGGCACCGGCTGGCCGGAGCCCGGCGGCTTCCTACCCCGCGAGGCGCTGCATTTGGTTTCTCGCGTTGCCGCTGAAGGAATTTGCGGCTTGGAGGTGGTGGAAGTCGCGCCACCCTACGATACTTCAGAAATCACCGCATTGCTTGCCACCCGCGTCATCGTCGACGCACTTGGCTCGATGGTCGCCGCCGGCAAACTGGGCGCGCACCGCCCACATATTGACAAGCCCGTTGAGCTCCCACATGGCGCATATGACGCGGCGACTGACGGCCCCCGTTGGACCACTCGCGCCAAACTTGCCGAAAAAAATGGCAATTGAGGGCAAGACCATGCCTCATGATCACTTTCATTCCCCGCATGACCACCAACCCAGGGATACTGGTGGGCTTGGCCATAATCATGCAGGGGACGCTCCATATCACCTGCACTCGCATTTGTCCTCCAATGACGAGGCGGATGGTCTACAGGCTTTAACCGCCCAGTTCATTGAGGGCTTTGCTCAGGCCACGGACAAAGCCGCATTTCTGCGCCTTGCCGGGGTGCCTCTCACTATCCCATCTGAAGCGAACGGCGCTGACTTAAAGCTGGTCGATGTCTCAATCACCCATCAATGGCAAGTAGGAGCCGCGTCTCCAGCTTTTGGGTCGTCTGAGCTCTCTTATCTACCGTACCCAGGAGATCTGATCCGTGAGCGGGTCAACTGTGCGCTCGTTTATGTATCACTCACGGAGCGGCAAGACGTGGACCTACGTTCCTTCCTCAAACAGCAGCAAGAGCGCAGCCATGACTGATCTTCTAGCCGGAGCAATAATCCTCGAGGACAGCATCGTGCCCGCCCGCGCTCCGTGGAGCGCCCGCCTGCAAACAGGTGATAATTTACGGCTAGTGGACATGGAAGGCGGGCAGGCAGTTGACTTCTTATGCTTCAATTCTGACGATCCATCTGAGCGATATCACGCCGCCAACACCATAAAATTGCAGCATAATATATATATCGGCGAAGGCACGGTTCTCCAATCTTCACGTGCTCGCCCAATGATGACAGTCGTTACCGACACCTGCGGCCGGCATGACACGATCTATGGCTGCTGTAGTTTTGAGCTGGATGATATCCGCTATGGAAAACACAACGCCGCAAGCTGCCAGAGCAATTTTGAAACCGAGCTAAGCACACATGGTCTCGGTCCAGAGCATATCGTCGCCAACGTGAACTGGTTCATGAATGTGCCGGTTGAAGAGAATGGCGACACCGATATCGTCACACCGCGCTCGCAGCCTGGGGATCATATCGATCTACGTGCTGAGATGCCTCTTATCGCGGTGCTATCGAATTGTCCCGAAGAGCTGAACCTAGCCTGCGGAGACAATGGCCCAACACCGATCCGAGCGATCGTGTATCGGCCAACACCAGACCTCTAAGCAGTCGCCAACAGAGGAGCCGCCGATGAACGCCAGACCCTTCGATCTGCACCCAAATGGTCCTGTCACCCCAGATACCGGTGTCGATCAGCGCGCCGCCCTACAATCCGTCTACACTGATCCAGCCATCCTCACGGCTGAGCAGCGTCACATCTTTGATCAAGACTGGGTCATGGTCGGTCGAGTTGGCGCAATCCCCGAACCGGGAGATTATTTCACGGCCACGGTTGGTAAACGGCCGATCATCATCATGCGACAGCCGGACGGCAGTGTGCGGGCGATGGCGAATTTCTGCCTACATCGCTACGCCAGACTTCTGGATGGCGCGGGGTGCGCCAAGCGCATTGTATGCCCCTATCACGCCTGGACTTACGACATGGCGGGCGAGCTGATTGGCGTCACTGATCGCCATGGCTTCAACCGAGATGAGGTAAAAGGCCGAACACTGGAGCCTCTTGCCTGCGACGTGTGGATGGGGTTCATCTTCGTCTCCTTGCGACAGGATCTGGAGCCTATCTCAGAAAGACTGGCGCGGTTAACGCCGCATGTGGAACCTTTCGACCTAGATCAATATGAAGACAGGGTGACAGTCCACGAGGAAGTTTGGACCGGGAACTGGAAGCTAATTTTCGAGAACTTCATTGAAAGTTACCACACCACCTACACCCACAAGCAATCAATCGGCCCAACCAACCCAACCAATCTTGCGGAGTTCGGCCCCTTAGGGGAGAGAAACTTCTCCATCCACTCCAACAGCTATCGCCCTGAAGACTACCCTGAGAACTACAACCCCAAGCTTACGGAAGAAGAGACCCGACGCTTCTACGTCATAGCCCTCTACCCAAACGGGCTGGTCGCACTTGATCCGAATTTTGCTTGGTGGATTACATTAGAGCCGCGCGACGTCGACATCACCAACGCTCGCTGGGGCCTATGCTACTCACCTCACGCTATGAAGGGCATGGCGGACCCCAGCACTTTTGTTGAAGCCATTCGCAAAATCATTATCACCGCGACTGAGGAAGACAAGGAAATGGTCGGACGAGTGCAAGAGGGCTCCGCCTATGGGTCGCAAAATCCAGGTCTGCTGCATGCGCCGCTTGAGATCTATCTCAAGGAGTACAAGGAATATGTTGAGCGGATGTTGAAGTCCTGAAGCACGGGCGGCTTAAAATCACGCCGCCCTTTTATCGCTTAGCGGCATAATAGGAGACTCGCCGCTCCAAATACGCCAGCAACTCAGAAATAGTGAACGCTAGCGCAAACAGCACAATTAGCACCGCCCAGAAATGGGCCATCAAGAAATTGGCGGAGTACAGCTCAAACAAGGCGCCGAAGCCAACGATAGAAATTAGCAACTGACCGATAATCACACCCTTGACCGCGCGAATAACGCCAATGCGTACCCCCCCCAAAATTTCAGGCAACGCCGCCCAGAAGTAAATTTTGGTGAAGGCTTCAAACGGCGAGGCCCCAAAGCAGCGGGCCATCTCGACCAGTGATCGATTGATCTGCATGACTCCCGCCCGAGCGTTGAGAATGATGATCCAGATTGCAAACAGGGTCGTGGTGATGATGATTGACTGCATTCCAAAGCCAAAAAGCACCATCAGCACGGGCACGAGCGCGGTAAGAGGCGCACTTAGGAAGATATTGACCCAGGGCAAAAGCAATTCATCTACCAGTCGGTTCTTTCCCATCAGGATACCTGTCGGCACCCCAATCACGATTGCAAAAAACACTCCGAGAATAAAAGCGTAGGCGGTCTCCCCTAGCGCCTTCAAAAAAGCGGGCGTACCGATTACCTCAAACAGAGTTACAAAAACCTCCGACAATGGCGGAAGGAAGAAAGTAACACCCAGGCGCCCAACAAGCTCCCACAATAGCCCCCATACTATCAGGGAAGACATGCCTGGAAGCCGATACCCGAACATGCGCATTGTGCATCTACTCCACGTAACTCCGAAGCGACGCCCAGATCTTATCAACGATATCGAGGTACTCCGGGTCACGTCGAATGTTCACCGCGCCACTGTCGCGAAACCCACTTGGGCGGATCACCTCTAAGACCCGACTGGGGCGCGGTAGTAGAATGGCGATCTGGTCAGAGACATATACCGCCTCCTCAATTGAATGGGTAACAAAGATGAAAGTCTTATTTTCATTTTGCACAAGAGACAGAAGATCCTCCTGAAACTTTCGGCGGGTCTGCTCATCCACAGCGGAGAATGGCTCGTCCATCAGCAGCACATCCGCGTCAACCGACAGCGCCCGCGCCAAGCCGACTCGCTGTCGCATCCCCCCTGACAATTCATGAGGATAGGCGTTCTCAAAACCAGCAAGCCCAACATTTCCAATATATTTCCGCGCTACATCCTCTCGCTCGGATTTAGCGACACCACGCAGCTCCAGCCCGAACGCGACGTTGCGGATCACACTCGCCCAAGGCAGCAATGCAAAATCTTGGAATACAAACGCTCGATCGGGTCCAGGACCGGTTACAGCCTTCCCATTCACAAGAATCTCGCCGCTGTCCGGCTCCAGCAAGCCGGCGACAATCTTCAGAAGGGTGGTCTTGCCACAACCGGATGGTCCCAACAGTGAGGTCAGCTGGCCGCGCGGAAACTCCAACGACAGGCTGCGTAGAGCTTCAACTTCGCCATAAGTCTTAGAGATTTGCCGTGCCGACACCGCCACATCTGGCTCTGCTGCGGCTACAGAAGGCGCGGACTGCACGGACGCCAGATTAGTCTGAGACATAGCCACGGTGATTTCCCCCGAAAAAGATGTGCTCAAGCTTCTCAAGCACATTCAGGAACAAAACGGCCAGCAGGATGATCGAGAAAATCGCCGCGTACATGCTTGGATAGTCAGCGATCGAGCGGCTATAGGTGATGATGTCGCCGACCCCAGTCGGAGTGATCTTCAACTCTGATAAGATCGCCCCGATAAAGCCCGCTGAAACTCCGAGGCGTAGTCCAGAAAAAATTACCGGGGAGGCTGCAGGAATAATAATCTTGAGAATGACATCGCTATCTTTTGCGAGGAATGATCTGGCCATTTCTTTGATAGAGGCCGGGGTGTTGCGCACCGCGCCAGCGGTGTTCAGTACAATCACCGGCATCGCCATAATGCACACCACAAAAACTTTCGAGGTAAGACCGATGCCATATGCCATCACCAGCAAGGGAATCAGCGCGGCCAGCGGCGCGGCTTGCATGACAATGAATATTGGCGAAAACAGCCATTCGAACTTAGTGCTAAGCCCTATCCATACCCCGATACCAATACCGAGGAAGGCGGAAATTAGCACTCCAATCACAAGGGGTTGCAAGGTTTCTGCGTATGCCGCGAATAACGTGCCATCGAGCGTCATCGCTACCAGCGCCGTCATCGACTCAAGAAAGGTCGGAAACGCGTAGCTGACCGGAACCCGTCCAGCAATCTCCCATGCCCCAAACACCAGCACCGCTGAGAGTAGCTTCAGCACAAGCGAACGACTGATCATAGCACAACGCCCCTAATCCACGAGAAGAGATGGCCATCTGCCGGAGCATGCGACCATCCCTTCAGGCGTTACTTCGAGGCCGCATCCAAAGGAGCGAGATACCAGAAATCCTCAATATTCAAGGATGCGGGATCGCCGTCGAGCTGACCCGCAGCCGAATACCATTCCATATCAGCAGCAGCCGCCTTGCGACCACCGCCCGCTGCATCATACAGACCGCCATCAATCGCATCCTTGTAGAACCCATCAAGTTCATCCAGGATTTCCTTGGGCAGCTGGCCGATCGGCCCGTTAGGGTCAGTCTCCTGACTTACCATTGTCGGATCTTCATTCATGTCGCGCCAGACGCCTGCCAAGGCGTCAACGAAGATCTGCACGTCTTTCTCATTGGCCTTGATCCAATCAAGATTCGCAAACAACGCCTCATCGCTGGCCTCGACCTCAAACATTGGCAGCACGTTAAACTTATCGGCATGTTGCCGCAGGACTTTGTTCTTGTTCGACAAGTCAATGATGGTCGCATCAGCTTGCCCCGACACCAGCGCTACAACGCGATTGGCCGAGCCTGGAACATATGAGCGCTGACCGAAAGTGATACCGACTTTATCCTCGATCACATTAGCGATTGAGTCGGTGCCGCCTCCACGTGAGTGCAGCAGGATCGGTTCTCCGTCTAGGTCTTTCAACTCGCCATACTTCTTTGAAGTCACCGGAAAGAATTTTAACTTGGAGAGCTGGAAGATGATCCGGATCGGAGCTTTGGACTTTTGCATCGCCGCGTAAGGCGTCCCAAAGCCGATATCCATCTGGCCGCTTAAGACAGCCTGAATCGCCAACTCCTCATCCGAAAAGGCGGTCCATTCATAGTCCAGTCCATTCGCCTTGGCGCGATCAAGAGCAACAAAGAAAGCAGCCAGTTCATCAGATGGCGTCTCAGCCAGGGCGATACGGATCTTGTCAGCTTTCGCTGGCGCAAGGGCCAAGACAAGAGCGAAGCTAGCTAGTGCGCAGCTGCGCAGAATCATAAACATTGTTGTTTCCTCCCAAAGTGCGAAAGCTTTGCTTTCATTTTTTGCGGCGCGCGGCCGAATACACGAAATTGCCTCTCTCCAGCCCTGTGACTGGTTCAGAACTCACTAAACAATCGCGCCGATACTGATCCGATATGCCGACGCATCGCCTCATAGGCGGCGTTGGGATCGTGCCCTTCTATCGCCTCTAAGATCCGGGCGTGCTCCATGAAGCTGCTATGGCTTGGTTGCGGGCACTCAGTCTGGCGCACCAGCTTCACCCAACCAACCGCACGGCGCACCTCGTTGAGTTGCTCGAACAAAGCCGCGAGCAATAGATTGTCAGTCGCCTCGGCAATCGCCTTGTGGAACCGGTCGTCGCAAGCTTCGTACTCAGCCCATGTCACAGCTCGCTCCGCGCCAACTTTGGCTGCTCGGATTAACTCAATTGCTTCGCGTGAGGCGTTTACCGCCGCCTCGCGCGCGATCGCCGCCTCGACACACAAACGCGCCCGCATCATCCGCACTGGCGTTAATTGCTGTGCTAACGCCGCAACATTATCGAACGGCGCCTCCGTCCGTTCGCTGGCGATGAAGGTACCCTTACCAACATGCCGCCAGATTGTTCCCTCTCGCTCCAGTGCATCCAGCGCTTTGCGAAGTGTCGAGCGGCTCATATCCAATTGAAGGATGAGATCCCGTTCCGGCGGAATGCGGTCGCCAGGCACGAACTGACCTTTTGCAATGAAGACGCGGAGTGCCTCCACCGCATCGTCCTGCTCTCGTGCATAGGACTTATTTAGCAGAGGAGCGCTCCCAATTGGTCACCCAATACATTCAATGAATCAATCAATAACCTGATCAATCAATCTTCACAACGATTCCTTAGCTTAAAGCATCAATGATCAGAATTGATCTAGAGATTGGTTCAGACTATGCCTCATTCAGAACTCATGATTCAGAGGGTCTGATGACAAGCTATGTGATTGAAACCCCAACTACTCCTACATTACCGGTCACCGGTACCGACGCGGTGTTTCCCATCCGGCGCGTGTACTGCATCGGAAGAAACTACGCTGCGCACACCATCGAGATGGGCGGCGATCCAGATCGAGAGCCGCCATTCTTCTTCCAAAAAAACCCAGACAATATCGACGCGTCAGGCGAGTTTCCCTATCCGGTGAAATCAAGCGATGTACACCATGAGCTGGAGATGCTGGTGGCGCTTAAGTCGGGCGGCGTAAATATCCCTATCGACCAAGCTCTAGATCATGTTTTTGGTTACGCAGTTTGCTTGGACATGACACGTCGGGACCTTCAAGGCGAAGCTAAGGAGCTGCGGCGCCCTTGGGAGATCGGCAAAGCCTTTGAGCGCTCCGCCCCATGTGGTCCCATCTCACCAGCAGCGAACATTGGCCACCCCAGTGATGGCCTAGTCGAACTGACAGTTAACGGCGCAGCCAAACAGACAGGCGACCTGAACCAGATGATCTGGAAGGTCCCTGAGATGATTTCATATCTTTCTGACTATTTTGAACTTGGGGCCGGAGACGTAATCATGTCAGGCACCCCCTCAGGGGTCGCGGCTGTCGAAAAAGGAGACGTCATGGAAGCTTCGATTGCGCATGTTGGCAAACTAAGAGTCACAGTTGTTTGATGACGCCAGTACAGCATCCGCACCTTAAGAAGTTCAGCTAAGATTATCTATGCCCCAATGACTCGCCGCGTAATCTGAGTAGCCGAAGGGCCCAGTCAGAATACGCGGCGGCATGGAGGAGTCATCAACCAGGCGACAAACCTCGGATACGTTCGGAACGGCGGCGCAATAGTTCGACCGTTGTCAGCAAAAGAATAGAAAACAGCACCAGTATAGTCGCCGCCGCAAGAATGGTGGGACTGATCTGCTCGCGAAGGCCTGTGAACATCTGCCAAGGCAATGTCTTTTGCTGCTGAGCACCAACAAACAGAACCACCACCACCTCGTCAAAAGAGGTGATGAACGCGAACAGCGCGCCGGAGATCACCCCTGGCAAGATCAAGGGCATTTGTACACGCCGAAACGTCTCCACAGGCCCAGCGCCAAGATTAGCGGCGGCACGAGTCAAACTTTTGTCAAAGCCAACCAGTGTCGCTGTCACGGTGATAATGACAAAGGGCGTGCCCAACACGGCGTGCGCAAGAATGACCCCGAGATAGGTACCCTGAATGCCCATGTCGGAATAAAAGAAGTACATCCCCGCAGCTGAGATAATCAACGGCACGATCATCGGCGAAATCAAAATCGCCATTATCATCCCCTTAAAGGGAACATGGCTTTGACTGAGGCCAATCGCAGCAAGTGTACCGAGGGCAGTTGACAATATGGTCGCCATCGGTGCGATGAAGAGTGAATTCCGTACCGCACGTGTCCAATCAGAATTCGTCAGAAAATCCTCATACCACTGAAGTGAATAACCGGCAGGATCAAAAGCCAGCATCTCCTTCGTAAATGTGAAGAAGGGCACTGCGTTAAAGCTGAGAGGAATGACGACCAGGATTGGGAAGACCAGAAAAAAGAAGATTGCGACACAAATAACGTTGAACGTGAATCGCCAAATTCGTTCGCCTGTCGTCGCATACGGAGGAAGCGCAGCCATCCAGATCACCCCAACTTCACGTTATCGATGCCAACGATTTTGTCGTAAGCCCAATATAAGAGCAGGACGACCACAAGGAGCAGAACTCCTAAAGCAGCAGCCAGACCCCAATTCAAACTCGAAGATATATGAAAGGCGATCCGGTTCGAGATGAACACGCCTGACGTGCCTCCGACCAGAGCTGGTGTGATGTAGTACCCGATCGATAAAATAAATACGAGTATCGCGCCTGCGCCGATGCCTGGAACGGTATTTGGGAAGTACACCCGCCAAAAGGCTGTCCAATTACTGGCACCAAGACTCTTAGCCGCACGGACAAAGGATTGCGGCACAGTCTGCATCACTGAGTAAAGTGGCATTATCATAAAAGGCAGCAAGATGTGCGTCATGGCGACGATGGTGCCAGTTTGGTTAAAAATCATGGCGAAACGTTCATCGCCATATCCCCATGTTTCGCCAGCGGCTTGCAGTTCTCCAGTCCTCGCCATCGCCGCCTCAGCCCCCCCGGACTGATATACGCCAAGAATATCCCGAGCACAGGTAGAGAGCGCCGCATCTGGTCCGCGAGCAGCCATCACATCGAGAAAGCGGGGACCCGCATTCAGTATCTGACTGATATCCGTCGAACACAACGACGATACATTTGGTACTGTAAATATCGAAATCATATTGTACAGGGCGCTATTTAAGCCCGAGAACACCAGAAAATCATTCACCACCCCCTGCTGTTGCAACAAGACGATCCAAGCGCTGGTGCGCACAAGAAGTGATGTCCAAAACGGCAGCAATACCAAGATCAACAGCAAATTTGACGTACGCATTGGCAGCGTAGCCAGCAAATAAGCGATAGGATAGCCCAGCAACAACGTCATCAGGGTAATCGTGAGACTCATCACCATCGTACGCCAGAACAGCGTAATATAAATGCGCTCATCCGAAGGCTTTTGAGCGATATCACCTTCAGCATCCCGCTTGAGATCGGCCGAGGCGAGAAAATAACCGTCAGTATAACTTCCGCTAAAGGTCTTGAGAGTTGCCCAAACCTCAGGGTCCGCCCAATCCTCATTAATCTCGATCAGCGCTTCCTTATAAGGGCCACTTTCAAGTTTTCGGACTTTCCTGGCTGATTTTCGAAACAAGCTGGCGATGCCTGGCTGCTCGTAATTAAGCCGAGAGCCGACCCTGGTGTGAAGCTTGGCCTCCGCCGCCTCTTTTAAGTCGACGGCAATGGCGGCGAAGACGGCCTCGCCGGGGAGCTCCTCGGCGGCAGAGTCCCAGTCTTGAAGTGCTTCGACAGTGCGCGGCAAAATCTCCACGACAATACTATTGTCGACGGACCGCGACAACATGCTGCCAATAGGCGCTATGAATGTAACCAAAACGAAGATCAGAAGCGGCGCGATTAACATCAGCGCGCGCATCTTTTGTCGAAACAACGCCTTCGCCAGCTTCCGCTTCAAGGGTATCCCTTCTGACGTCAATGTCGCAGAATGCTGCGCTTCTATCACCGCCATCCAGGCCCCCAACTACCCCTTGAAAACTGAACCGATTAAGGAAACAGCGAGGGCGACGGCCCCCGCTGTTTGTAGCTATCGCTAGCAGTTAGTTCGCCAGCCAAGCCTGGAATTTTGCATCCAGGTCGTCACGATTGTCCGCCCACCACTCATAGTTGTAGAGCAGCGTGGTTTTGGCGTTATTTGGGTCCGTGGGCATATGCGGCGCCATCTCAATGCCGAGAGTGGAGTGCTTGCCAACCAGCGGAGCAGAAGACTTACGCGCGGGTCCATAAGAGATGTACTTGGCTTGATCCGCCAACCGCTGAGTGTCTGTCGCAAAGTTCAGATAATCCTTGATTTTAGCGACACGCTCTTCCGGCAGACCAGCCGGAATAACCCATCCGTCCAGGTCAAAGATCTGCCAATCCCACAGCATTCCGACTGGCTGCTTTTGCTCTTCTATCAGCGCAAACAGGCGGCCATTATAGGTCGATCCCATAACAACCTCGCCGTCAGCGAGGCGCTGAGGTGTTTCGGCGCCGGCAGACCACCAAACGACCTCATCTTTAATAGTGTCCAGCTTGGCGAATGCACGAGCCACGCCTTCTTCAGTATCCAGAACATTGTAGACCTCAGCCGGGTCGACACCATCGCAGATCAGAGCCCATTCAACGTTGTTGATGACACGCTTTTCCAGACTGCGCTTGCCCGGAAACTTCTCCAGATCAAAGACGTCACACACCGAGGTCGGAGCTTCGGACACCATGTCAGTGCGATAGCCAAAGGTTGTTGAATAGACGATTTGCGGGATGAAGCAATCCGACACGATCAACTCACCAAAATCTTCGGTGGCCGGGGTGCCGTCAGGCGCCGCCGCAAGATCCTTGTCGAAGTCTATCTCCAGGGCCAGACCTTCGTCACAGAGACGAATGGCGTCGGACGCAACCACATCGACTAAGTCCCAAGTGACATTGCCAGCTTCATTCATGGCCCGCAGCTTCGCCACTGCTTCTGCGGAGGACTCGTCATTTACGATTTTTACGTCTGGGTTCGCCGCCATGTAGGGGTCATGATAGGCGTTTTGCTGAGACGCTGAATATGCGCCGCCCCAGGACACAATCACCATCTCCGTCTCGGCAAGTGCTGGTGTAGCTATGCAAGCCACTCCCAGTAATGCTATTGCACTTAGTTTCTTCAACATAGAGAACTCCTTAGCATGGCCGACACTCTGCCGGCGGAAGGAACGAGGCTGCCATCAGACAACCACGGAACTCAAATAAAACACATTCTATCAGGTTATGGGCGCATCCAACCCCCGACAGTCTTCCGTCGCCCAGCCAATCCGAACAGCCTCTCCCTCGGCTAATCGGCGGCTTCCGAGCCGATTGCGTGTTTTAACAATAAACTGATCATCACCGGCCACACGCAAACGCGTTCGTAAATGGTCACCAAGATAGATGACCTCTTCAACCACTGCGGGAAGAACATTTTGATGCTCTCCGCTGTCCGGTTCGATCTCAACCCGTTCCGGCCGAATGGACAGTTGTGTTCGTGAGGCGCCGCTGTCAATGTTGACAGCAACCGCCGAAACAAGGTCTCCTGTGGAGAGCCGCACCTGAGCGACGCCGTCGGAGACAGCCTGCACCGCCCCCTCCAAACGATTGTTTTCACCGATAAATTGAGCGACGAAGCTATTCATGGGGCGCTCATAAAGGTCGGCGGGCGGAGCGAGCTGTTGAATCACACCGTCGTTGAACACCGCCACCCGGTCCGACATCGTCAACGCCTCGGTTTGGTCATGGGTGACATAGACAACGGTGACACCGAGATTTTCATGAATATGCTTAATCTCGTACTGCATATGCTCCCGCAATTGCTTGTCGAGGGCTCCTAGCGGCTCATCCATCAGCACAAGTTCAGGCTCAAACACTAGGGCCCGCGCAAGGGCGACACGCTGTTGCTGACCACCTGAGAGCTGCCCCGGCCGTCGGCCGGCGAAACTACCGCCCCCCATTTGAACCATATCCAGAGCACGCTCGACCTTGGCCTTGATGTCCACCTTCGACATTTTTCGCACTTGAAGTGGGAAGGCCAAATTCTCCGCGACGGTCATATGCGGGAAAAGGGCATAGTTTTGAAAAACCATTCCAATACCCCGTTTATGAGGTGGAATGTTATTAATGGGCCTACCGCCTAGCCGAATATCGCCATGTGTCGCAGTCTCGAACCCAGCTAACATCATCAAACATGTTGTTTTGCCTGACCCTGATGGGCCAAGCATTGTCAGAAACTCCCCCCGAGCAATATCGAGATTCAAATCCTTAACTACGAGCGTTTCACCGTCATAGGATTTCTGTACCCTGTCGAACTGAACAAAGCGCAGATCAGTTTCGTTTCTATTCACACTCTCACCCGAAGGCGCGCTATAAACAGCTTCTTCTTCAGCTTGTATCGCCATTTCCTATTGACCGCCTGCTCCTAGCTCTTGTGTTTAATACTAATTGTGCATCAGACTAGTTATGCGCAATGGTGGATGAGTATATGATTTTTTTGAATTAATTAGAAAATATCTATAAAAACAGGATAAGCTTGGTAAAATTTTATAAATTTCACTCAAAACAAACCGCCAAAATCCAGATGATCTTGAAAATCATGCTGAATATCAAATATATTATTTTGTAACTTGCCCAAATTAATCTGGGAAAGATCAATTAATAACTGACCTATGGGAGTCGCAAACAAGCTCCACCACCTCACACTTCGCACGTCTATTAGGGCTATTCTTTGATATCACCCATAGGAAGCAGCGTTGCCGCTCTGGCACATCAAGGATAGTATTTTTGCGCAGTATTTTGGTATTATCGTACATGTGAGGCTGCTAGTGTCTAACCCACCCTCAAACGCAAGCT
>JAHQVS010000193.1 GCA_019634215.1 Paracoccaceae bacterium | reverse complement strand
GCCTTGGTTTGCGGCGTCGCCAGCGCCCGGGCGGTCTCCACGCTCGGCAGCGCGCCGCCATTGTGAGAGAGATCGCAGGGCAGCGGAGCGGCGCGGACCCCGGCCATGTCGAGCCACATCTTATGGTTGAAATACCAAGGCGTCGGGATCAGCACCGCATCGCCAGGGCTCGCGAACGTGGAGATGGCGGCGCAAAAGGCTTGGTTGCACCCGGCGGTGATGGCGACGTCCTCCTCCGCGATCACGCCGCCATAGGCAGGAGACCAGCGCGCGGCGATTTCCGCCCGCAACGCCGGGTCGCCGAGCACCGGCCCATAGAAATGCGCCTGACCGCCGCTCAGCACCGCTTCGGCCATCACTTGGCGCAGGTTTTCCGGCGGCGGATCAGCGGGGGCGGCCTGGGAGAGATTGAGCAACGGCCGGTCAGCCGGGAACACCGCATCCTCCAGCCAGCGCCGCGCCTCCATGACGGGCGGGGCCTGAGTTTCGGAGAGCAGTGCGCCAGCGGGCGCATTTTGCGGTTTGGCGTCCACGCTATCCATATCTTGCGTCATGCCATTGTCCTTTGCGCGCATTGCCCCTTTTCGAGCCGATGCATCTGGTTTACCACTCGCGGTTGATCGAACAAGCGTCGCCGCGACCCTGGGGGGCAGATCCTCGGCGCGCGCGCCCTCAGGGAGTTGTCGTTTCGCCGCATGTCTGAAGGCGCGCTTGTCGAAACTTGGGAGTTCAAGCTCAGCCAGCCGCCTTCGGCGCTGTGGCCGCTTCTCGCCGACACCAACCGCATCCATGAAGCGTTGGAGATGCCGCGTTACAGCGTCGTCGTCGAACGTGAGGGCGAGAGCCGTAAGCTGGTCGCCCACAGCGGCCAGGGCGCGCGTAGGCTTGAGTGGGAGGAGACGCCGTTCGAATGGGTCGCCGGGCAATGGTGGCGGTTCGACCGGCGGTTTCTGAAGGGGCCGCTCGCGCGGTTCGGGGCGACTCTGTATCTGCGAAAATCCGCCGGCGGCGGCGCGTTGGCGCAGTACGCCCTCAATGCAGAGCCCAATGGGGTGATCGGCAAAACGCTCTTGTCTTCGGGATACCTCCGCCGCGCGGGGGACGCTTTTGTCGAGCGCGCCGAGGAGGTGGACGCGTTTCTCTCCGGACGCCGCCCAACCCCGTTCTCGACGAGGGAGCCAGGGCGGCTGCGCGAGGCGCGGGCGGAGATTGACGGCCGGGCGGCGCAAATGGCGCAAAGTCCTTACGCCAACGGCGCCGCCGCATCCCTCGCCAACATGGTGGCCGAAGCGCCGATCTCGGACCTGATGGAGATGCGGGCGCGGCGTTTGGCGCGGTCGATGGAGGTCTCCGAACGCGCGGCGGCGGAGGCGTGTTTGGCGGCTGTCGAAGCCGGGTTGTTGGAGTTGCGGCTGATTGCGCTGTGTCCGCGTTGCCGCCGCCCGGCGCTGGAGGCGTCTCGGTTGGCGGAGTTGCCTGCGACGGCGCAATGCCGGTTCGACGGACTCACCTTCGCCATTGATCTCGCCGTGAATGTTGAGGCGCTGTTCACGCCGCGTCCCGAGGCGCGCAGCTTGGGGGAGGGCGTCTTTTGCGGCTCCGGTCCGATGACGGCGCCGCATGTGTCGATTCGCCAACGCCTGGAGGCCGGTGAGCGGCGCGCTTTCCCCTTCACCCCGCGCCCCGGCGGCTATCGGGTCTGGGTCGAGCCCGCTGACGCCCGCGTGGAGTGGCTGGAGGGCGATGGCGCCGCTCGAATCTCCGCCGACCGCGTCATCGACTATCAGGGCGGCCAGTTCCCGGCTGTCGCTGCAGCGCCAGACGGGGTCACGTTGGGCGGAGACCCTGGCGATGGCGCGGTGGTGTTCGAGAACCACTGCTCACAGCCGCGACTGATCAGTTTAGAGCGCCGCGCTTGGCGCGCCGACGCCTTGACCGCAGCTGAGCTGACCCCATTGCAGGCGTATCGCGACCTGTTTCCGCTCGACGCGCCTCAAGCGCCGACGCGCTCAGGCCGTCTGGTGTTCGCGGCTTTCGCCGTTCCCGCGCCCGAGGCGCTGTTCGCACGGCTGGGCGACATCGCCGCCGCCGCCGCAATCGACGCCTTGGCGGCGCGCGCCGCCGACTTGGCCCGGGCACGAAACGGCGGCGTGGTGCGGGCGTCGGGCGCGCGCGGATTGGCGGCGTTTCTGGACGCCGCTGACGCCGCCGGTTTCGCCTTGGAGTTGAAGACGGCGGCGCGGATGGCGCTTGCGGAAATCTTAACGGATACGGAGACGCCGCCAATCAGCGTCGGCATAGCATCCGGAAGGGCTTTGGCGCTCAAGCGCCCGGGCGGGTTTGATTATTCCGGTCTGACCGCGGCGATGGCCGAGCGGTTGGCCGTCGCCGCCGCGCCCGGCGAGGTCGCACTGCCCGCCGATATCGCGAACCAAGCGGATGTCGCCGCCATCCTGGCCAATTGCGTCCGCCGAGACGACAGCCTTGCGATCGATGGCGTCGATGAGGCCTTAGCGATCGCCCGCGTGACTTGAAAAACCGGGTTTTGCCCTCGGCGCCGCACGCGTGCCGCAGGCGCGGTTTTTTTTAGACCGCCGCCCTGTTTTCGCCGTTTCGGGCGGCTCCAGATCACACACTCAACTGTCGAATTGCGTCCGAATGTGGACGTATTCCCGGCTGCTTGGCGAATATGGCGACCTTGCGCGAGGTATCTGATATGACGGAGCTGTTGAGCGCTATGGTAATGAACTCAGCGTTGTTTTAAGCGCCGCTTTGTTCATGACGGCGCGCGTGACGTGTAAAGGGGACAACATGGATGCGGTTGTGGGACGCGTCGATTCCGACGCGGCGAAAAGGTCGTTCCCCAAGAGGATCAGCGTGGCCGGGGCGCCGCCCCCACATCGGTCAATCCCTTTTCCAAATCGACCCTCGCCGCTGGCCTTGCGCAGCGCGCGGCCCAAAATTTCAGCGCTGACAGGCACCTCCTTCAAAGGGGCCCTTGCGTTCGTGCTGCTATGCGTGATGGCGGGTTGTGACGATGGAACCGTGATTTCGCGCGTGGACAGCACCACAACCCTGGACCGCGCGCGCATTCTGTCCATGGCCAAAGATGGGCTCGGTGTGCCGTTGGAGGTGCATGGCGCGCCTTGGTCAGGCGTCGCTGCTGAGGAGGTCGCCGCTAAAGTTCGCTTGCCGAACAGCTTCCCGCCAGAGATTCGGTTTCGACCGACAACTCCCGGCGAGCTAGACCCTGATCACGACAAGGTGGTGATGGTGTTTAACCCCAGCCGCCCGCCAAACGTCTCCCGGCTCTGCGGCCAAACGGCCTCCGTGCCGACTGAGCCGCCAAAAGATGGGCCATTCCAAGCCTTTGTCGCACTCTGCGACGGGCCGGAATGGATGGGAATGGGCGTGCTTGACGCGTCACGTCAAGCTGCGGGTGATTGGCCAGAGTTCACGCGGGCGACGCGGGTGTTGTTTTCTCGGATTTTTGCGGATTTCACTGGACGGAGCGAGAAATGAGCGTCTCTCAGATGGCCAAAACGGCTCCGGCGGTGCTCGGCACGGAACGCATGGCGTCGGAAGCGGGGTTGCCGGTGCGCAAAGAGGATGTTCCAGAGCTGAAAGAGCTGGACCATGAGCGTCCGATTGCGGTCCTGTTTTTGGCGGCCAACCCGGATGAGACCATTTCTTTGCGGCGGCTCCGGGGGGCGCTCGCCGGCTCCGCGCCGGAAGTGGCCGTAACCGACGTCTCCCCGATTTCCGCCGCCGCCGCCATTCACGCCGTTCGCGTCTTCGCGGACGCCCGGTCGCCTGGCGAGCGTGCGATTGTGGTGATCAACGCCCGCCTGCGGGTCACGATGCGGGTGCAGAGCGACCGGGTCGAGATTGCGGCTTTGTTCAAGGTCGGGCCGTCGGCGCCTTTGGAGAAATTGCGCAACCTGATGGAGCGCAGCTCCGCCGCCGAGCATATGGTCGTGTTGGATGGGCCGTGTTTCGTCGACTCCGTTGCGGGGATCGACAGCCGCCGCTGCTTTGAGATGTCAATTGAGCGCGCCTTCCGGGTTGAAAGCGGACGCTACGCCGTCATTGCCCGGGCGCCCAGCGACTCATATCCGCTCTCTCCCCGTCTTGGGGCCTCTCTACAGCGATTTGAGCAAGGGGACCGCATCGAGGGCGCCAGCCCGGACATGCTGCCCTTGTCAGCGTGGGTGCGCAGCGCTGGCGGCGCCGATGTGGTGCGCGGCGAGGCGCCGCTGCTGTTCGCGCGCGGCCGGGCTCTGCTGTCTCCGGTCGCGCTCCGGCCGCTGCGCGACGGCGAGTCGCGCCGATGGAACGAGTTTGACCCCTCCGACGACTCGATCGACGCGATCCGCAATGCCGCCGATGCGCTGTTGGACGACATCGACAAAGGGTTGGTGCTCGGCGGTGAGCGCACCCGGCGCCCGGTCGGCGGCGATTGGCATGTTGACGCCGAAATTGAGAAAGCCGCGCGCCAGGAGATGGGCGATGATGTCGCAGAGTTGTCCGACGAAGAGTTGGAGGCCAACTTGGACGCGTTGCAGGCGGCGGTCGGTCATGAGCGCCACGACAAAGCAGAGAGCTATACCGACGAAGGAGCTTATGACGGGGACGAGATCAACCCTGCGCTCGAGCCCGAACCTGATGATGTGTTCCAAGGAGTGGAGCGGTTAGATCGCCACCGCGCCCAAAGGCGCGCCGCAGAGGCGGACATGTTGGGGGAAGAAGTCGCCGACAGGGGTGAGTTGGACGGCGCCATGGATCGCGCGGTGGAGGCGTTGAAAGCGGCGAGGGGCGAGTTCGATGAGGCAGAGGAGGAGGTGACGCCACCTCCCGCTCCTGTCCTGGCTCCCGCTCCGGCCCAAATCGGCATGCCGCGTCATCGAGCCGTCCCGGACGACGGATATGAGAACACGGACTCCGATCTTGCGCCGCCCCCACGCGTGCCGGTTGCGGCGAAGCCGTCGGCGCGTGGTGGGAGCACGATGTTCAAGAAGGAGCGTCATGCGCCGGACGCAGAAACGCCACCCCGCATCGGTCTGGGGGCGCTGTATCACGACATCCCGGGCCGGATGAAGGTTGGGCGTCCGGTTGAAGTCACCATCGCGATTTCGCGCGACACCTCAGGCGCCGCTGCTCAGGGGCTGCGCCGCCAGCCGGTGATTCACGATGTGCGGGTGTCCGCGATGATGTCCGTGGCGCTGCGCGATCCGGAAGACGCCTTCGACGTCAAGTCCTTCTCCGAGCCGATGCAGGCGATTGAGCATGATCTCGCCCGCGCTTGGGGGTTTTTCGGGCGCCGTTTGCAGGAGGCCGCGGATGAGGTCGACGCCGACCGCGTGCCGGACCGTGCGATCTGGACATGGCGGGTGACCCCGCGCCTCAGCGGCGTTCATCCGCTCTCGATCGACGCGGTGTGCTATCTGCGCGGCCCGGACGGCTTCTTTACCCCAGCGCCGGCGCAGAATGACCGCATTCGAGTGGCTGTGGCGGTCAACTATGGCCGGGAGACCCGCAAGATCGCCACTTGGGCGGGGGTGGGCTTAGCAGGCTTCCTGGCGGTGGATTATGGGGTGAAGCCGGTGTTGGAGGCGTTCAACCTCAGCGATGAACTAGCGGAGGTTCAGCGCGAAATCTGGGGGCTGCCAGCGCCCAATACCGGGATTGAGCGCATCACTCTGGAGCCGTCAGGCCCTTCCGTGCCAAACACCCCGCCGGCGGAAGCTTCGTTAAGCCCGTCACAGCCGATCATCACTTCTTCGCCTGCGCCTGCTCCGGAGATCGCTGACCCAGCCGGGATCGCCCCGCCGCAAGTGGCGTTGCCCGTTGAGGCGATGTCAGATCTGGAGACGCAAGAGGCCGGCGGGCTGTCGCAGGAGCCGACGGACGTGACGCCTGAAACCACTGCGGCAGAGGGGGGCGCCGCCTCAGGGCAAGCGCCCGCCGCGATTCCGGGGCCGGTTGCGGTGCCAGAGGCGCCGATGCCTGACATTGACGATTAGCGGGAACGCCAGTGACCAACGCTTCTGAGGGCGGCCTGACGCCGCCCGCTCATTTTGACGACCCATTTCCTGCCGCGCCGCTCGATTGCGGCGTGCAAGAAGTCTCCCCTGAATGGATCGACTATAACGGCCACATGAATGTCGGCTATTACGCCCTCGCGGTGGATCGCGGCGTTGATGTGGTGTTCGACCATTGGCTGGATTGGGGCGCCGGTTACGCCAAGCGACAGGGCATGGGGCCGTTCGCGCTTCAGAGCCAAGTCCATTATCTCAATGAGTTACGCCAGGGTGAGAGCTTTCGAGTGCTGTTCCAGCTGCTCGATTGCGACCAAAAGCGCGTGCATTATCTCGCTGAGATGCGCCGTGAGCGTGATGGCGCGACATCTGCGTTTCTGGAGAATTTGTCGATTAACGTCGATCATACCCTGCGGCGATCGGCGCCGTTTCCTGAGCCCCAGCAGCGCCGGTTGGCTGAGCTGATGCAGGCCCATCTCGATTTGCCGCGTCCGCCCCAGGTCGGCGCGCCGCTGGGCATTCGACGGGCTTAGCCCGAAGTCACTGAATAACCGTCTACCCTATTGCTTCAAAAGATAAATACAGTCTCCTCCAGAGGCCGCCACCTCAAGCCGCTCTGGATGACGCGCGCCCAACTGATGCTTACCCCTCGCGGGCGCCAAAATGGCGAAAGTATTCACGCTCAAAATCCCGACTAATTTAATATAGATATTTCCCCAACCCCTTACCTCAAAAGTGTTGTGGGATAATTCCTAAAACACTTTTTCCTTTCAATCTGCGCTGGAAAAACGCCGACACGCGTTTGATTTTGCGTAAGCTGCATGACGGGCGGTTTCGACTGTCATGGCCAAGCGCGGCCTCCGTTTGTCTTAACATTGGAGCCGGCGTGCCCCGGCTGCGGCTGCGTCACTCGCCGTGCAGTTCAGCAATGGTTTGACAGAGGGCGAACAATCGCGATGGCCGCGAGCGATGTGGAAGAACAGGAGATCAACCGGCCCGGGGCCGACGACGTCTGTGAGGGCGCGCGCGATGGGCCGCCAAATGGCGGACTCCGCACCCCCGGAACGGCTCCTGACGCGGGCTACGGCGCGACTCCGCACCACCCCCCCGCCACAAAACCCCGCCACTCCAGCACCTTCCGGCGCCTCCGATCACGACACGGCGTTTGGGGCGGGGCGCGCTGGTTAATGATCCAAGGCCGCGCCCGGCTGCGACGGGAGCTGCGGGCGCGCGGCGGATTTTCACCGCGCGGCGTCGGCATCCTCAGCCCGCCTGGCGAAGGGCGCACCACTCGCGCTGTTTTGGCATGGTGGGGGCTTCAGCTCTCGTTGGCGCTTTGGCGGTTGCGGGAGTTGGAGCAGCCGCGACTGTGGTTAATCGCCCTTGGGGTTGGCGTGCTTGGCGGATACGCCGCCGTGTTGTTCGTTTGGGTCCTCGATTTGATTCACGGAGTCCTGTTTGGCGCCGACGAGGCCATGATGGCTGACGCCGTCGCTTCAGCGCCCTGGCTGTTGGTGCTGGGGGCGCCGATTGTCGGCGGCCTGATCGTCGGCCTGTTGTTGAAATATGGCGGCGGCGATCCGACCCCGCTCGGCGTCGCCGATGTGATTGAGGCGCGGGCGCTTGGCCAGGGGCGCATCGACGCCCGCCGCGCCTCCGCCTCGGTGGCGGCTTCGGCCCTGTCGCTCGGTTTTGGGGCCAGCGCCGGGCGGGAGGGCCCGGCGGTGTTGGCCGGGGCGACCATCGCCAGCGCGATCTCTAATGTGTTCGGCGTCCGCTCCGGGATGCAGGCCCGGACCATCATGGCCTGCGCCGTCGCGGCGGCGGTGTCCGCCAGCTTCAACGCCCCGATCGCCGGGGCCTTGTTCGCGCTGGAGGTGGTTCTGGGCCATTACGCCGTCCGCGCCTTCGCCCCGATCACCATCGCCAGCGTCGCCGGGGCCATCGTCAGCCGCACCCATTTCGGCGACAATCCGGCGTTTCTGATGCCGGCGGCTGAATTTGGCTCCTACTCACAACTGCCCGCGTTCGCGATCCTCGGCTTGGTGTCGGCGGCGGCGGCGGCGACCATGATGGGGGCGATTTTCCTGGGCCGCGACCTGTTCGACGCCGCCCGCATCCGGCTCGGCGCGCCGGATTGGACGCAGCCCGCCCTGGCCGGAGCGGTGCTCGGAGTAATCTTCCTCGCCTTCCCCCACGCCGCCGCCGTCGGCTATCAGACCACCAGCGAGGCGTTGGGCGGCTCCATCAGCCTCTGGGGCTGCGTTTTGCTCGCCTTGGTGAAGATCCTGGCCGTGGGGGTGACCCTCGGCGGCCGCTTCGCGGGCGGGGTGTTCTCCCCGGCGCTGATGGT
>JAHQVS010000192.1 GCA_019634215.1 Paracoccaceae bacterium | reverse complement strand
GGCGCTATCGGACAAGTTCGAAGCGGCGACTGCTGTAATCACCAACTTAGGCGAGAGAGTGAAGGTGTTGGTGGAACGTCCAGAGCAGCCTCCGGTTGCAGATACTGTTAGAGAGGCGCTTTCGGATAAGTTCGAAGTGGCGACTGCTGAAATCACCGCCTTGGGGGAAAGCGTCAAGGCGTTGGCCGAACGCCCTGAGCAACCACCGGTTGCTGATGCAGTACGGGAGGCGCTGGCTGATCGGCTTGATCATGCGACGGCGCAACTCACTGGGTTGGGTGAAAGTGTGACGACGATTGCTGATCAAGTCACAGCCGGTGCGCGCGGGGTGGATGAGCTGCGTGAGGCGCTGGCCGCCGCGCCGGAGCAGATGACGGCGTTGGCGCAACATGTTCAGGAGCTGGCGCAAGCCCAGGCTGGCCCACAAGCGGCACAGGCCGATCTCGCCGTGACGCTGGCGGCGCGGTTGGAGGAATTCTCTCGGCAATCCGCCCTCGAGTCCCAAGCGGGCGAGGTGGTGAGGGCGCAGCTGGAGCAATTGCTGAAGGCATTCGAACCCACCACTCAGGAAATGGCGCAAGCCTTGGAAAGCATGCGCCAGCGGATTGATCAAGCCAGCGCGGATGCTTCTGTCGAGGTGTTGGTCGCCATTATCCGCAAGGAACTCGCGCAGCCATTGTTGGAGTTCATCGAGATGCAGTCTGGACGCCAAACAGAAGGTTTGGGCCAAGTCACGGCGTGGGTTGAAGAAATTTCAAAGGCGTTGCAAGGCGACGCCGCCTCGGATGAGGCGTTGCGATTGCGGCTTGAACGGCTGTTGGCCGCCTTTGGGCCGGTGTCTCACAATGTCGCTGAAGCTGTTGAGGCAATGCGCGAAATGGCCGCCGCGACAGCGGATCGGGAGGGGAGCAGCACCGCCACCGCATCAGCCGCTATCGCGGAGATGATCTCGCGTTTAGAGATGATAGACGCCCGTCTAGGCGATCTTGCTGGTGAAGCTTCTAGTGACGATGAGTTGCGCACTACCTTCACTGAAGGATTGGAGCGTCAGCGTGAGGCGTTAGCCGAGTTACTAAGGCGGATCGATGATCAAGCCGCCCAAGGGACGGGCGTCGTAGCAGCTCAGGAGGCAATCCGAAGCCGCGTTGATGCTTTGCTGGAGGTGATGCAGGGCATGTCGCGCCATGGTGAATCGTTGCCGTCCGAGGACGTCGCCATACAAGAGCAGTCGGAGACGGGTGGCGATAACAGGGGCTTTGACCCTATTGACGGCCCTGTTGATGGCGCCATTGAGGGGGGGCTTGCTATTTCCCCCCGAGAACAAGCACCAAGCGCGTTGCTTGAGCCGGCCGATCTGCCGGGGGCAGCCTTTAAAGGGCTATTCCAGCGCTTGACCGCCGTGGTTGACCGCTTCGAGTCCGTCGCCAATGAGATCGGCGCGCCGGATGTCTCAACGCCACTGTCGGCCGCGCTGAACGCCTTGTGCGGCCGGGTTGAGCAGATCAGTAGTGAGTTGATGGAGCAGCGCGACGCACTGGCCAACGCAGTCAAAGATCTTGGCTCTGATCCAGACAGCGCCGCTTTTGATGTGAGGCTGGCGCGGCTGGAGGCCTCTGCCATTGAGGTGGCGCGCAACAAGGAAGATTTCTTGTCGATTGCGGCTGCCACCACGAAGGCCCTGTCCAACGCGACGAGCCGTGTGCTTACGGATGAACCGGCCGCCGTCGACGCTTGAGCGCGACTAAACTGTTGGGGATATGAATCCCGGCCAAGCTTCGATTTGGTCGGGTTTTTTCTGTGTCCTACGACTGGATGTCTTTGTTCTAATTATTTTTTTATGTTGCTAGCGCTTTGTTGACCTTTTGGGAATTCAGGCTTGAAATTTCTCCTGTTTGGGTAGTTTGATGGGTGACCCTCTGCGGCGCGACTGACAAAGCGTTTCAGAACCACGATCGCGTTAAGGCTTTGGCAGCTTCCCGACGCCTAAATCGAGCTGAAAGGCGCATGCGCCTCCAACTTTGATCGAAACAAGGGACGTCATGTCTGCGGCAGCCTCTTCCCCGTACAGCGCACCCCCCACTTATATGTCCAGCCGGCCCATGGAGGCGGCATGGCCGCTGCCTGAGCATATGCCGGCGGAAGACTGGGCGGCGGCGGAACGCCGCAGCGATGAAGCATTTCGCCGCGCGGCTGCGCGGCGGCGCCGGCCATTGCCGTCTGAGATCTTGCTGGACGCGCCGCTAGAGCTGGAAGCCGCCGCCGCCATCGCAGAGGGTATAGCGACCGTCACCATTGGCGACGCCGCCACCGCGCGGATGCGGGCGGCTTATCAGCGTCTGCTCCGTTGCGTTGAAGAGCGTCGGTCGGTCTATGGCGTCACCACCGGCTTTGGCCCGATGTCAGACCGCTTGGTTGCTCGTGATGATCTTGAGACGTTACAGCGGCACCGAGTCTATCATCTGGCCACAGGCGTAGGCCAGCCCATGTCCTGGCAGGCGGCTCGGGCGACGGTGCTGGCGCGTCTTAGTTCTATCAGCCGGGGCTGGTCTGGGGCGTCGGAGACGGCGGTGGACCTTCTAACGGCGTTACTGAACTCTCCGTATGCGCCGTTGATTCCCGAGCAGGGCGCCGCCGGGGCCAGCGGCGATCTCTCTCCGCTTGCACATGTGGCGCTGGCGCTGATGGGCGAGGGTGGTTTCATTGACCGGCATGGTCGGCAAGCCGACACCATCGAAGTGTTTTATAAGTTAGGCCGGCCTCCGTTGAGCCTGCAAACTGGCGATGGGGCGGCCGTAGTGAATGGCGCGGCGGCGATGACCGGCGTTTCGGTGATGAACAGCGTGATCGCCGCTCGGTTGCTTTCTTGGAGTGAGGTCTTGACCGTCGCATACGCCGAGCTGCTGAATGGCCGGTTAGAAGCTTGGCGGGCGGAGTTCTCCGAGGCGCGACCTTATCCCGGTCAGGCTGCTGCGGCGGCGGTGCTGCGCGATCGCGCCGCAGGCTCCCGCCGTCTGGATGAACGGGCTTCGGTCGCACAAGGCTTCAGCGAAGATCCGTTCGCTGCGGCGCCTCGTGATTCGCGAGCTTTGCAGGACGCCAGTTCGATCCGCTGCGCCCCGCAAGTGCTCGGTGCAGTGAGGGACATGCTGTCCCAGCATGATCAAACCGTGCGCTGTGAATTAAACGCCGTCAGCGACAATCCTATTTTCTCCGACAGTCCTGAAATCGTCCTCCATGGCGGCAATTTCATGGGATGTCATGTCGCCTTCGCCGCCGACGCATTGCGCAACGCCGTGGTGGTGCTGGGCGGCTTCGCCGAGCGTCAAATCTCGCGTCTGGCCGACGAGACTCGAAATGGTGAGCTGCCTGCCTATCTGCATCGCGGCGCTCCAGGGCTTAACGGTGGCTTAATGGGCGCCCAGGCGACCGCCATCGCTCTGATGGCTGAGTTGAGAACGCATGGCGGTTCCGCGTCGATTCAAGCCATCACCTCCCATGCCGGAGACCAAGATGTGGCGAGTATGGGTGCAGTCGCCGCACGGGGGTGCGCCGCTGCACTGGAGGATGTTTCTCGCATCCTCGCCATTCAGACCTTGGCTGTGGCGCAAGCGGTGGACATCGTTGCCGTTAGCGCGGGAACCGATGGCGGCGATGATGAGCGTGCCGGTTTCGCTGAGGCTCGAGTCGATGTCGCCGCTCGGGCGGCGGGCTTCTCCGCCAGCACGGCGACGTTGGCTGCGTGGACCCGCCGCCGCTCCGCAGCCCTGCGGCGGGACAGGCCACTTTCTGCTGACATTGAGACGCTGGCGGTTGATTTGCGCGCCAGCGGTTTCTCAAAAATAAAGCATATCTAAACAGTCAATGAAGAGACGCTTTATCAGCGTCTTTTTGCCGTGCCGATCCTTAGCGCAATCAAAAATCAACTATAATTCCGCACTCTCACCAAGTCAGTTTTGGTGAAGCCTCATGAACGGCGCCTGCGCTCAAACACAGCTGCGCAGCGCCGGCAGGGAGTGCGAAATTTATGGATGATATTGGGAGTCTGAGAAAGACAGCCGGTGAATACGAGTTCGCCTATCCAGAGCTTGGGTTGAGCGTTTGCGGGGCCTGTGTCGAGTGGGCTCTGAAGGCTGTCGCGGAGATTGTTGTAGAAACTGAGAAGTTGGTTGCGAGGCGTGAGCTCGATGATCTCGAAATGCTGGTTGAGGTTAGCGAGACGCAGCGGATCGATAGAGCCAGCTCCCAAAGTCCCGAAGACTCTCGTTTGAACACCATCCCGCACTGCATTATTTCAGTCGCCGGGAGTGAGTACCTCTGGGGCTCTGCCTCGGATCGGGGCAGCACATCCGGCAGCCTAACCACGAAACGCTACTAACTTGCGGATGAACCGCCGCAGTAAGTGCCCGGCTCCATCCGTTAGGCTATGGTCTCAGGAAAAATTCTTATGGACACTAACCCGTTTGGCGGCGGCGCGAGCCCTAAAATGTCCCAGTCAGGGGCGCCTACGGCTCCCACCCAACATGGCGACGCCATTGGCATGTTGTCGAAAGGCTTTCTTGCGCCGAGTACTTGGAGCGGGGTTGATCTACAGCGAGTGCTGATATCTTTGCTGGTTGAAGAGCTGGGCCGCATACGGCGTCAGGCTGTGCCGCCTCAGGAGTGGGCGGCTTGGACAAAAAACATCGCGATTGACGACAATGGCGTCGGTGTGGACCGCCAGGGCCGACGGGACATGAGCGCTCGCGTCAGCGAGTTCTTTCACCTCCATGAAACGGGCGCTGAACAGCATCTGAAGGCGCGCCGCCGTCTTGGCGATTGGATCGAGGTGGCCAAAGCCAGTCTCGAAAGTTGCGGTGAGCGTGTAACGTTTCAGACCTCAGGCGAACCAGAGCCTATCACGAGCGTCACCCACAAGATGGCGGGGCTGGTGTTGGAGGCGGACTTCTTCATCGGCGAACTGATGAAACAGAGCAATTGGCCAGAGCGGATTGTCGCTCGCGCATCTCCGCATCAGGTCTATGGCTTTCTGTTCACTGCGCTTGGCCCTTCCCGGCTTGACGCCGATCTGTGGGATACGCGCCTCGCCGGTCCCTCTTGGCTGGGCCAGTGCCGAGCCGGAGATGTGGTGGTGGGGACAGCGGATCAATGGGAGATGGGGCTGCATTGTTTGGGAGAGGCTCGGATCGATGGCGGCGTGACCGGTGTGATCTCCGGCGCAGCCACCTCGAGCTGTTTGTCGCGGAAGCTGCTGTCGGCGGGTCTGGAGCGCTTGATTGAGGTGTACGGCTCAAGCCAGACCGCTGGCCTCGGTTGGCGCGATGAGCCCGAGGCGCCGTTTCAGCTGCTGCCGCGCTGGCGACGTTGTGAGGAAAACCCTCAACGCTTGCTCAAGGCGGCTTGCGCCGCCGCTGTTGGAGCGCCTGAGCCGTTGGAGTGGTTGGATGCGCGCCGTTTCCGGCCAATTCGGAAGTAAATAGCCGAGCGGCGAGTTGGGTTGGCTGGTTGTTGGAGAGTGCTCCGGAGAGGTGCGTAAGGGCCTTGGTTGCCAGGAGATGGCGTTGGCCGTGTGAGAATGAGAGGATGGAGCCGATGCCGAACGCGTCGCGACAGCGCCAAGACACTCCAGTAAACACCGCTCGTGGGGCTTTCTCGCAGGGGATCTCTGGACACGCCACGCTCGCTTCCTCCGTCAGTCCCATAAAGCTGTTCCGCGCCGCCCTGCGGACGCCGAACGCACTGCCCACGATAGTCCTTGGAGTGATGGCTCCATTGTTGTGCTTAGCTATGCTGTGGGGCGTTATGCGCTTGCAGGAGACGGCCTTCGAGCGGGCTCAGGACGCTTCGGTGGGAACTGAGATGGCGATCGCTAGTTTGGGCGCATTGGGCGCTCTCCAAATCGAATATGGCTTATCGGCTGAGGTCGGAGCCGATGAGGCGGTTCATCAGAAGTTGGTCTCGGCCCGGATGGATGCGGATGTCGCCATCGCCGCTGTTCGTAGTCTGTGGGAGCGTAAGGGCACGTTGCTGTCTCCGAGGGCGGCGGTGTGGGCTGAACCTGGGGCGATGCGGTTGGAGCGTGGTTTTGCTGAACTGGCGCGATTGCGCCGCGCCGTCGATGAGCAACGCGCCAATGCCTCCATGTTGGAGGGATTTTATGGGCCTGTGATCCGGGATCTGGTCCGGGCTACGCAAGTCTTGTCTCAAGTCGCGCCCACGGACCGTTTTGCAGAGGCCGGGGTTGCTTTGGGGGATCATGCGTCGGCCAGTGCTCTTGCTGGTCAGGCTTGGGTCCTCAGCGTAGGAGGCGCTGCTGATGATCGCGCCACGCTCACAACAGGAGAGGATAGCGTTCTAGCTCCTCATGCCGAAGCCGTGCGTTTGGGGGGGGAATTGTCGGAAGCCAGCGCCGTCGCCTATAGCCACACATTGGCTCTCTTGATCGGCTTGGCCGCCTGCGGTGTTGGTGCGGCAGCGGCGGTCGCTCTCCTAGGGGGACGGGTGATCCTGCTGCAAATGACGGCGTTGCAAACCGGGTTGCGTGAGGAGGGTGTTGCACCGCCAGAGCCATCAAAAGTGGGCGCTATTCCACTGCAGAACACTGCGATTGAGGCGGTCAGTACGCCGGTGGCGATTTTCGACGTTTCGGGCGCTTTGATCTACGGCAATCCAGCTCTAACCGAGCTGCGCGAAGTCCATCCCGTCGCCTTTGTTGCCGACGAACAGGTCGGCGATGGCGGCGCTTGGGCGGGCGCTGATCCATTATTTCGGCGATTGCTCGACGCTCTTGGGGCGAAAAGCCTAGATGAACCTGCACGGGTTGCACTTCAGGTGGCTGGGACGCCGTTACAAGTTCGGGTGCGCCCTATCAGTAGCCAGGAAGGCGGCGGCTCTGTCATCGCAGAGTTCTACGATCTCGCTGTCGAGGCTGATATGGAGCGGCAGGTGTGCGGTCTGATCGAGAAGGTCCGGGGCGGGGATATCAGCGATCGCTTAGCGCCGGTTGAGGGCGATGGTCACAATCGGTTCTTCATCGTGGGCGAAGAGTTGAACCGCCTTGCCGACCATTTCGCGGAACTAGTGGCGGATTTCCGCGCAACGATGATGGCGCTCACAGCCGGTGACGTGACCAAACGTGCCAGTGGTGAGTATGCGGGCGAGTTTGCGTTGCTGCGCGATAAGCTGAACCAGGCCTTGGACAAGTTTCAGGAGACCATCCGCGCTATTCGCAGCGTGGCGAGGGAAGCACGCGGGAAGGTCGAGGAAGTCGCGGGCTTGGCCGCTGCTGTTGCTGAGCGGGGAGGGCGTCAGGCGGATGCGCTGCGGCAGACTTCTGGAATCATGTCGAAGATGTTGCAGATGGTCCAGGTCAACGCCGACAGTGCCGTTGCCGCCGCCTCCCTGTCCAAGAATACGGCGGACCGGGCGCGGCGGGGGCAGGAGATTGTTGAAGAGACCATACAGGGCATGGAGCTCATCGAGGGCAGCTCCGAGCGAATCAGCGACATTATCACTGTGATCGAATCGATTGCTTTTCAGACTAATCTTCTAGCGCTGAACGCCGCAGTTGAAGCCGCGCGCGCCGGTGAGTCGGGGGCCGGATTCTCAGTGGTGGCGGCGGAGGTGCGGGCATTGGCGCAGCGCTCCAGCACGGCGGCGCGGGACATCAAAACGCTAATCACCGAAAGCTCTGCTCATGTCTCCGAAGGATCTCGCCTTGTGAGCCAGACCGGTCAGGCGCTGGGAACGATTGTGGACGGGGTGTCGACGGTGTTGGAGTCGGTTGAGGAAATATCTGAAGCTAGCCGCGGCCAGGCCGCTATTGTAGAGGAAGCCGCCGCCGCCATTGGCCTGATGGAGACCGAGGCCAATGAGAGCGCCAAAACTCTGATACGCACTTCCAACGCGGCCTTGGAGGTCAAGGGATATATGGGCGAATTAGATGGGCTCGTTGGGGTGTTTACTATCGAGCCCGACGGCCTTGGTGAGATGGTGGATTTTTCGGGAGTGGCGCCAGGCGCCGATAGCGAGGGTCTGCAAACGGCTGCTTAAAACCAAAACGGCGATCAGCTTGGTGTAAGCTGACCGCCATCAGAGGCAGACTTCATTGCGGACAGGTTCTAAGCGCCTCTCCCGCTCAGACCTTACTGCGCCGGCGTTGCCAGATAGGTCTCGACTTCATCATTGCTCAAGGTCACCGGGCGCAACTGAACGTCGATGGTGTCGTCCGGCAGTTCGCGGTGGATCACGTAGTAGAAGCCGGTGAGGCGGAAGATGGACTTATCGGCGCCAGCCTCGGCGTCATACTCGCAGAACACGTCATTGGTCCAATGCGTGGAGCGGTTGCCCGGATAGATGGTGGCGTTCACCTTCTCGCCGACCGAGAGGCCGATCTCGAAGAAGTAGCGCAGGCCGTCCTCCATATCGAGCGGGCCATAGGCGCCAGGCGTGCAGCCCGAAGGCTCCGAGGTGAAGCCCTGGTCGAGCATCTTCTCGATCAATTCGCGGGTCTCATTGGTGAGCGCGACCTTAAGGTCGATCTTGGTGAAGATGCCGTTGGCGATCTCGCGCGCCGAGGTCATCTGGTAAGGCGGCTGACCGCCGCCAACCTCAAGCTTAGCGTCAAATTGGCCCGTTGAGGGATCAACGGTGATCGACACCACCTGGAAGTCCCGCGCCTCCGCCGTGGATGCGGCGCCGCCAAGGCCCGCTGCCGCGATCAAGGCCATCAGGCTTTGCGCCAGTTTGGTCCGCGCGATCTGTAAAAACATCATTGCAACCCCCTCCTTCCAGGGCGGCGTTCTCCGTGAGCGCGCATCTGCGCGCTGGCGATGTTACTCGCCGGAGCCGCCAAACATGTAGTTCCAAAGCGTGCGATTGTTCGCCTGCTGCAGGGCCTGGGTCATCAGGTTGAGCTGACGATTCTGCTGATTAAGCTGCTCGGCCAACGCGTCCATCTGCCGCTCGACCGCCTGGACACCGTCGCGATTTAGGCGGCGGTCGCCCTCAGCGGCGCGGAGGGCGGCCTCGCTTGAAGCGAGTGAGGACTCCATCGCGATCAACCGCTGTTGATCCTCGACTGACAGTTCCAACTGGCGGGGCAACGCGGCAAGTTCTGCACGGACGTCGTCAATTTCGCCGCGCAGCAAGGTGATGTCGCCCCGTGTATCGGAAATATCGGTGCGGGTGGCCTCGATTTCCGTTTGAGTTTGGCTCAATTGCTGACGGGTGGCGTCGATGTCGGCGCGGGTGGCGGCGAGTTCGGCCATCGAATCCTGCACCTGCTGGCGTGAGGCGCCCAGTTCGGTGCGGGCGCCGGCGATGTCGCTGGCGAGGCGTTCATTCGACAGCGTCAAAGTTTCAAACCGGGTGCGCTCGCGATTCATGTCGGCGCGCAGCGCCTCGATTTGGGCGAGCATTTCGGTGCGCAGATCGTCGACCTGCTTCAACACCTTGGTGTTTTCGGTGCGCAGACCTTCGATATCCTGTCCGACGCTGCTGTTCTGCTGGGCCTCTACCGTTTCGGCGAAAGAGGCCGGAACCTCTGCGGCCTTAATGGCGGTCAGGAACTTTTGCGACAGCTTGGCGATGTCGGCGGCGCGGTCCTTACCGTTGATAACGCGGCGGGCGTTCAGCCAATCGCCCTGGACGTTCGGGCGGAAATACTCCAGCAAGCAACGGCGGGTGAACCAGCCGTAGAGCATGCCGTCATAGATGATATCGAGCGAGGCTTGCGGGTCGAGCGCGAGGTCGGCATTCCAATAGAAGCTCTTCTCACGATCTGTGATGCCAAGGCGCTCATCCGCTTTCTTGTAATTGTAATGCCATGTTAGTTGGACATAGCCGCGCCCATAATAGTATTGGCCGGTTTCATCCCAGCGTTCATAATAAGTCTTGCCAGGCAGAAATCGACGTAATCGCTGCAATGCTATTTCGTCTGAACTCGCTAAGGTTTCACGCACCGGAAACATGCGGTTAGCAGTTTCATGTAGGGTGGTGCCCATCAAATAGGCGAGCCAACGATTGTCCTTCAGCTTCGGGTTGCGATTCCAGTAGTCCAGAATCGCGTCGGTGCCGATGTAATGATTGCCGCCTTTATCAAAGACTGGGAAGCTGGCTTTGATGTTCTCGTAAAATAGCCGCTTGTCGATCTTGTTCGATCGTTGGCCATTTTCCAATACGGCGTTGACGTTAGCGGCGCTGCAGATGTTGGAGGCCCAAGCCCCGCCGGATGTCAGCGTCGCTACTGCGATCGCCAACGCGCCCAAGCGCTGGGGTTGCACGACCAGACGCAGGAAGGTTCGAAGCATTATCGAGACGCTGCCCCCGAATTATTGTTAGACGCGGTTCGTAACCATGATGTGGTCATGCGAACGTCATTGCG
>JAHQVS010000191.1 GCA_019634215.1 Paracoccaceae bacterium | reverse complement strand
GGTTTGTTGCCAGCCTACAACGTCGAAAGTTGATCAATGTCCCAGTTCCGGGGGCTGCCCCGATGAACCCCGCGCTGACCGGGGATGTTTCGCGTTATGGTGCGCGCTGGCGAGTGTCAGCGCCCCAGGAAAGTCGGGCGCTATTGCGACAGCGGAAGGGCCTCAAATGAGAATAGCGGCGGATTGTGTAACAGCGCTCGCCCAGGCGACGAAGGCGGCGACCGCTGACGCTCGCCTCAAGGTGGTCAGGCAGTCTTTGCTGGCGCTCCCCCTGGCCGCCGCGCTGGCCGGCTGCGCGTTCGCGCCGGAGCCTCGCCTGACGCCCCATAAGCCCGACGCCCGCCCCGCCGGCGCGCCCGCACTCACCGCCCTCACCGCCGGCCCGGTGAAGCGCGACAACGCCGCCATCGCCCAGGATTTCGACTATCTGGTGTTCGAGACCGAAGGCGGACGGAGATTCGACCAGCTGAACAAGCTGCGCGAGCCGATCGCCGTCGCCTTTCTCGGCCAACGTTTCAACGAATACCGCCCCTTCACCCGCAAATTCGTGCAGGAGTTGGCGCGCGAGGCCGATATCGACCTCTTCCTCGCCGAAACCCCCGAACAGGCGTCACAAGCGGCGAGCCGGGTGCATATCCGCTTCGTCTCCTTTGGAGAGATGGATATCTCGACGCCGGACGCGCAATGCATCTTCCTCGCCGGGGCCGAGCCGTTCTGGCGCATCATCGACGATGAAGCGCGCTACGCCGAGCTGGCTCAACAAATCAGCCCCTCCGAAATGACGGTCTATATTCCGATCAACGCCACCCCGGAGGAAGTGCGCGAATGCTTGTATGAGGAGATCACTCAAGCGCTTGGCCCGCAGAACGATCTGCTGCATCTGAGCGATTCTATCTTCAATGATGAGAACAGCCACTCCAGGCCGACGCCCTACGATTTGCTGATTCTCAAAGCTCTTTACGACAGACGCTTACAGCCGCTGCAAAGCCGCGACGAGGTGATGGCGCTTCTGCCAGCGATTCTCGCTGACCATCACCCTTCGGGCCTCACCAGCGCGGCCATGCCGCCGTTGGCGCGCTGGAAAGAGCTGGACTCGCTCTGGAACACCGCGCTGTCTCACCGCAATGACGCCGAGGCCATCGCAGAGCGCTTCAACGAAGCCAGCGCCATGGCCAATCAGTTGCCGGCGCATGATTACCGGCGCTTGGCGTTCGAGGCGGTGAGCCTGGCGCTCCACCGCCCCGCCAACGCCCCCGAGCAGTTCGCCGAATTGGCGGAACGTTTCGAGGCGCCCCCGTTTGAAGACCCGCTGCGGGCGGCGCTGATGCGGGTGGAGCAGGTGGTGGCGCTGCACGCCTCGGCGCGCTGGAGCGAGGTGCCAGCAGCGGCGAATGGCTCCCTAGACACACTCGCCCGCGCTGGGCGCGACGACCGGGTCGCGGAGCTGTATTGCTCGCTCTCAAGCGCCCTGTACTCTATGGGGCGCCGCGAGGAGGCCCTGGAGCATGGCGCGCAGTGCCTGACATGGACGAGCTACGCGCTCGGCGAGGACCATCCGGAGACAATGAAGGTGCGTGGCCATTTCACGCGCTTGCAAGAAGGCCTGTAAGCCTAAATTTCTACTTCAGCGCGCCGCCATTTCCGTCATGATGGCGCCGCGATGGCGGAGGTTTTGCGCGCTCACCGGATGAAAAGCCTTCTCTGTTGATTTGTTTTCCGCCGGTACGCCGATCCAACCGCGCAAGTTGAGTCGGGACCGGCCCCAGCGTTGCGGATTCTCGGGATGTTTCTGAATCTCTTTTTCGGGCTGAAAGAGGCGAAGCTACCGGTCTCCGTGACCGAATATCTCGCCTTAATCGAAGGTGTCGACAAAGGCCTCGCGGACTTTGACGTTGAGGGCTTTTACCATCTGGCCCGCACCGCCCTGGTCAAGGATGAACGCCATCTCGACCGCTTCGACCAAGTGTTCGGTCAGGTGTTCAAAGGGGTGGAGGCCGTCGGCGGCGAGCCGGGGGAAACTGCGCCAGGACCCCAAGAGCTGCCGGAGGAATGGCTGCGCAAACTCGCTGAAAAGCATCTCAGCGCGGAGGACAAGGCCGAAATCGAGGCGCTCGGCGGCTGGGATAAGCTGATGGAGACGCTGAAGCAGCGTCTTGAGGAGCAAAAAGGCCGTCATCAAGGCGGCAGCAAATGGATCGGCACCGCCGGAACCTCGCCGTTCGGCGCTTACGGCTACAACCCCGAGGGCGTGCGCATCGGTCAGGACAAAAGCCGGCACCGCCGGGCGGTGAAGGTGTGGGACAAGCGCGAGTTTCGCAATCTCGACGACAATGTCGAACTGGGCACCCGCAACATCAAGGTGGCGCTCAAGCGGGTGCGGCGCTGGGCGCGGGACGGCGCGGCGGAGGAAGTGGACCTCGACAGCACCATAAAAGCCACCGCTGCGCAGGGGTATCTAGACGTCAAATTGCGCCCTGAGCGCCGCAACGCGGTCAAAGTGTTGTTATTCATGGATATTGGCGGGTCGATGGACGACCATGTCAAAGTCGCTGAGGAACTGTTCTCAGCCGCCAAGTCCGAGTTTAAGCATTTTGAATATTTTTACTTCCATAACTGCCTGTATGAAGGGGTTTGGAAAGACAATCGTCGGCGGTGGCAGGACCAAACGCCAACCTGGGAGGTGCTGCGCACCTATGGTCCCGATTACAAGGCCGTGTTCGTCGGCGACGCCTCGATGTCACCCTATGAGATTATCCAACCCGGCGGCGCAGTGGAGCATTGGAACCCTGAATCCGGCGAAGCGTGGCTGCGCCGCGCCTTCGAGCATTGGGGGTCCGCCGTGTGGCTGAATCCGGTGCGTGAGAGCGCGTGGCGTTACACCGCTTCAGTTCAGATGATCGGCAAGCTGATCGACAACCGCATGTTTCCCATGACCCTGGCCGGGCTTGAGGACGCCACCAAGGAGCTGTCTCGGTGAGCTGGCTGGAGCAACCCTCGCATAAGCCACCGCGTCTGATGTCGGCGACCCCGGATCAATTGCCGGAGGCGTTGGGGCGGTTGCGGCCGACCTGCTGGGTGCTCGGCGACGCCTGTCTGGCGCCGTCATTAGCGCTGCCCGCGATCGCGCTCTACGCCACCGCCTATCCAAGCACCGAGTTTCTGTTCTGGGGCCGCCGCGCCGGTTTTCATGAAGATCGGTTCTGTGACCTGCTGGAGGGGCGCGACGCCAAACCGCATTATTGGTCCAACACCCGCTTCGACGCGATCGACTTTCTCGACGCGGCGGAGTGGATCGCGCAACCCACCGGCGCCGACGCGCTCACCCTGATGGCGCTCGACGAAGGCTCGGCGCTGGACGAGGGCCTGCTGAACGCGGTGGAGGCGATCGCGGAAGTGACGCCGTTAACGACTTGGGATCGGCGCATCGCCACTTGAGCGGCCACCGCTGAGGCCACGGCTGCAGCGCCCAGGCGATTTGAACCGCCCCTCTCACCGCTTATGAGAAACCATCGCTTCGCGATCCAATCGCCTTAATGTATGAAGGCGAGCTGACTCATTACCCTAAATATCGACATTGAGGGCTTATGCGCCTCGCACCTTCTGATAACCGCCCCATATGAAGCTTCAGGAGACGATGGGATGACGATTTTTCTGAAGCTGCTGCCGTTTCTCTTGCTCGGGGTCCTGGTCTGGCGCATGGCCACAGCCGGTGAGCGCTTGAAAGGCACTCTGATGCGCGAGAGCAAACCACTCTCGGATTGGGAGCTGCTTGAGCCGGTGCGCGACTTCGCCCGTGCCCTGGAGGTCGATAACTTTCAGGTGCGCGTGCTGGATATGGACGCGGTGAATGGCGTCGCCCTGCCAGGCGGCGAAATTTTCATCTCGCGCGGCCTGTACGAAAAATTTCTCACCGGAGAGGTGGGGCGCGACGAAGTGTCGGCGGTGATCGCCCATGAAATTGGCCATGTCGCGCTTGGCCACCACAAGCGCCGCTTGCGGGCGTGGCAGACGGAGACGGCGGCGCTGGCGGTGCTCTGGTTCCTACTGTCACGGATTATGCTGGGCTGGGTCGGGCTGCTGGCGGTGCTGGGCCTGAGCGTGATGCGCAGCCAAATGAGCCAACAGGACGAGTTTGAGGCTGACCTGTTCTCCGCCCAACTGATGTCTCGCGCCAACAGCGATCCGGCGGCGATCATCCGGCTGCTCTCCAAGCTGGATCAGTGGACAGGCGGCGGCGAGGCGCTTGGCCTGATCAAATGGTTGATGAGCCACCCGCCGATTTCCGAACGGATCACACGGCTAGAAGCCGCCTTGTCGGAAATGTCCGCGACGGACCCGACCAAACCACAAGCAGACGGGTTGCCGCGCGGCGGCATCGAGGTGTAACCGCGCAGTTGGCGCACGCCTCGCTCACCAAGGAATTTCGCGTCCCGCATAATCCCAGAACCCACCGGATTGCTCAGGCGTGAGCCCGTTAAGCACATCCAACAGCTTCGCTGCCGACTCATCCGGGCTAAAAACGCCTTCCACCGACACGCCCTCGGGCCGAAACGGGCGCGACAGGCCGCTCTCCACGGTGCCGGGGTGCACCGCCGCCACAACGGCGAGAGGCCGCCGCCGCTTCAACTCAATTGCTGCTCCACGCAAGATCTGATTGAGGGCCGCTTTCGCCGCTCGGTACCCGTGCCATCCACCAAGCCGATTGTCGCCTATGCTCCCCACACGTGCCGAGAGCGCCGCCAGAATCGCTCGGCGCTGACGCGGCAGGCGCGGTGCGAAATGCTTGATCACCAGCGCCGGGCCGATTGCGTTGACCTGGAAGGACGCCGCCAGCGCCACCGGGTCCAATTGCGACAACGCTTTTTCCGGCGGGCGGCGATCGGCCTGCCCCGCCACCTCGACATGCAGCGCGCCCGTGGCGATGAACAACAGATCTATCTCCCCCGCAGCCTCAGCGGCGGCGGCGACGCTGGCCTCATCGCCGATATCGATTCGCAGCGGGCCGCCACGCTGAAACAGCAGAGCCTCAGCACAATTGGGGTCGGCCTCCAGGACGGCCGCGACAGCGCCGCCAATGGCCCCGGAGGCGCCGACTACAGCAGCACGATAACCAGGGGGCAAACTTGATAGGGGGGAAGAGTCGATCATAGCAGCGGAGATGCGGCGGGCAGGGCGAGGGTCAACCACACAGGGCGCGGCGCCCGGATCATGGCGAGCGAAGCCAAACCGCCGCGCCGCAGGGAGCGCT
>JAHQVS010000190.1 GCA_019634215.1 Paracoccaceae bacterium | reverse complement strand
CTTGCATCTTAACATTCCGAGACGAGGCGCCGCTGCTGCTCGAGGAATGGACCGAAGAGCTGGCGTCGCGGGTCATGTTGTTCGAGGAGTTTCTGGCGATGAAGCTCGACCAAGGGCTGAAGCTGTCGCTGCGCACTTCCCCCGTCAGCGTTCGCCTGCACGGCCATTGTCATCAGAAGGCGTTTAACCTTGTTGGGCCAATTCAGAGGGTGCTGGCGTCGGTCCCTGGGGTTGAGACGGAGCTGATCGACAGCTCCTGTTGCGGCATGGCCGGTGCGTTCGGCTATCAGGCCGAGACCATCGATGTCAGCCGAGCCATGGGCGAGTTGAGCCTACTTCCAGCAGTGCGCGCTGCACCCGATGATGCGATTATCCTCGCTGACGGGACTTCCTGCCGTTGCCAAATTGCAGATGGTGCAGGTCGTGACGCCTTACATGTGGCGCGATTTCTGGCGGATCTGTTGTAATTAAGCGCATCACAACTGTTGGAAATCGGCGATACGCGGCAGTTTTTCCACATATCGAATGCGATAATATGTTGATCGCTTCTCTTTTGCTTCTTGCGCTTGTGCGGGAATCCATCCCGCGATTGATTGCCGCGTAAAGTGGGGATCGACCAAGGATGATCTTCTGGTCTATACAACTAAGGGCGATGTGCAGTAGGCGCTGACCCTAGTTTAACGGGCGAAGTGGTTCAGAGCAGGGAAGGATGGACGCGATGGCGGCTTTAAGCGCCAAGTTTTCAAAAGCGCCGCCGGCCTATCCAATGCCGGGGATCTTTATTGTCTGTGCTTTGCTTCTAGTTGTGGCTCTGTCCGCGCTGTTTCATAAAGCCCCAGCGATTGAGGCCGACATTACCGAGCGGGTGACCACAGCGGTGGCGAAGGTCGCTGGCGACCGTCCCGTCCAGGTGGAGGTCGATGGCCGTCATGTCGCCTTGCGTGGATTCGTCACTGATGAGTCGGAGCGCGAGGCGGTTGTCCGGGCGGTCAAGAATACCTGGGGGGCGATCGGCCCGGCAGATTATTTACGCCTGCGCGCTGCGCAATCGCCCTATCGCCTGAAGGCGGCGCGCTCTGCCGCTGGAATCGTTGGTATCACTGGGCTGGCGCAAGATGAGCTGACCCGTGAGGCGATCACCCAGGCCGCGACGAAAGCTTTTGGCAAAGACGTCGCCTCTGTCGATATCAATTACGCTCTTGGCGCCCCAGCGGAAAGTTGGGTGGTTGGCGCCGCCGCCGCCTTTGACGCATTGGCCGGGTTGGAGAGCGGCGTGGCTGTGATGGACGGCGACGTCATAACCATTGATGGGGTCGCCCACGGCGAGGCGTCTCTAACGGCCATGCAATCCGCGCGACAACGCGCTGAGGCGGCTGATTTCGGCTGGGTGGAAAACATCGAGACCCGCTTTCGCTTTCGCGCCGAGAAAAGTGCTGACGCCGTATGGACCGTTCGCGCCGACGCTGATGACGAAGAGATGATCGCTACGATTGAAGCGGAGATGCGCGAAGTCGCGGGTGAAGAGGCGGTGTTTGAGTGGACCAAGCGCCGCACATCTGCCCCGGAGATGTGGCGTGAGCATGTGTTTGAGGCGATTGACGCCCTGTCCGTGGCGGAAAGCGGCTGGGTCACTCTAACAGGCGAACAAGCAGAAATCGACGCGGTGGCGGCTGGCCGCGAGGCGTTTGAGGAGCTGGCGACTCTGACGGACGGCGCTGCGACCGGGCGGACCTGGCGCCGTAAGATCGCCCTCTCGGAGGTGTCTGAGCCCCAGGCTGTGGGCGAAACCTCGGTGCGATCCGAGCCGGTCGCTGTAGAAGCGGCGGCCCTGCGCATCTCGATTGACGCCCGCTCTGATGGTCAAGCCGCGCCTGTGACGATGGCGGGGGTATTACCCAAGGGCATGTCCTTGGACGAGGCGCATCGGCTGTTGGGGTTCAGCGCCGTCTCTGACGATATTGCTGGAGTGGTGCGGACCGGTGGGCGGGGTGATCTTCAGGTTTGGCGTGATTCATTGGCTGCGCTGGGCGAATACCTTCCCGAGTTTGAGCGTATGGACGCCGTTATTCGCGCCGATGGCGGGCGGGTCGAGGGTGTTTTGACCCCTGCCAGCGACGACGAGCAGGTGACGGCCGCACTGGCCCAGCGCCTCGGCGCGGAGTTGGAATTGAGGCCAAGCGCAGAGTCGATTGCCGAGGGTGCGAAGCGCGTGAACCCGCTGACCGGCGTCGAGGAGACGTTTCGGAATGGGTATTGGCTACCGGCGGTGGAGATCGGCAGCATGGCCGATTGCCCCCGCCGCGCTGATCTTGTGTTGGTGAATGGGCGTATCCGGTTCCTCACCAACTCCGCCGACTTGGATGTTCGGGCGCGGCGGCTTTTGAATGAGATCGCCGCCATCGCGGCCGCCTGTTTCGACAGTACGGCGCTGACCATTGAGATCGGCGGTCACACCGACAACACTGGCGATACAGGGTATAATCGCTCTTTGAGTGAGCGCCGGGCGGAGGCTGTGGTAGCGGCCTTGACGGCGCGCGGGGTCACCGCAGAGCGCATGAGCGCACGTGGGTATGGCGACTCTACCCCGATAGCAGACAACAACACCGCCGAGGGCCGCGCGGCCAACCGGCGAATATCTTTTCGATGGCGCGCGCCGTGACCCGATGACGGCGCGTCGCGGGAAACACCCGTGAGGACGAAGCGATGACCTATCTCGTCTTTCAACTGATCCTCTTGTTGCTGGCATGTACAGCATTGGGGTTCTTTTTGGCGTGGCTGATTTGGGGCTGGCGCCGCGCCGAGATGATGGAGCTGGCCGCTTCCGATCGTGTGCTGTTCCATGATGCGGCCGCCGAGGTGGAGGGCCTGCAAGCCCAACTCGCCACATTGGAGGGCGAGCGGGCGGCTGCGGTGACTGAGGCGGATGAAGCGCGGCGGCAAATGGCGGCCACGGTGGATAGCGTTCAGCGGGCTGAGGGTGAGAGCACCACCGCGCATCGTGAGGTAGGGCGCCTTCGCCGGGAGTTAGCTGAGTGCGCTCAAGCTCGCGCAAGCGCCGATGCCGCCTTGAGCGCGGCGCGAGGCCGCATCGCGGCCTTGGAATCGGATCTCGCTTCTAACGGCGCATCGGGCGTCACCGCTGCGGCGCGTGCAAACGGCTCGGCGCCGCGCGCAAGTTTCGCTTCCCTATCCGACGTCGAAGAAGGGGAAAAGCCGCCGGTTCTTACCGAGGCCCCCGCAGGCGGCGGTGACGATCTCAAACGTATCAGCGGTGTTGGCCAGAAGCTTGAGGGTGTTTTGAAGGATCTTGGCGTCTACACCTTCGAACAGATCGCTGGCTGGACGGACAAGGAGATCGCTTGGGTCGACGAGCACTTGAAATTTCGCGGACGTGTCCAACGTGACAACTGGATTGAGCAGGCGCGATTGCTTGCGGAGGGCGGCGAGACCGCCTTTTCGAAGCGCGTCGATAAGGGCGGCGTGTATGAGTAACGATCGTTAGGGAGACTCATTGTATTTGGCGGATCTCTGGCGGATCGCAGAGGAGTGATATTAACAAACGGCTGGCATGATCAGGCCATCTTTTTCTTCCCCTTATCCGACAGGGTGGTTTTTACCGTTCGTTCACTCAATTCGCGCACAGAATGTCGAGATGAGAATGGGTGATTGAGCCAGATGAACACTCCAACACAACGCAAGGTTGGCGTCGCTCTGGGAGCTGGGGCGGCGCGCGGTTGGGCGCATATCGGAGTGTTGCAGGGGCTGGAAGAGCTTGGTGTTCGGCCGCAGGTGGTCGCCGGTTGCTCCAGCGGCGCTTTGGTTGGCGCCGCCTATGTAAGCGGCAGGCTCGACCGTTTGGCGGATTTCGCCTCCGCCCTAAGCTGGAGCGGTATGTTGCGCTTCTTTGACATCAGCTGGCGCGGCGGCGGGCTGATCGAGGGGCGATGGCTTGTTGATTTCTTCCGCAAACATGTCTCCGACGCACCGATAGAGAGCTTCGGCACGCCTTTTGGCGTGGTCGCCACCGAACTGGCGTCAGGCCGAGAGACCTGGATGACCCGGGGTTCTATGGCCGAGGCAGTGCGCGCTTCGATTGCGCTGCCCGGTTTGATCACGCCCGTGAAAATCGCCGATCGCTGGATGGTTGATGGGGCGTTGGTGAATCCGCTTCCCGTCTCGCTATGCCGCTCATTGGGCGCGGAGGTGATCCTGGGCGTCAGCATGCAGGGTGACTTGGTGCGGGGCCGTCCGGTGCTTGGCTCCCTGGTCGCGGAGGCCGATCTCACAAAGCGTGTCGCAGCGTCGGAGAGCGACGGGACCGAGGCAGTGGGGAACCAGTCTTGGCTGCAATGGATGGCCGGCGCCAGTTGGACACCAGCCGAAGCGCGTCATGCTGCGCGTGTTGAGACCCCAGCCCTAGCCCCACCCAGCGGTTATCCCGACCGGCTTGGCTATTTGGATGTGCTCGGCGACTCCATGTTTATTGTACAGAACTTTATCTCTCGGGTGCGGTTAGCCGCCGACCCGGTAGACTGTCTGATCGCGCCTGACGTTAGTGGCATTGGTGTGATGGATTTTTATCGAGGGGCTGAAGCGATTGCCGCCGGGCGCGAAGCGGTTCTGCGCTCTGCTGACGATATAATTCAGCTATGCGGCGTTAATGCGCCGGTGCCGGATGTGGTGGCGACAGATGGTGATGCAGCAAGTCCAGTCGCATAGCTATCGCTGATCCAAAGCTTTCTGTGCAAAAAAAACGCCCGGATGAAATCCGGGCGTTTCAGTCGCTGGGGGTAGTGCTTCAGGCTTAGATGAACTGCGAGCCCTTGCCGAACTCCGGATAGGCTTCCATGCCGATCTCGGAGTTGTCGAGGCCCTGCATTTCGTCTTCTTCCGAGGCGCGGATGCCGATCACAGCCGCCAGGATCGCCCAGACAACGAAGCTGACGAGGAACACGAAGCCGCAGATCGATGCTGTGCCGATCAACTGGGTCATATAATCCGCGTCGCCGTTAGAGAACGGCACAATGATGGTGCCCCAGATGCCGGCGAACATGTGGACCGGGATAGCGCCAACCACGTCGTCGATCTTCAGCTTATCGAGCATCGGCACGGTCAGAACCACAATCAGGCCGCCCACGGCGCCGATAAAGATCGACTGGGCGATCGACGGAGCCAGCGGCTCGGCGGTGATCGAAACCAAGCCAGCCAGGGCGCCGTTCAGCACCATGGTGAGGTCGACTTTGCCGTACATCAGCTGAGTAAGGACCAGCGCAGCCAAAGCGCCAGCGGCGGCGGCGGTGTTCGTATTGACGAAGATCCGGCCCACATCGGTGACGTCGCCGATAGTGCCCATCGCCAGCTGAGAGCCGCCGTTGAAGCCGAACCAACCCAGCCACAGGATGAACGTTCCCAGGGTCGCCAGCGGCAGCGAGGACCCCGGCATCGGAGTCACTGCGCCGTCTTTGTACTTGCCGATACGCGGGCCGAGGATGATCGCTCCGGCCAAGGCGGCGGCGCCGCCAGCGGCGTGCACCAGCGTGGAGCCGGCGAAGTCGGAGAAGCCCATGTCGTCGAGCCAGCCCGCGCCCCACTCCCAAGAGGCTTCGATCGGGTAGATCACGCCAGTTAGAAGCACGGTAAAGATCAGGAACGGCCACAATTTGATGCGCTCGGCGAGGGTGCCGGAGACGATCGAAGCGGTGGTGGCGCAGAACATCAGCTGGAAGAAAAAGTCTGAGCTGGCGGAGTAGCCGGTGGCCAAATCATCGCCGCCGACTGGCTCGAGACCCTTCGGTGAGGGGCCGCCAATGACGTCTTGGACTAACCATGCATCGCCCGGGTACATGATGTTGTAGCCGATCAAGTAGAACATGATCGAAGCGATCGAAAACAGCGCGATGTTCTTGGTGCACTGCATTGCGACGTTTTTGGTGCGGACCAAGCCAGCTTCCAGCATCGCGAAGCCGGCGGCCATCCACATGACCAGGAAGCCGCCGATCAGGAACAGCACAGTGTTCAGGATATACGCGGTATGCGCGGCGGGCTCTACGCTCGGGGTCGCATCTTGCGCCCACCCGAGGCTTGGGGTCGCGAGCGCCAGAGCGCCGATCGCGACCGCCGTGAGAGAGGTGTTTTTCATCATACTCGTCTCCGCTTAGTGATACTCTTAGAGAGAGGGGGGCGATGGGTTAGAGCGCGTCTTCGTCGCGCTCATCAGTGCGCACACGCACGGCTTGGTTCACGTCTAGGACAAAGATTTTGCCGTCGCCGATTTTGCCGGTGCGGGCGGTGCTGGAGATGGTTTCGATCACTTGCTCGACTTGGTCGGCGTTGACGACGATCTCGAGCTTGATCTTAGGCACGAAGTTCACCACGTACTCTGCACCGCGGTAAATTTCAGTGTGCCCAGACTGCCGACCATAACCCTTGACTTCGGAAACCATCAGACCCTGAACGCCGATGTTGGTCAGTGCTTCGCGGACCTCTTCAAGCTTGAAGGGTTTGATTACGGCGATGATCAGTTTCATGCGTTTTTCTCTCCGTCGCATGGGCGCTGGGAGGCGCGTCGCCCGGCGCGAGGAGCGCGCCGACGTAGAGATGCATTACAATTCTGGGGCCAAAAGCTTAATTTCTGTTAACGAATTGTTATTGAACGACTTTAAGGAATTCCATCAAGTCAAGGGGGGAGGATTTTTGATGAAAAAATGTTGCGATAGAGTAAGTTTGATTAATAAATGAGCAAAACCTGGATCCTGGGCGAGGGCGTCCCGATATCTGCTGTTAATCGAAAAGTGCGGCTCTGTCGCTAGAGCGCCTTGATTGCGCCGTGCGGCGGGGGTTTGTCACGGAGTGTGGATAACAGGCGACGCCGATTTGCGGCGGCGCTACACTCCCTTGAATAAAATCGGCGCGCATTTGCGCGTAAGGAGCGCCACGTCCTCATGGCCAACTGGACCCACAGGGTGAGACGAACAGTGATGCGGTCCTTGCTGGGCCTAGCGATCGCTGTGGGGACAGTGGGCGCCTGGGTGGTCTCCCTGCCGCTGCTCGCCGCTTACGATCTTAGTGGTCGCTTGCCAGAGGCGGTTGAGTTGCTCGACGGGCGTGAGCGCGGGTCCATCACTGTGTTGGACAGCGAAGGCGTGGTGATTGGCGTGCGGGGCCAGCGGTTTCGGCGTTTATCCACTGAAGACGCCGCACCTGCTCTGATCGACGCGGTGTTGGCGATTGAAGACCGGCGGTTTTATTGGCATCCAGGTGTCGACCCAATTGGCTTGTTGCGGGCGCTGGTGGCGAACATGCGCGCTGGCCGAACTGTGCAGGGCGGCAGCTCGATTCCACAACAAGTCGCGAAGCTGGCGTTTCTGACGTCGGATCGCACGGTTGAGCGCAAATTGCGTGAGGCCCCGCTCGCCGTGGCGCTGGAGTGGCGGTTCACCAAGGAAGAGGTGCTGTCGATTTACTTAAATCGAGTTTACCTCGGAGCTGGGGCGTTTGGGTTCGAGGCGGCCTCGCGGCGGTATTTTGGGGTGTCGGCGGAGAAAGTCTCCACCGCCGAGGCGGCGATGTTGGCTGGGCTTTTGCGGGCTCCTTCACGGTGGTCGCCAAGCAGCAACCGGGAAGGGGCTGTCGCCCGGGCAGAAGTGGTGTTGGCCGCTATGGTGGACGCTGGCCGCATAGATGAAGAAGAACGCGCCGCCGCCAGAGCCGAATTAGCGGAAATCGCGCTGTTGGAGACGAGCGAAATCGCCCCGCATTTCGTCGACTGGGTGGTGGAGGACGTACAATCCGCGCTCGACGCACGCGCCAGAGCGTCTCGACGCTCTCCCGACAGTGCGCCAAAAGTGATTACGGTCCGCGCCGGAGGCGAGGTGCGGTTGACCGAGGTCGCGGCGAAGGCTGAAGTTGTTGATGACTCACAAGTCTCTCGATTGACTCTCGGCGGCTTTGAGCCGGAATATTTCGACTCTCAGGTGAGCGGCGGCCGCCCTGAGCCGCTTGGAGATCTGATTGTGCAAACCACGCTCGACGCCAGCGCTCAGCTGGCCGCGATCGAGTCGGTGGAAGCCGCTTTCGCTGCTGATGTAGAGGATAACGGCAAGCGTTTGGCCGAGGCAGACGCCGCTGTCGCCATTTTATCGCGGAATGGCGCGGTGCGGGCGATGATCGGCGGGCGTGAGTATGGCAAGTCGCAATACAACCGGGCCGTGTCCGCCCGGCGTCAGGTCGGTTCCGCTTTTAAACCGTTTGTCTATCTCGCGGCGCTTGAAGCTGGGTTGACGCCCAGAGATTATGTTGAGGATGCGCCAGTGCGCGTTGGGCGTTGGCGCCCCCAAAATTACCGCAACAACTACCGAGGCTGGATTCCTCTTGCGGAAGCTTTGGCTATTTCTAGTAATACGGCGGCTGTCCGGATGATGCTTTCCGCCGGCTTGCAACGCGTGATCGATGTCGCTCGGCGCTCCGGGTTCCGTACGGATATCACCCGCTACCCCTCCTTGGCGCTGGGCGTTCTGGAGACCAGCCCGATTAACCTCGCTGAGAGTTACGCCACCCTAGCGCGCGGCGGCATGGCGGCTCCCGCCTATGCCGTGCGGGAGATTCGGCGCGCAGGGGACGGTCGCATGGTGTGGTCTGCGTCTCCGCCGTCACCACGCCGAGCGGTTTCGGCGCAGAACGCCGGTTGGATTAACGCTATGATGCGCGAAGTGGTGCTCAACGGGACAGGGCGCCGCGCATCATTGGGCGATACCATCCCCGCCGCCGGTAAAACTGGCACGACCCAATCCCACCGCGACGCATGGTTCGCCGGTTTCACCGGCAACTATATTGGCGTCGCTTGGGTTGGCCGGGACGACAATAAACCCATTAAAAAATTAGTCGGAGGGCAAACACCGGCGGAGATTTGGCGTGAGACCATGCTCAGGCTGCACGAGGGCGCGGAAGTGCGCCGATTGCCGTCGCGTGAGCTGCCGGTGATGTCGTCTCCGCCTCTCAGTTTGCGAGGGGATGATTTTGTGGAGCGCGCTCGTGGTGTGGTCGAACCTTTGTTCAACCGCGCCCGTCGTCAGAGACGAACGCAGCGCCGACCGAATAAGCCGCGCGGCATTGACCGAGATTATGAGCGTTAAGGGAAGCGATAGCCGCCTTTGGGGATGAGGCGGTGATAAGCGGTGCGTTATTCAACCCGATAGCGATGAAGCTCCGAGCCGTGTAGGCGCAACCAATCACGTTGTGAGCGCCAGTCAGGACGCAATCTCTCCACCACGGCCCAGAAGCGCGGTGAATGATTCATCTCGATGAGGTGGGCCACCTCATGCGCGGCGACGTAATCAAGCACATCAGGCGGGGCCAGGATCAGCCGCCAGGAGAAGGATAAGGAGCCATTGCTGGAGCATGAGCCCCAACGGCTGCGCGTATCCCGCATGCTGATGCGTGCAAAGGGTGTGTCTAGTGCTTCAGAATAGCGCTGCACGGCACTGAGCAGCGCAGCGCGAGCTTCTTCCTTCAGCCATGCCGCCACCCGCGCCCCCACTTGGCTTTCTGGGCCGCCAACTTCCAGCACTCCGGATGAGGATAGGCGCACGCCGCGCCTGGAGCTGTGTTTTATCAGAACGCTCCGCCCCTGATAGGGGACCTCCGCTCCCGGCGTCAGTATGACCACCTCCAAAGCCCGCGACATTGCGCCGCGCAGCCAGTCCCGATGGTCACGTAGAAAAGCCACCGCCGCACTGCGGGGGCAGTTGCGCGGCGCTGTTAGGCGCGCACGTCCGTCAATATGCGATACCGTTAGAGATAACCGCCGCGCAGCCGCGCTGCGTCGTAACTCGACGCTCAAGGGTGGGTCCTCTAGGTTAATCGCTTCAACGCGGCGCTCGGACTTATCCGGGGCGCGCCGCGCAGCCCGTTTCACCGCACTCATGCGACGCTTTCGATCTCCATCAACCGGTTGCCGGCGATGAATTCGGCGATTTTCGGCTGGATATCCCGCCGCCAGCGACCGCCGTTGAACACGCCATAGTGGCCGACATCCGGGTGTGTGTAACGGAGTTTCATCCGCTCCGGGATATTGTTGGCCAGAGCCAAGGCTGAATGCGTTTGCCCTTCGCCGGTTATGTCGTCCTTGCCGCCTTCAATTGTCATTAGCCCCATGTCACGGATCACGGAGGGCTGGATCAATCGATTGCGCACCTTCATCTGTCCTTCGGGCAGAAGATGCTGCTGGAACACTCGTTCGATGGTCTCAAGGTAAAACTCGGCGGAGAGATCCATCACCGACAGGTATTCATCATAGAATTTGCGGTGCGCGGCCGCTGACTCTCCATCACCGCGTACCAGATTGCGAAACTGCTTGGTGGCGGCGTTCATATGCCGGTCGATGTTCATGGCCACAAAGCCCGAGAGCTGCATAAAGCCAGGATAAACACGCCTTAGAAAGCCGGGGTGCGGCCAAGGCACGGTCGAGATCACGTTATCCCGGAACCATGAAAGCGGGCGGGTTGTCGCCAACCGGTTTGGCTCAGTTGGGCTGACGCGAGTGTCGACCGGGCTGCCCATCAGAATAATCGAGCTTGGCAGAGCTGGGTCCTGGTTCTCCGCCATCATCGATGTTGCGCAGAATAGCGGCACACCAGGTTGACACACCCCCATCACCGCCACGCGCTCGCCGCCGGAAGCGTGGAGAAACTGCATCATTTCAACGAGATACTCGACATATTCGTCGAATCCGAACTGCCCCTCGGCCAACGGAACATTGCGAGCGTCGACCCAGTCGGTGATGAACACTTCATGGTCAGGCAGCATCGCAGCGACGGTGCCGCGCAGAAGCGTGGCGAAGTGGCCGGACATTGGCGCGACAATCAGCACCTTCGGTGCGTTTTGCGCCGCCGCCCGCACGGAATCCCGTTTGAACCATAGCAGGTCGCAGAACGGCTTGCGCATCACCACCCGTTCCCTGATCGGCGTCTCTTCGCCGTCGATCACAGTGGTGTCCAAGCCAAAGTCGGGTTTTGCGTAGCGTTTGGTCGCGTTGGCGAACATCTCGAACGCCGCCGCAGTGGCGCGGGCGCCAAAAGTCGCGGCAAAAGGATTGGCGGGGTTCCGCAACATGTCGCGTCCCGCCACCGCCGCATGGCGCCAAGGCGTGACGGCAGCATGGGACAGTTCATAAAACTGATAGAGCATTCGCCCGAACTCTCCGATAAAACGCACCTTGACGGTACGGCTCGTAGGTTAAAGAAACAAGCTCCCTCGAAACTCGGGCGGTGTTCCTTGACTTATGTGAGCTATTATGGCTCACGACCGCTTTGAATTCGATTAAACGAACGGATCGCTAATGGCCAAACCAGAATGGGGCGTGAAGCGGGCATGCCCGAGTTGCGCCGCGCGATTTTATGATTTGATGCGAGACCCAATTCTCTGCCCTGCTTGTGGGGCGAGCTTTGCGGTTGAGGCCTTCACCAAGCCCCGGCGCGGCAAAGCGGTGGCTGTGAAGGCGATTGAACCAAAAGCGCCTGTCCCTGTCGTGCCGGATGAAGATGAGGACGCCCTCGCCTCAACGTCTGTAGATGACGATGATGATGACGTGCTCGATCTCGACGACGGTGATGATGAAGCCGAAGAGGCTATTCCCGCCACTAGCGACGATAGTGATGGTGATGAGAAGATCGCGGACTTCGCCGATGACGCCCTGCTGGCGGATGACGACGACGAAGACACCGTCTCGACAGACGACGATGCTGACGTCAGCTTGGAGGAGTTGGACGAAGACGATGCTATAAAGGTTGATGTGGACGTCGATTCCGAAGACGACCGCGATCGGTGATAGATGGGCGCGGTTTTAGCTTGCGCTGCTAGCCGCGCCCCACTAACTAACGCGTCTACGAACTGCGAGAATGGGGCCATAGCTCAGTTGGGAGAGCGCTTGAATGGCATTCAAGAGGTCAGGGGTTCGACTCCCCTTGGCTCCACCATCGCAACCTAAATACCCAGTACTACATTCTAGTTCACATTACTCAATCTTTGCTGCTTTTGCCGCATGTTGTAGAGATAAATTTCATTTAGATTTATTTCGCTGATCTTACCAGCTTCGGCCAGGGCTTTTTACAATATATGTTTGACTCGGTTCTTGGTGGATCCAGACCGATTGACTGGCTCTGCTAGGGCCGTGCCTTATGCCGAGAGTCTATTCTCTAGGCTGCTTGATGAGTGAGCGGACAGCCACGATCGTACGGTACGAGCAATCGATCTAAGCGACCTTCAGGTTGCTGGCTTTAGTCAAATACTCCCTTTCAATTTCAAAAAAACCAGGCAGATATATTGTTCGTCAATACTCATAATTTCATAAAATTTCTCAAATTTCACACATTATTTCTTGATAATGCTGGAGTTATTAAGGTTTTTATTGATAGTTTTGCGGCGGAATCGATTTTTCGAAATCATACTGCAAAATTTCTATGTTTTTGATAAAAAATCTCTGTGAAAATGCCTATTTTCTTTTTTTTATCAGTGAATCAAATTTTTAAAATATTAAAAGAGACTTAAGATATTCTAGCAGCAGATATTTCGGAGATTTTAGGGCTTATTGAGTTGTTTTAATATAATATGTGCATGAATTTTCATAATTAACCTGGATTTAATCATG
>JAHQVS010000189.1 GCA_019634215.1 Paracoccaceae bacterium | reverse complement strand
CGCCCATCAGCTTGTCGGCCCCATCGCCGCCCTCAAGCTGGTCATCACCAGCTCGCCCGAACAGCTTGTCGTCCCCTGCCTCGCCCAGCAGCAGATCGCGCGCGTCATCGCCTACCAACCGGTCCGCGCCAGCGTCGCCGCCCTGCCGCTCATAAGCGTAGAACACATTGTCCTGAATCGCCCCAACGTCGGTGTTCGCCTCGATCAGATCGGCGAGACCGACATCCCACAGCGCCGCGATCTCCGCGTCGGACATGTGCCCAGCCTGGCTCCAAAGCGGGTCGCCGTCCCGCAGCCGGACGAACTGATCGACGATCACCGCGCCAAACAGCTCCCCGACCATTCCGCCATTGGCCGCGTCTTCAGCCAAGCCGCCGACCCAGGCGTCGATGCTGTCGACATCGCCGTAAACCGCCTCAAGCTGCGCCGCCAGCACCGGATCGGAGGTGATGTCGGCGAAATCTTGCACCCGGCCCAGGCCGAGAGCATCACGTAAGTCGTTATAGCTGGCGACGCCGAGGTCCCGGCCGCGCGCGATGTTGATCGCGGCGAGATCCATGCCGGTTGAACCGTTTTCGGCGAACAGGAAGGAGCGCACATCCTCGACCACATGGGTGTCCAGCTCCTGAGCGTAGCCGTCCGCGAGGCCGCGCAGGATCGGATCAATCCCGCCATTGACGCCAATCACATCGGGATTGAAAAACGCCTCCCGCAGGCTGATGGCGCCAGCGGAGATGGCGCTTCCATCCTCGTTGAGCCGCCCGATATCCGAGGACAGCAGCGTGTGCCCGAACCGGTACGCCGCCGTGGAGAACTCAACAGATATTCCCGGATTCACCGCCGGATCATAACCGGAATAAGCCGGGATCACGCCTTCGCCGACGATGATCGGCAGGAACTCATTGAAGGTGACCGCCTGAATCTCCGCCTCCACCCGCTGGCGGGCGGCGTCGAACAGTTGCTCGTCGCTCAACCCCGGATGGTCAGCGGAGAGGATATCGACCCATCGGTTATGCTCACGCACGAACAGCACATGCAACGAGGTCAGGGCGATGTTCTCGGCGGCGCGGACGTCCCCCGCCAGAACCCCGGTTTCCCCCTCAGGCAACAGGCCGTCTTCCCCAAGGCGCAGATAGCCCCCCTCGCCCCGCAGCGCGGCGGCGGTGTCGTCATCGGAGCCATAGACCATGCTGGCGTCGAGAAACGCGGTAATGTCGTTCTCGTATTGGCGCGGCCCGTCGACCCCAGTGCCCTCGATGGGATCGACCCGGGTGAAGGGGATGATGGCCGGGCCAGCTTCGGTCGGTTCGAACACCGGGTCGTCGAATGGGGCGATGATCGGCTGAAACTCAGTCTCGCCCGCCTCGGTCAGATCCAGGTCATGATCGATAAATTGCCCCCAGACCCACAGCAAATCGCTGACGCCCTGGGCGCTGGGCATGTCTTCGGTTTGCCAAGAAAGCGCGTTGGAGATCTCGCGCGGATTGGGAAGATCCGCCACAGGCGCGCCGACGCCGTCAGCGTACGCAGCCGGCGCGAGGCGCAACAGTTCTTGATGGGCGGCGCCCCAATCCGGGTGGTCCTCGTTGGCGCCGGCTCCATCGATGTTTCGCGCTATGATTGTCGCCGCGAAATCGGCGGCGCCGCCGCCCTGCCCATTGTCTTGATCCCGATCGTCCCTGTCGCGATCCCGCCTGCGGTCACGTCCCGAATTGCGCCTCATCGCCTATCCCCTTCCGTCTTGAAATCACTTCGCGCTCTTTTTGCGTCACTTGCAAAATTAACGATCCGATCACGTGATTATTATTTATACTTAAAGAGGCGTTACGATGTCGGAAGTGCGGTTGATGATGTGATTTGCCTCTTATTGGGAGAACAAGCCCAGGACGCGCTGAATTCAGACAGGACGCCCAACCAGCCCGATCAGCGCTGGTAGGCTGACGCCAGGGGATGCAAGCGACGCAAGGGATCGCCATTAGCCGTGCAAGCCGCTAAAGCCGGTCCATGACAGCTTCCGACGCCCCCTCCTCCGCGCACGCCCCTTCGCACGCCCCTTCGGCGCTGCGCGCCGCGCTTTGGATGATCGGCTCGTTCTTCGGCTTCTCGCTGATGGCGGTGGCGGGGCGGGAGCTGTCGGGCGACTTCACCACCTTTGAGATCATGTTCTGGCGCAGCCTTGTCGGGCTCGCGATCGTCGCCGGTTTTCTCAGCCTGTCGCGGCGGGGTTTTGGGCAAGTCCGCACCCAGAAACTGGGGCTGCACGGGCTGCGGAACACGGCGCATTTCTTCGGGCAGAATTGCTGGTTCTACGCCGTCGGCATGATCCCGCTCGCGCAGGTGTTCGCCTTTGAGTTCACCTCACCGATCTGGGTGGCGGCGCTGGCGCCGCTGCTGTTGGGGGAGCGTTTCACACTCTGGCGCGGGATCGCCGTGGCGCTAGGGTTTCTCGGCGTTCTGGTGGTGGCCCAACCCTTTGGCTTTTCAACCGTGGAAATCGATGCGCTCAGATTCGGCCAAATCGCCGCCGCCGCCGCCGCATTGGGCTTCGCCGGCAACTTCATGGCCACCAAACGCCTATCCGATACGGAGACGATCCTGTGCATCATGTTCTACATGACGCTGATGCAAGCCGTCATGGCGTTGGTCTGCGCCCTGGCCTGGAGCGGCGCCTTCCCCACCCCGCCCTCGGGCGCGGCGGCGCTGTGGATGGTGGTGGTCGGGCTCTGCGGCTTGGCGGCGCATTATTGCGTAGCGTCAGCTCTTGGCGCCGCCGACGCCACCGTGGTGGCGCCGATGGACTTTCTCCGCTTGCCGCTGATCGCCGTGGTGGGGGCGCTGCTCTACGCCGAAGCGCTCGATCCCGCGGTCTTTGTCGGCGGGGTGCTTGTGTTTTTGGGCAATTTTCTCAATCTGCGCGCGGAGCGGCTTTCAGCGCGGCGAAGTAGGGGTTGAGGGATGACACTTTTTATCGTTGGGGCGGTGATCTTCTTTGCGGCGCATTTCTTCCCGCGCCTGCGCATGGCGCGGGCGGGGCTGATCAAACAGCTTGGCGAGGGCGGCTATAAGATCGGCTACAGCGTGGTGTCGTTGATCGGCTTAGCGCTGATGATCTACGGCTATTTGAATTGGCCGCATCAGGATGTGTACCAGCCACTCGACGCCCACCGCGCCATTGTTCATGCGGTGATGCCGGTCGCCTTCATCCTCGCCGCCGCGTCCGAGATCCCGTCGAACTTGCGCAATTTCGTCCGCCATCCGCTATCGTTGGCGACGCTGCTCTGGTCCGGCGCGCATTTGACCGCCAATGGCGACCAAGCCAGCTTGGCGCTGTTCGGCGGCTTTGGCCTGTATGCGCTGCTAAACATCATTCTGTCTGAGTTCTCCGGCCGCGCGAGCGCGCCCCCGCGCCGTCCCGCATGGCGCGATCTCGCGGTGATCGCCGCCGGGTTGATCGGCTATGGCGCCGTGATGTGGGCCCATGGCGCAGTGTTCGGACTCTATGTCGTCGGCTGACGCAACGACGCCCGGAGGGGCTTGAACGAGACCTCTGGCGCCGCGAGTTTGGCCGTGCTAGGCGGCCCGCGACAGTCGATCTCCCGCGAGCCCACTTGCGATCTCACTTGCACCGCTCTTAACCAAAGAGGCGTAAAAACATGGACTTCTCGAAAATCCCCGTGGGCAAGAACCCGCCGTCGGACGTCAATGTCGTTATCGAGATTCCCGGCGGCGCAGGGGCTTCGCCGGTTAAGTATGAGATCGACAAGGACAGCGGCGCAGTGCTCGTCGACCGGATCGTCAGCACCTCGATGATCTACCCGTGCAACTACGGCTTCGTGCCCAACACCCTCCACGCCGACGGCGATCCGACTGATGTTCTGGTGCGCTGCAACTACCCGCTGGTCCCAGGCTCGGTGATCCGCTGCCGCCCGGTCGGCGTGCTGAAGATGGAGGATGACGGCGGGATGGACGACAAACTGCTCGCCGTGCCGGCGGAGAAGGTCGACCCGTTCCAAGCCGATATTCAAGACATCTCCGACCTGCCGGAGCGCGAGATCGAGCGCATCAAGCATTTCTTTGAACGCTACAAGGATCTGGAGCCCGGCAAATGGGTGAAGGTCATCGGCTGGGGCGACAAAGCCGAGGCCGAGAAGATCTTGGTGGAGTCGATTGAGGCGGCGAAAAAGGGGTAATCTCGCCGCCTTTCAAAGTGAGGCCGGGCGTTAACCCGGCCTACACCCAAAGATCCAAGGCTTACACCAAGCCCCACAAGTCCGCCGCCGCGAGTTACTGGGCTTGAGCCCCCTCCAACTCCAGATCTGTCAAAGCCTGGCGGTCCTCGACCAGTTCGACGCTCTCCACCCCGACCAGGGTGAGATCGAGCACATCGAAATGCTGGACAAACCCTCCGTCATTGGCGGCGATCGCCGCCGCCACATCATCGCTGATCTGTTCCGACACCGCCAAATACAGCGTGTCTTCCCCTAGCCCGCCATAGATCAGATCCCTGTCGGCCCCAGTCTCGCCGCCGATCAGCGCCGGGTCGGTGTAGAGGAACACATCGTCGCCAACGCCGCCGTGGGCGATATCAGCGCCAAGCCCGCCGATCATCACATCGTCGCCGCCGCCGCCGCGCAAGATATCGTCGCCCGCGCCGCCCGCGACCACATCCGAACCGCCATGGCCCTGGAGCCGATCGTCGCCCGAACCGCCGGAAACGATGTCGTCGCCGCCGTCGGCGAAGATGCGGTCGTCACCAAGGCCGCCAAAGGCGATATCATCGCCGCCGCGCAGCCGGATGGCGTCGTCGCCAGCTTGGCCGAGAGCGAATTCGTCCGAGCTGTCGCCATTGAACCGATCGACGGTCTCGGTGAATTCACGGGTCTCTCGGGTGAGAGCGGCGTCAGAGAACGCGGCCCACACCCCATGCAGAGCCGAGGTCGGGTGCAGAAAATCAAAGAAGGCGATCTGGTCCGGGTCAAGATCAGCAACCAGCAGATTCTCGACGAATGTTAAGCTTACCTCGCCGTTGCGCTCCACAACCGTCGGGTCGCTCGCAGCGCCGAGCCACTTCTGCCGCGCAACCGTTTGAAAGCCGAAACTGCCCGGGTCAGCGGCGATCTCGGCTGAGATGTCGCCAAGATCGATCACTTGAGCCTGCACTCCCGCCGCTTGAAGCTGTGCGGCGCCGGCTTCAATCGCTTGGGCGTGCCCTTCGATCAATAAATCGCCGAATGGCGCCAAATCAGGCGGCAGCAACCTGGCGAAGGGGAAGAAACTGGAGTCTGGGAAGGTGTAAAATAGTAGCGATTGCGCCAGACCTTGCTGCGCCAGCGCCTGCCCCGCACCGACTGTGTTGGTGACAATCTCAGTCACCAACTCGGTCGCCTCCACAACCGGGTCGGCAGTACCAGAAGGGCGAAAAGAAGAGATGTCGTTCAGGCCAATCAGGAAGGAGGCTGTGGTCGTTCCCTCATAGGGCGCCGCCGTCTCCGCCGCGATGAAACGGCCTACTTGGGCGCCGAGATTCATCTCGAAGTCCAGCAGGGACAGATCGGCGTCAGGCAAGAGCAGCCCGTCGACCCCGTTCCGGCCGAACAAATCACCGAGCTGCTGCGTCCCATTCGCGCGCGCGGCGCCGACGCCGTAATTCTCCACGTCGACGCCCAACAGGCTTGGCAGCGTCTGAGCATACACCGCGCCATCGGAAAAAACGCCCGCATACCCCGCGCTTTCTACCGGGATCGGCACAGACAACAGCTCGCTGGTGAGTGCGAAAATAGCGCCGCCATCAGTCAAGCTGTCCCCGAAAAACACAAAACGGTCCGAGACCATCACGTTCCTCCCATGTCATTTTTTTGTTGGTTATGTTCTCCAATATGAAGATGGTGAATTCGAACGCAGGCAAGCGCCGGATGTCTCGAAGCCAGCGTTAATGGGTTAAGCAGCGTCCTTGCGGACACGCGGAAACGCGCTGGTGCTTGAGTTGGAAGCACTGAGCGGATTATCCGTTTGTGGCTGAAGAACGATTCGATAGCGTTCAAGCTAAGCTTCAGTTCTTGTAGGAGATCGCACCGCATGCCGCCGGCGCCGCCCTCGCCAGACGCGTTTCTGACCTCCTCAGCCAAACGGCTGACCTTTGTCGGCATGTCCGGCGTCGGCAAAACCACTCTGGCCCAGAAGCTGCGCGCCACGGAAGAGTGGTTCCATTACTCCGTCGATTACCGCATCGGCACCCGCTATCTCGGCGAAGAGATCGTGGATGTGGTCAAGCGCGAGGCGATGAAGACGCCTTTTTTGCGTGACCTGCTGATGTCGGACTCGATCTATATCGGCTCCAACATCACATTTGAGAATTTGGCCCCGCTGTCGGCCTATCTCGGCAAGCCGGGCGCGGTTGAGAAGGGCGGGCAGCCGTTCCGCGAGTATCTGCGCCGTCAGCGGCTGCACCGCGCCGCCGAAATCGCCGCCATGGCCGATGTGGGGGCGTTCGCTGGCAAGGCCCGAGACATATACGGGTATAATCACTTCCTGTGCGATGCGAGCGGCAGCGTGGTCGAAGTCGTCGACCCTTGGGACCCGGACGACCCCGTGCTGCGCGCCCTGGCGCAAGAGACGCTGATCGTCGCCATCACCAACGAGGAGCAGGACCGGGAAGAGCTGGTGCGCCGCTTCTCCACCGACCCGAAACCGATGTATTACGACGAAGCGTTTCTTCACCAAATTTGGGCGGAATATCAGGCTGAAGCCGGGGAGACGCCCGAAACCGCCGACCCGGACGCCTTTATCCGCTGGGGGTATCGCCGGCTGCTCGACCGGCGCACGCCGCGCTATCAGGCGATCGGAGATTTGTGGGGCGTCTCAGTGACGGCAAGGGATTTGGCGGCGGCGCGCTCCCCGGATGATATCCTAAACGTGATCGCGGAAGCGCTCGCCTCAGAGCATGGCGCTTGAACCATCCATCCGTGGAGTCTAGATCAAATAGCGATCGGCACGCGCCAATCTGACCGCTAAAATCAGCGGAAAAACAAAGATCTAGAATACTGACCTGACCCCATCAGGCCATTATTCAAAGGCGAGGGAACGGTGATGGCGTTTTGGCTGGTGGCCCTGGTGTTGAGCGTGGCGGCGATCGGGCTTGCGTTGCGCCCCCTATGGTCGGGGCGCGGGGCGGCGCCAAGCCGGGCGGCGCATGAGGTCGAGGCGCTCAAAAGCCAACTCACCGAGATTGACCGCGATCTAGAGCGCGGCGTCATCACAGCCGAGGAGGCGGAAGGCGGACGGCGCGAGCTGTCGCGCAAGCTGTTGGCGGCGGCGGAGCGCGCCGAGAGAGACGGCGACATCGCCGCAGCGCCGCAAAAGGCGGCGACCATCAGTCTGGCGATCGGCTCGGCGGCGATGGCGGTTGGAGCGTTGGCGGTGTATCTCTCCCTCGGTTCCCCCGGCGCGCCGGACACCCCCCTCTCAACACGAGACTTCGCCTCGGAACGCAGTGAGGCGCGGCTGGCCCAGGCCGCCGCCGAAAAGCTTTACCAAGAAAGCGGAAACGCGGCGCCGCCTCCGCCGTCGCCGGATGTCCCCGAAGGCGCTGAGGATTTCAACAGCCTGCTCGCCCGCACCGAACAGGCCATCGCCGAACGCCCCACCGACGCCCAAGGGCGGCTGCTGCTCGCCGGGGCGTATGAGCGCGTCGCCCGCCACGGCGAGGCTTGGCCGCTCTACGCCGAAGCGATCAAGCTGATGGGGGTCGGCGCGCCGCCAGCGCTGTACGCCTCCCAGGGTGAAGCGATGGTGATGGCGGCGGGCGGCTATGTCTCCCGTGAAGCCGCCGAGGTGTTCTCCCAAGCGCCGGCGGAGCCGCAAAGCCGCTATTTTCTCGGTCTCGCGGCAGCGCAAGACGGCGACGCCCGCGCGGCGCTCACCGCCTGGATCGGTCTGCTCCGCGACGCGCCGGACGCCCCATTCGCGCCGATGCTGCGTCAACAGATCCAGGGCCTCGCCGCCGAGGCGCAGCTTCAAATTAACGATGGCGTCCTCCCGCCGCCGCCGGAGACCGCCGCCGCCCCCGGCCCGTTCCAGGGCGTCGGCCCCGACGCCGAACAGCGCGCGGCGGCGGCTGATATGACCGCCGAGGAGCGCCAAGAGATGATCGAGGGCATGGTCGGCGGCCTGGCCGATCGCCTCAAGGAGAGCCCCGACGATCTCAACGGCTGGTTGCGGCTGCTGCGCTCCTACCGCATGCTTGGGCGGGAGGATGACGCCGTCGATGCGCTAAAGGCCGCCCGAACCGCTTTCGCTGATAATCCGCAAGCGCTGGCCCAACTCGCCGAGGCCGGCGCCTGGCTCGATACGCCTCCGTCGCCAAATTAAGGTTTTTCAAGAACTGATTTCCTCCCTAAAAGAGTAAAAATGGTCGCAGAGATATTTAATGACGCCGATGAATTCGCCGCGGCCTTGCCCGGACCCGGTCCGCTGGTGGGCCTCGATCTTGGCACCAAAACCCTCGGCGTTGCGCTGTCGGACGCGTTGCGGCAGATCGCCAGCCCGCTGCAAACCATCCGCCGTAAGCGGTTCGGGCTGGATGTGGAGCGCCTGTTCGCCCTGGTCGAGGGGCGAGGCCCGCGCGGCTTGGTGATCGGCCTGCCCGCCAATATGGACGGCAGCGAAGGCCCCCGCGCCCAATCCACCCGCGCCTTCGCCCGCAACCTCTCGCAGAAAACCGAGCTGCCGATGCTGATGTGGGACGAGCGGCTCTCCACCGTCGCGGTCGAACGCACATTAATCGCCGCCGACGTCTCCCGCGCCAAGCGCGCGGAGGTGGTGGACAAGATGGCGGCGGCCTACATCCTGCAAGGCGCGCTTGACCGGCTGAATTTCACCTTCCGCTCCGGCAACCAGTGGAACGACCCTTGGGACGATGAGGAGTGGCCATGACCACCGACAGCCAGCCCCCCTTTCCAGGCGGCGAGTTTCCAGGCGGCGAGACGCCCGAACCCGAGGGGCCATGGCGGCGCGACGAAATCGACAGCCCCTGCATACAGATCTGTATGATCCACCCCGGCGCCCGCATCTGTGTCGGCTGCTACCGCACCGGCGACGAGATCGCCGCTTGGTCCCGCCTCTCTCCCGACGAGCGCGCGTCGGTTCGGGCCGAGCTTCCCGGACGCGCCGACCGTCTGAGGGATGCATCCGCCCGCCCGTCCCGGCGCCGAAACGCGGCCTCAGCGCGTCGCCGGGCGCCGGAAAACGGCGAGCTTGGTTAAAATCCATGACTTCATCGTTATTGACGTTAAACTCACCCAAACGGGTCCAGTTTGAGGCAGGCCAGTTTGAGGCAGGACCGAACGCTGAATTCATTGCTAACGGCTAAACCCGCGTATACCAAACCAAGCGGGCCAATTAGGGCGTGAGCGGCGGCGTTTCAGGAAGAGGGGCGACATGAGAACCTTCTGGCTGATCATGATTTGCATGGCTCTGATTGGAGCCGGCTATGGCTTGGGGCTGATGTTTCCTGGCATCTTGAACAGCGGCGAAGCGCTCGCCTCGCTGATTTTCCTCTCGATCCTATTGCTGCTGCTGCTGTTCGGCGGCGAGCGGCGGCGGGTGTCCTGGCGGGCGATCGTGGTCAATTGCGCGATCTGGGTCGCGGTGCTGACCGGCGCCGTCGTCGCCTATGACAACCGCCACTCCATCAGCCAAGTGGCGCTCAAGACCCTCAGCGCGTTGCAGCCTGGCCGCCCGGTGATGCTCTCCGACGATGCGGCGGTGATCACCCGTGAGCGCAACGGCCATTTCGCCGCCTACGCCACCATCAATGACCGCCGCCTGCATCTGCTGGTCGACACCGGCTCCACCGACATCGCCCTGCCCTACACTGAGGCCCGCCGCCTTGGCATCGACGTCACCACGCTCGACTTCTCCCGCCCGGTGCTCACCGCCAACGGCCGCGCCCATGTCGCCCCGATCGTGCTCGAAAAAGTGATGGTCGGCGGCATCATTCTGAAGAACGTCCCCGCCTCAGTGGCGGAGCCGGGCCGCCTCGGCAACGCGCTGCTGGGCATGAGCTTTTTGGGGCAGCTCAGCGAGTTTTCGTTTCAGGGCGATAAGCTGATTTTGCGGCAGTGACGGCGGCGGCGCCCATGGGCGTTTACAGCGTCCGGGCCACACGAAATCCCACGCCCCTCATCCGCGCGGTGCGCGGATTGCAGCCACGATAGGCGGAGCGCAACCGAGGCGGCCCGCAGCTCCAGGAGCCGCCGCGCATCGGGGCGTAGGATTTGCGGCCGAAACTCTGCGCCGAACCATCGCCGGGCGCGTCGTCATAGCGGCCATTCCAGACATCGGCGCACCATTCGAACACATTGCCATGCATCTGGCGCAGCCCCCACGGGCTTGGCTCGAACGCATCCGCCGGCAGGGTGCGCATCAGGGGCTCTTCCACCCGCCCCCGGCCGTCATAGAGATCAAGGCTGTTGTAATTGGCCTGATCCGGGGTGATCTCCCGCCCGCCCCAGAACGGCGTCTGCGTTCCCGCCCGGCAGGCGTGTTCCCATTCCGCCTCCGTCGGCAGCCGATACACCGCCCCGGTTTGTTCTGACAGCCATTGGCAGTAGGCCTCGGCGTCCTCACAGGAGACATGGATCACCGGGCGGCGGCCGCGCCCCCAGCCGCGATCGTCTGGCGCCGCCGCGCCCATCGCCGCCGCGAAGGCGTCATATTCCTCGAAGCTGACGGTTTGGACGCCAAGGGCGAACGGGCGCGCGATCGTCACCTGACGCCGGGGACCCTCGACCGGCCTCCGCCCCGGCTCATCCTCTGGCGAGCCCATCCAGAACCGCCCTGGCGGGATCACCACCATCTCTGGCGCCTGGAAGCCGCCAGCGGCGGCATCCATATCCCGGAACATGCTTCCCGGCGCCGCCGAGGCCGTCCGTTCCGCCCCAGCGGCGGCGGCGGCGATCAGCGCCGAGACGCCGGACGGCCCGGCGCCGCTGTCGTCCTGCTTCGCATCATCATTGGCCACGGCGATTTTCCCTCTCCCGCACCACCTCACACCACCCGCGCATCAGCGCGCGCAAATCAGCCGGTTTTGCGGCGTCCAGCGCCGGAACTGCGACGGCGCGCCGCTGGTGATAAGCTGTTGGCGCCGATCAGGAAGCATCTTCTCCCCCACCCGGCAGTCGATGGGGGCTCCGCCCCCATACCCCCGCAATTTCCCCCATTGGCGACGCCTCGCATCGTGACCACCGCCGATGGAAGGGGGTAAGGATGTAAAGGGGTATGGGGTAACAACGCTCCCACCCCTAACGGGCTGGAAGCGTCCGGGAGACGCGAAAACCCGTGTCGCTGCCTCGGTAGTCGCGGTCGCCCCCGATGCGGACCGCGGAACGCAGCCCGTAGGGATCGTAGCTCCACGAGCCGCCGCGAACAACGGCGCGAGAGCAGTCTCCACCATTTGCGTTCATCCAGGCGGAACCGTCCGTTGGCGCATTTTCATAACTGCCATGACAACAATCCTGCACCCACTCCCACACATTGCCGTGCACATCATGCAGCCCCCAGGGATTGGCCGCTTTTTGCCCCACCGGCTGTGTCTTGCCGCCCGAATTGCCGCTGAACCACCCATGTTCCCCCAGGCGGCTGTCACTGCCGCCAAATGAGAAAGCCCCGGACGTCCCCGCCCGCGCCGCATACTCCCACTCCGCCTCACTTGGCAGCCGGCACTGCTGGCCGCTTTTCCAACTCAACCAGGCCAGAAAGCCCCGCTTTCCATCCCCGGTTTCCCCGGTAACATCATTCCAACTCACCTCAATCACCGGGCGCCGGCCGCGACCCCAGCCCCGGTCGGTGTCATTGTCATCAGCGCCGCCACGCGGCACCGCCCGGCAATAGCCGTCAGCCGCGCAGGCGTCCCATTCTTCGAACGTCACCTCATATTTCCCAATCGCGAACCGCGGCACGGACACCCGCCGCTGCGGTCCTTCATCATCGTCCCGCCCAGCTTCACCTGAGGGCGAGCCCATCATGAAATTCCCCGCGGGTAACGCGATCATCTCCGGGCATGTTGGACAGTCTCGAAACGCCTCAAGATCCGCAGGGCCTGCTCCAATGGGCCGCGATACCGCGCCAGGG
>JAHQVS010000188.1 GCA_019634215.1 Paracoccaceae bacterium | reverse complement strand
CCGTTCACCGTCGAGGGGTTTGAATTGATGCGCTCGGAGCTGTCGCGCCATGGGGCGGTCTACACGCCGATGTCGTTTTATCCGCTGGCTCTGACGGCGGACAGGGCATGACCGCCGCCGCGCCGCTCACCTTGTTCTTCGCCGCGCCGCCAGGATTGGAGGCGATGCTCGTGGAGGAGGTGAAAGCGCTGGGGTTTCAATCAGCTGAGCCCACCGGCGGCGGGGTGCTGGCCCAGGGGGACTGGCCCTCGCTCTGGCGTGCGCATCTGTTGCTGCGCGGCGCCGCGCGCGTGCTGGTCCGCATCGGCGAATTCCACGCGCCGCATCTGGCCCAACTCGACAAACGCGCCCGTAAACTGCCCTGGGCGGCGTTCCTGCGGCCGGATGTGACGGTGAAGGTTGAGGCGACGACGAAAAAATCGCGGATTTACCATTCCGGCGCGGCGGCGCAGCGGATTGAGCGCGCGATCTCGGAGGAGCTGGGCGCGCCGATCGATAAAGAGGCGTCCTTAACGGTGATGGTGCGGCTGGAGGACGACCTCTGCACCATCAGCCTCGACACCTCCGGGGAGCTGCTGCACAAGCGTGGTCACCGCGTCGCGGTCGGTAAGGCGCCGCTGCGCGAGAGCATGGCGGCGCTGATGCTGCGAGCTTGCGGCTATGACGGCGCAGAGCCAGTGATCGACCCGATGTGCGGCGCCGGAACCTTCGTGCTGGAGGCCGCCGATATCGCCGCCGGACTCGCCCCCGGCCGCGACCGCCGCTTCGCCTTCGAGCAACTCGCCAGCTTCGACGCCTCCGGAGGCCCCACGCTATTTCGGCTTCGATCGCGACGCCGGGGCGATCGAGAGCAGCCGCAGCAACGCCGAGCGGGCCGGGATCTCCGCCTTCACTGAGTTTGGACGGCAGCCCATCAGCGAGTTAACCGTCCCCGAGCCGCTATGCGGCGAGCCGCCAGGGCTGGTGATGGTCAACCCGCCCTATGGCGCGCGTATCGGTGAGGCTGGCGATTTGCGGGCGCTGTACGGAACTTTGGGAAAGGTCTTGCGCGAAAATTTCTCAGGCTGGCGCGTCGGCCTCGTCACCAGCGAACCCGCCCTCGCCCGCGCCGCCGGGCTGCCTTTCCAGCCTCCCGGCCCGCCTATCGCCCATGGCGGGTTGCGTGTGAAGCTGTACCGGACCGGGCCACTGCAGTGAGCAGGGCGCCTCAGATCCAAGGCGCCTCAACCGCCGCTAAGATCTTTCGCGCGTCCAAGCTGTCCTGGTCCATTTGATCAATTAGCGCCTGAATATCGTTAAATTTCAGCTCTGGCCGCAAGAACGCCACCAGCGACACCGACAGCCCCGCGCCATAGAGATCCCCTGAAAAATCGAACAGGAAGCTCTCAAAATTGGCGACGGTCTTCTCGAAGGTCGGGCGCAAACCGAGCGAGGCGACGGCGTCGTAAACGCCCTGATGGGCCCCATCCAAAACGTCAACCTTCACCGCGTACACCCCATAAGCCGGGTGCAGCACGCCGTTCAGCGGCAGGTTGGCGGTGGGGTATCCCAGCTCACGCCCGCGTTGATCACCCAGCTCAACGACGCCCTCGATCCGGTGCCAATCACCGAGGATGCGGGCCGCGTCTACGGGGCGGCCATCTTGCAACGCCGTACGCGCCGCTGAGGAGGAGAGTTCCGGCGCGACCCCGCTTGGGTCGCCGATTTTCTCGACAATCTCGACCGTAAAGCCAAACCGCTCTCCCAGCACTCGCAAAGCCGAGACATCGCCTGCGCGCTTGGCGCCGAACCGGAAATCCGCTCCCACAACCACATGCCGCGCGCCGATGCGCCGCATCAGCACCGTCTCGGCGAAGGCTTCTGGGCTCAAACTGGAGAGATCCGGACCGAAGGGCAGTACAAACAGCGCCTCCACCCCCAAACCCGCCATTTTTCGGGCCTTGAGCGCCTCCGGCGTCAACCGGAACGGCGGCGCGTCGGGTTGAAACACTTCACGGGGATGTGGCTCGAAGGTCATCACGCTGAAGCGCAGCCCCTGAGCCGAGGCAGCGCGCCGCGCCGCATCGATTACGGCGCGATGGCCACGATGCACGCCATCAAAATTACCGATGGCCACCGCTGTCGGTGGCCCGGCGGACGGCGCTTCGGGAGACAGGCCCCGAAAAATCTCCATGATGTCGCGTCCTGCTCCGTGATCTCTCGCCACGCGGCGCTAATCAGGCCGCACCGCGACCGCGATATGATCGAAGGGAGAGATTGACGCAACCCGTCAACGAGCGTCGCGCACCTGAAGCCAACATGAGATGAGGGAAACACAGCTCATGTTGGAGAGTGGGATTTTGCGCCTAGAAGGGGCGCGACCTTCGGTTAAGCCGCCTCGCGCGCCAACGCCTCGCGGCTTGGCGCCAGCACCTTGGCTTGGCCTTCCAGCACCACAGTGTCGCCGACCATGCAGGAGCAATTCAGCGTCACACGCCGCTTCACCTCTATAATCTCAGCCACCTCGACACGGGCGATCAGCAGATCCCCCGGCCGCACCGGGGCGCGGAAATTAAGGGTTTGCGCCAGATACACCGCGCCATGGCCCGGCAGATCCTCGCCCAAGACAGCCGAAATCAGCGCCGCCGACAGCATGCCATGGGCAATCACGCCGCCGAACATGGTCTTGGACGCATAGTCCGGATCAAAATGAACCGGGTTGCGATCGCCAGAGAGATCACCAAACACCGAGATCTCGGCCTGGGTGATCAGCTTCTCCCGCGTCCGCGCCATGCCGACGCTCATATCCTCGATAAACACCGTACCGCCCATCGCCCAACCCCTCCATCACAAACCCGATCGCTTCCGGTCTTTCCAAACCGCCGAGGCAAAATCGGCGCCGCGATCAAACGAGATGGGCTGACGATAGCCGAAATGCTGCATTGCGCAATATGATTGCGCAATTTTATTCCAATATAATGGTTATTAGTAGTTTATACTAACTCAATCGCCCAATAGAATAGCGTGGCGACCGCCCGTTATCCACAAGATATTGATTCAGCCGATCTGCATCAGGCGTATCCGGCGCCTCGCCAACCTCCGCCGCAGCCAAGCCGCCGGACACAAACACACAATCGAGCCCGGCCTGTTCGGCGCCCAAAACATCTGTGGCGATTCCATCACCGACCGCGAGCACCCGCTCCGGCGCCAACCCCCGTCCAGCCAAAACCTCTGCGCCCAAAACCTCGGCTGCAACGGACAGGGCCAGATCATAAATCGGCTTATGCGGCTTGCCGAAGAACACCACCTCCCCTCCAGCCTGAGCGTAAGCCGCCGCAATCGCCCCGGCGCAGTACAGCCGCTGCTCACCACGATCGACGATCACATCAGGATTGGCGCACAGAAACGGCAAATTACGGGCCCGTCCCTCGGCGACCAACCCAGCGTAATCCTCAGGGGTCTCGGTGGTGTCGTCGAACAGGCCAGTGCAGAGGATCGCCTCTGCCGTCTCGACAGCCACATTCTCAACTGACAGGCCCGCCCAGAGTGAGTCGTCCCGCTCCGGCCCAACCACATGTAGCCGACGCCCCCAAGCGCCCTTGCCCAACTCTGAGCGCGTGGCGTCGCCGGATGAGACGATCGCGTCGTAGCTGTCCTCGGGAGCGTCCATGCGGGCCAGATGCCGGGCGACGGCGTCCCGAGGCCGGGGGGCGTTGGTTAACAGCACCACCCGGCCACCACGCTCACGAAAGCGCCGCAGCGCCGCCACCGCATTTGGAAACGGAGCGACGCCGTTATGGTAGCAGCCCCAAAGATCGCAGAGCAGCACATCATAGCTGCCCGCAATCTCATCAATGCTGTTCAGAATGTGTGTATTGGATCGAGCCTCGGTCATCTCCGCCCCCCATATGCGCCGACCTGCGCGGCGTAGGGGAGGCGGAGAGATCCGTCAATCGAGACGCACCAGCTTGGGCTCGTCGATCGCTTGGCCCTGGGCGTAAGGCGCCCCGGCGGCCATCACCGCCTCGCGTTGGAGCGAGGTGTCGACATTCTCAACAATCAGCTCCAAGTCCAGATTCCGCAGCTCCGTCAACAAGCTCTCGGCCTTGGCCTCGGTCCTGATCTGCGCCATGAAATCCGAGGCGTTGAGCTTAATGAAGCGGAAGCCGATGTCCGCCAACCGCTCAATGCCCGCCTCCCAATCAACCACGTGATCCATCGAGAACGAGAATCCGGCGCCCTGAATGCCGCTCAACACCTCCGCATCACCGGTCGCGATGTCGCCGACTTCGCTCTGATGGAACTCCAAAACCAGTTGGTCCGAGAGATCGCTCCGACTGTCGAGGCATTCCATAAAGCGGGTCAGAAACTCCTTACGCCGCAGCATGGTCATGGACACGTTGCAAAACACACTGGCGTCGGAGCCATTGCGGCGGAACTGGTCAACCACGGTCATGCTGCGAACCACCAGCACATTCGCGATATCTTCGCTTGCTGCGCTAGGGTCGTCCAGCACCAGATCCTCCGGCGCAACCGCCTCATAGTACATCGGCGCGGCATCGGAGAGGCGCAGGATCGGCTGCAACGCCAATTGATGGCGTGGGTCCTCGCCAGGCTGCAGCGCCGCGTCCGCCTGTTCGACCTGGATCGCCGCCAACGCCTGCGCCGGACCATTAACCACTGATGGTTTCGCGGCTTTCATGCTGTTGGCCGCCGGAGTCTCCACCAAGCGCACCACAGGCTTGGCCTTCGCCTCTACCTGAGCCTGCTTTGCAGGGGCCTTGACGATTTTCGCGGCGGGCCTGCTGCCTGTATTCAAATCAGCGTCGTCCACGATCCGAATTTTGGATCTGGACTCCTTCTCCACCACCACCTTTCGCGCCCCAACACTTTGGGTGGGGCGAGCCGCTCCATCCGAAGCGACGCCTCGATCTGAGGCTGGGACAGCCTTAGAACCGGACTCGGCTTTCGCCAAATCGGCGTCTCGCACATCCCGCAACGCCATTCGCGTTGGTGACATCGCAGCTTTATTGGCGTCCATGCCCACCGCTGGTTTCTGGGCCAGCGCCTCTTTCCCCGTATCGACCTCGGTCTTGGCCGCTTGAGCCGTCTTTTCCTCTGGTATGGAGGCGTTAGGCGTCTTGGCGTCGTCGTGCGAAAGCCGGGCTGATGTCGCCGCCTCGGGAGTCTCCGGTTTCTTAGGGGCGACAGGCCTCGCAGGCTGAGCAGGCGCTTGGGCCACCTCCTTGGACGCGCTAGTGTCCGCCGCCTCGCCCGCAGTATCCTTTATGGTTGGTTTGACCGCGTCATTGTCCGGCGCTGCGTCCCAGTCCGAGAACTGCGCAGGCAGGCCGCCCAATGGCAGCAACGGCTCGCGCACCACGCCCGAGGCGTCCGGCGCCTCTCCGCTCACACGCGCCGCGCCGCGCCACATGCCCACCGCCTCAGCTTGCGCACGCGGGGTGCGATCACCATCGATCGGAAAGCCTGGGCGCGCCGCCCCAATCGAGACGGCCTCGGCGCCCCGAGCGGCGGCCTGCTTAGCGTCTTTCGGCGTCGGCTCGGACACCGCCGCCATCGCCTTAACCTCACTCCGGGCAGCTTCGCCGACCTTGGACGCCTGAGGCTCAGCGCTAGAATCGCCCCCCCCGGAACCATCAGATGAAGCACCGCCGGAACCGCCGCCATTCGGCTCGCGCGCCTGCCGCTCCAACTGCTGCAGTCGCTCAGCGTTGTTCCGCGCTTCCCGAACCGCGATTGCGAGCGCCTGGGCCAGCTTGCCAGCGCGCTGATCATGCTCATCGAGCCGATCGGAAACCTCAGTGACCAAGCGCCGCGCCGTTGTGGCCTGCTGCGCCAACGTCGCCAAATCACTGTCCTCGGCCAACGCCGCCAGCGCTTCCTCGCTCAAGGCGCGCGGCTCTTGTGGACCGCCACCGCCAAGCTTGTTGAGCGACGTCTCCGCCGCCAACAAGCGGCGCTCAGTCTGGTCCAACCGCGCCGCCATCAGCGAAGCAGTGGCCCGGTCGGTCGCGATGGCGGTCTCGGATTCATTGTCCGCCAGGATTTCTTCAACGATGCTGGTTAACTCGGACAGCATCCGGCGCATCTCTCGGGTCTCCCCACGCAGGGCGTCGGCTTGCTCATGCATGCCGAGCAGCTCCTCCGCCAAAAGCGGACGCTCCTCCTCGGAGACCAACCAATTTCGCAAGGTCATGATTGCAGCCGCTAACGCTATGCCCAGAGCAGCCGCCCCGATCACGTCGCCGTCGTAGCCGATCGCAGCGCCCGCCCCAGCTGCCGCGCCGATCGAGGTCGCCAACACAGGGAATAGACGGGATGTTAATAGTCGCTCCATGGCACCACTACGGCTCCCACCTCCGCGCTTAACGCGGGTTCACAAAAGTTAATCTGCGGTCGGACATTGGGACGTAGGTATTGCCAAGTGGTTAACGCGCGCCGCAGTTTTTTAACGAATACGTCAGCAGGACGATATTAAGGGTTCGCCAAGACAGAATAAGGCGAAACTGTGGAAGAACGATAGAGGACGTATGCGTCACGCAGCAGATCGCCACAAGCGCCGCACCCGCAAAAACACCCAATAAAACGCCTCACCAAATGCGAGAAACGGCTGGCGGTCCAACAAGCGGGCGGCCCAGGCGAGGCGGGGCGAGCCCCTCCAGATCGCCAGAAACGCCTTCGGGCCAGAGACCAGAACGCCGTCCGCCCGGCGCACGTGAAACCGCTTCAACAGCGTATCAGCGCTCACGCCCTCGCGGTCGAGCTGCTCCCGATCAGGTGCTTCGCCGTCGGCTCCGGTCAGGTCCGACCAGCGGATCTGTTCACCTAAACTTTTCTTATACAATGATATTTCCGCTCGGCACACTGGGCAGGCGCCGTCGTAGAACACCTCCGTTGCGCGCGCGGGATCAGCGCTTGGTGACTGCGCTGCTGTATCTAGGGACTTGACCGCCATCGACGCCTCCGCTTCTAGCTGAGCCTAACAGATAGGTCTCCAGACCGGCCTCGGCAGCCGCTGTGGCGGGAAAATTGGGGACGATGCTTAATAAAGGTTAAAGGGGCGAGATGATGCGTCCTCCGATGGCGGCACACGTGCTCGGCTACGCGGGCCTCATTCCGTTTTTCTGCCTCGCGGCGGCCGCCGTCGCCGCGCCAGATCCTGAAATGCAACGTATCGCCCGCGACGGCGCGTTAACTTATGGGGCGGCGATTCTTTCCTTTATGGGCGGATGCCGATGGGGATTCGCCGCCGTGGGGCTCGGCGCGGGGCCAACATATCTTGGGCTGGGGTTAACGGTTTTGCCGGCGCTGCTCGCCTGGGCCGCACTTTGGGCCATGCCCTGGATCGGCGCACCCACCGCCGCCCTGCTGCTCGCGGCGGGCTTCGCGGCGTTATACATCGACGACGCCCGCACCCAAGCGTCCGGCGGCGCGCCCGAATGGTGGACGGCCCTCCGTCTGCCTCTGACGATTGGGGCCGCGCTATCCACTTTGGCGGCTGGGTTGCTTTAACTCAGATGTCTGCTTTCGGCGAAGCGGCGCGGCTACGCCCCCCATGCGCCGCCGAAGCTTCACCAGAAGCGCCAGCGCTTTCCGCCGCCGCTTTGGATTTACGCGGCGCGCGAGGTTTGGCGGGAGGCTTCGAGGCGGGTTTGGCCGCCGCCGAGGCCATCGCAGAAATCTCCGAGGGAACGGTCTCCACATACAGCGACTGGCTCGGGAACGCGAAACCCGCCCCCTCTTCCTCGACGATCCGCTTTACCGCCAACAGCAGCTCTTCCTTAATCTGCAGCCACTCGCCCCATGCGCGGGTTTTGGTGAAACAGTAGATCATCAGATCGATGGAGTTGTCGGAAAAGCGGGACAATCGCACAAAGCGCGAGGCGTCCGGCGGAGCCAGAAAACGCTCATCCGCAACGATATAGGCCTCAACTCGATTCCGGATCGTCTCCAATTGCATCGAGGTGGCGCGATACTCCAAGCCGACGGTCCAGGAGATCCGCCGGTGCGGACGCTCACCGAAATTAATCACGGCGCCGTCGGCGAAGCGGGCGTTCGGCACATACACCGGGGCCTTATTGAATTGCCGCACCTTGGTGGAGCGAAACCCGATCGCCTCCACCGTGCCCTCGACCACGCCCTCGACCTTGATCCAGTCGCCGACGCGGAGACGGCTCTCAGCCAAAACCAACACCCCGGAAATCAGGTTCTTGAACAGATCCTGAGCGCCCAGCGCCACCGCAACCCCGATCAAGCCGAAGCCCGCAATGATCGGCAGCACCCGAATCCCCCAAATTTCCAGAATTGTGGCCACCGCCGTCGCCCACACCGCCAGCCGGGCCGCTTTCAGCGCCCAAGTGGCCAGCTCCGGCGACAGCAAGGTTCCGTTTTCCCGCGCAGCCTCTCCAATCGGCTCCACCACCCGAGCCAACGCCCAGAAAAACGCCAGCATCACCAGTGAGGTCGAGGCGTTGTGCGCGATCACCGCCCAAGCGCCCTCAAGCGCCAGATAATCGGCGGCGAGATACACCCCCAACGCCGTCGGGGCGAACCCGAAGGGCCTTTGCAGCTTGTCAGCGATGCGATCGTCGATATCGGTTTCTGTGCGGGCGGCGACATAGCGCAAGCCCGCGATCAGCCCCAGGCTGAGCCGCCGCCGGAACAGCAGGCAAAAGGCGAGAATCGCCGCCGCGACGCCTACGCGGCTCAGATCCTCGCCCCAGTCGCTCTCTCTCAAAAATTGGACGAGCGGCCCGAACACGGCCTCTAAGCCGGCGGCCTCCTTCCCCTCATCCATCCTGTCCTCGCTGAAACTAGCGGTGCGTGTGATGTAGCGCCGCGAGGGTTAATGTTGTCTGAACGCTGCTCGCGTCCGAACTGATTTAGGTGGGAAACCCGGCGCTTGGCATGAAATCCGACGGAAGACGGAATTTTTTTCGCAACCGAGGCTCACAGGCTGTTGACCGTCGCCTCTCCCCCGACTATTTGCCGCTCAGCTAGCACTCTACAAATTGGAGTGCTAACGATTCTGGGGCGCGCCCGCGATCCCGGAAACCAACCGTTAAATATCGACCATTTAAGGGAGCGATAAATGGACTTCAAACCGCTTCACGACCGTGTGCTCGTTCGTCGGATCGACAGCGACGAGAAGACCTCTGGCGGCCTGATCATTCCCGACACCGCTAAAGAAAAGCCGCAAGAAGGCGAAGTCATCGGCGTCGGCGAAGGCGCGCGCAAGGACAGCGGCGAGCTGATCGCAATGGCTGTCAAGGAAGGCGACCGCATCCTGTTCGGCAAATGGTCGGGCACCGAGGTGAAGCTGGACGGCGAGGACCTTCTGATCATGAAGGAATCCGACATCCTCGGCGTGCTGTCCGGCAAATAAGCCGCTCACCCCTTTCGTAACAAATCCATTCAGGAAGAGCAGGACTCATGGCTGCAAAAGAAGTCAAATTCAGCACCGACGCCCGCGAGCGGATGCTGCGCGGCGTTAACATTCTCGCCGACGCGGTGAAGGTCACCCTCGGCCCGAAAGGCCGCAACGTCGTTCTCGACAAATCTTTCGGCGCCCCGCGCATCACCAAAGACGGCGTCTCGGTGGCGAAAGAGATCGAACTTTCCGACAAGTTCGAGAACATGGGCGCCCAGATGGTCCGCGAGGTCGCCTCGAAGACCAATGACGAAGCTGGCGACGGCACCACCACCGCCACCGTTCTCGCCCAGTCCATCGTTAAGGAAGGCATGAAGGCGGTCGCCGCCGGCATGAACCCGATGGACCTGAAGCGCGGCGTCGAGAGCGCCGTGACCGTCGTCGTCGCGGAAATCGAGAGGTTCTCCCGCGAGGTGAAGGACAGCGACGAAGTCGCTAAGGTCGGCGCGATTTCGGCTAACGGCGAGACTGTGATTGGCGACAAAATCGCCGAAGCGATGCAGACGGTCGGCAACGAAGGCGTTATCACCGTCGAAGAATCCAAGACCATGGAATTCGAACTCGAGACCGTTGAGGGCATGCAGTTCGATCGCGGCTATCTCTCGCCGTACTTCATCACCAACCCGGACAAGATGATCGCCGAGCTGGAGGATTGCTACATCCTCCTGCACGAGAAGAAGCTGTCCTCGCT
>JAHQVS010000187.1 GCA_019634215.1 Paracoccaceae bacterium | reverse complement strand
CTGTCTTGGATGCAAAACGCCGCCCCTAGGATGTGATCAGGTCGATCTCCGCGTCGCTGAACCCATACCCGCGCATCATCAGGCGATGCTCGGCGCCGCCGAGACGGGCGGTGAGCGCCCGGTCGACTCCATCGCGTAAGGCGACATCGTCGAGTGCAAAGGCGAAGCAGCCAAAGGCGGGCGCTTTTTCCGCTGATGGCGCGGTCTGAATGCTTAACGCTGGGTCGGGGCGGCGGGAGAGATAGCCCTGATGCGCCTTGGCGACGCTGGCGAACGCCGCGGCGCGCCCATTGCGCACGGCTTCGGCGGCTTCATCATAGGTCTCGAAGGTCAAAACACGTGGTTTCGGCAGCCCAAGGGCTATCGCAGTGAGCGCCTGCTCTTGATTGCGCACGCCCGCGAGCCGCGCGCCGGGGTGCGCGATCAGGCTCCGATAGCCGGTGAAGGTGGCGATGTCTTCCGACCGGGTCAGCAAGCCGTCCGGCAAGGCCCAGATTGGGCGGCTGAAGACGGCGGATTGCCGTCGCGCCTTGGTCGCGAACAGGCCGCAGGTCATCCGCCAGCGGCGATCGGCGAGGCCGGGCAATAGCTCGGCGAATTCGGTTTGGATCGGCTCAAATCCAGCCTCTCCAATATCGCTGAGAACAGCGCGGGCGAGGTCGACATCGCAGCCGATCACCGCCCCCTCGGCGTCCACATCATTGAACGGCGGCTCGATCAGATAAGCGAATTTCATGGGAGGATAACTCCGGGTGACGACGTCTCATTTTAACGCCGTCGACCCATCTGAGCACAAAACTGCTCTATTTGATGGCGCCGAATTGAAGGCGGGGCGATTGCCACCATCGTATCGGCTCGCTACTTTCGCGGAAGACCGATGATAGCGGTCAGGATTAGGGAGCCGGGTATGGATACGGACGCGACAGGGCGTGAGGGCGGTGTGAGCCAAAATCTGCCGAGGCTCGTCGACCCGTTCGAGCGCACCATCGACTATCTGCGTGTCTCGGTGACCGACCGCTGCGATTTCCGCTGCGTCTACTGCATGTCCGAGCATATGACCTTCTTGCCGAAGAAGGAGCTGCTCACCTTGGAGGAGCTGGACCGGCTCTGCTCCACCTTCGTCTCGCTTGGGGTGAAGAAGCTGCGCATCACCGGCGGCGAGCCGTTGGTGCGCCGGGAGATCATGACCTTTTTCGAGGCCATGGGGCGGCATCTGCAAACCGGCGCGCTGAAAGAGCTGACATTAACCACCAACGGCTCCCAGCTGCGCCGCTTCGCCAAACCGCTGGCGGATGTTGGCGTGCGGCGGGTCAATGTCTCGCTCGACACCTTGGATGAAAAAAAATTCGCCGACGTCACGCGATGGGGCCGGTTGGCGCAGGTGCTCGATGGGATCGACGCCGCCCAGGAGGCCGGGCTTGGGGTGAAGATTAACGCCGTCGCGCTGAAGGGCTTCAACGACGACGAAATCCACAAGATGGTCGAATGGTGCGGCGCGCGCAGCATGGACCTCACCTTCATCGAGGTGATGCCGATGGGCGAATTGGGCGAGGAGGAAGACCGGCTCGACCAATATCTCTCGCTGAAACAGGTGCGGGCGCAGTTGGAGCAGCGCTGGACGCTCACCGACATTCCCTATCGCTCTGGTGGCCCGGCGCGATACGTGGAGGTGGCGGAGACCGGACGGATGATCGGATTTATCACCCCGCTCACCCATAATTTCTGTGAGAGCTGCAACCGCGTGCGCCTGACCTGCACCGGCACGCTGTTTATGTGCCTCGGCCAGGAGGACGCCGCCGACCTGCGCGCGCCGCTCCGCGCCTCCCAGGATGACGCCGGAGTGATCGAAGCGGTGCGCAAGGCGATTGCCCGCAAGCCCAAGGGGCATGATTTCGACTACTCCCGCCGTGAGATTCAAGGCCAGATGAGCCGGCATATGAGCCACACTGGCGGCTGAGCGGTTGCGCTTCGCAAGGGGCTGTCAAGGGGTGCGGCGTTGGGACCACCATCGAATGAGCGCCGCGCCAGACCCCGTATAATGGCTTGACCCGAGCGCGGCCCTCGACTGAGTTGGCCGCGTTTTATTTCTGTCATTAACTCAGCGCGCTGGCGCAGTAGTCTCCTGATGAGGCGGCGCATTGCGCAACACCAATCCATGAGGCCTCATGTCCGTGAAAGCCGTGCTCTCTTATCCCCTGGGCGTGCTTAAGCTCGCCACCGGCGCCAAGTCGTTCGACGGCAACCCGGTGCTGGCCTCCCCAGCGCTGAACCGGCGCGGGCTGCATGTGCGGCGGGTGCGGCTTGCCGAGCAAATGGCGGATTGGCGGCGGCGGCGCATTGCGCATCTGGTCTCCGAAGAGCATGCCGCCGCCTTTGGGCGGGACGGCTTTGTCGAGGTGCGGGATTTCCTACCCAAGGATCTATTTGAGCGGGTGCGGAACGAGGCGATGGGTCATGTCGCGCAATGCCGCGAGATGCGCCAGGGACCGGCCGTCACCCGTCGCGTGACCCTCGACCCTGCCGATCGCGCCGCACTGCCGCATTCCGTAGCAGCGACTGAGGACCCGCGTTTTCAGGGTTTGGTGCGCTATGTCGCCAGCCACGACGCCCGCCCATTCTGCTACATCCAGACCATCATCGCCGAAGAGCCCGTCGGCAGCGATGATCCGCAGACCCATCTGCATTTCGACACCTTCCACCCGATCTGTAAGGCGTGGTTATTTCTCCATGATGTTGGGGAAGAGGATGGCCCGTTCGCCTATGTCCCCGGCTCGCACCGGTTAACGGAGCAGCGTGCAGAGTGGGAGCAGGCACAGGCGATGAAAATCGCGGAGCACCCCGACAAATACCATCGCCGTGGTTCGTTCCGGCTGACACCGGGAGACCTCTCCGCGATGGATCTGCCGCCGCCGCGCAAGATGGCGGTGCCCGGCAACACCTTGATCGCCGCCGACACCCACGGCGCTCATGGCCGTAGCGCCAGCCCGAAGCCCACGGTGCGGGTTGAGATCTACGCCACCCTGCGGCGTGGCCCGTTCACGCCCTTCGCCAAGCTCGACGCGCTGGGGCTGCCCGGCGTGCGGCATAAACCGGCGCAGCGCCTCTATGACGCGATGGATTTTGCCGAAAAGCGCCTCGGTAAGGGCAATGCTTGGCGTCCCGTCTCGCCGCGCCGTATGGACAGCCCGGCGGCGGATTAAGCGCGGATGTCGGATCAACAACCGGGCTTTCAGGCTCAAACTGACGCAGTTTCCCCAGAAATGCCGTATGAATCGCAAGATTTGGCGCGGTTGCCGGACCAAAATGGGGCGATGACTGCAAGGTGCTGCCTCCATCGCCCTGAGTTGGGCGAAGCGTCCTCCGTGGCGCCGGATTTGCTCACGCCTCTGCAAGCGCGGTTCGACCGCGAAAAGATGCCAGAGGCGAGGGGGAAGGATATGTCGAACCAGCAGGCGGCGACGTCGATCCGCGATATGGCGCGCGAGGCGCGCGAGGACAAACGTGCGGGCGCTTACGCTTTCTGGCTGGCGATCGCGATCTTGATCGCAGGAGTGCTTGACGTGGTGTCAACTGATCTGGCCTTGGCCGCAGGCGGCGCACGGGAGGCGAACCCTGTGGTCCGCGCCCTACAGGCGACTCTCGGCGGCTTTTGGGTGGTCCCGAAGCTGCTTCTGCATGGGGTGCTCGGCTATATGGTGACGTGGTTCCCGAACCGGCCCACCTTGGTGTCCATGACGATTGTTTGCGTGCTGGTGCTGTTCGCGGCGGTTAATAATTTCAGTATTTATTTCGACACCATCTCCCGGCTCTGACCGTTTCGAAACGGGCGTCGGCCCGCCTTATCCGTTCTCTTTTGCGCCCGCATCGCCCATCGCGTTGCGGGCGTAGGCTTGTCTGGGGGCAAAACGGAACGTGGGGCGCAGTTTCGCCCTCTCCTTAGGTCAAATTGGAACAATTCCCACGATTTGGGGCGAATGCTTCGCGGGTGAGTTGGCCTTTATGGGGGAGACCAGTCGCCCGTGACCTATGAAGCAAGGGATTACCGTCCGCTTGTCTGCGAGAATTTTCCTGTAGTTGTTTGAATTTGAAGGAGAAAATTTGAAACATCTGATCTGCGCTTCGGTTTGGCGCCTGTCTTGCTAATCCCTCTGTAACAGCGGCGATGCCGCCAAATAAAAACCGAGGGAAGAGATCATGTCGAGCCTGAGCATCACCGCATCGTTCTTCGCAATGGCCCGCGACGCCCGCGCGGACAAGCAAGCGGCGGATTTCGGGTTCTGGCTTGCAGTGGCGATCGCCGTCGCTGGGGTGTTTGATGTGATCTCCACCGATCTGGCGCTGTCGACCGGCGCGCAAGAAGCAAACCCGATCATCCGTCAGTTGCAGACATGGTTGGGCGCGGCGTGGCTCGCCCCGAAGCTGATGCTGCATGTGCTGTTGGGCTACATGGTGATGTGGTTCCCAAACCGCCCTACGCTGATCATGATGACCGTTGTTTGCGGGCTGATCTTCTTGGCGGCCTTTAACAATTTCGGTATTTACTTCCAAGCTGTCGGCGGGGTCTGATTACCCAGCTTGACGATTATGGAGGAGGCCTGGCCGATCATGCTGGGCGAAATCGCCAATCTTCCCGTCGCCCGCACTGCGCAAGCGTTGCGGGCGCAAGTGCGTTCTTGGCGAATGGAGGGGCTGCGGGTGGCGCTGACCCCGACCATGGGCGCCTTGCATGATGGCCATCTCACGCTTTTGGATGTTGCGCGCGGGCCTGGACGCGCTGACAAGGTGGCGGCGTCGATCTTCGTAAACCCGACCCAATTCGCCGCCGGTGAGGATTTCGACACCTATCCACGTGACGAGGCGCGTGATGCGGCGATGTTGGCGGCCTCAGGCTGTGATTTGCTGTATGCGCCCTCGCCCGATCAGATGTATCCGGACGGTTTCGCCACTGAGGTCCGGGTCACTGGCTTGACCGATCTTCTGTGCGGCGCCGCCCGCCCTGGGCATTTCGACGGCGTGGCCTTGGTGGTTTCTAAGCTGTTGATTCAGGCCGAGGCTGACGTGGCTGTGTTCGGTGAAAAGGATTGGCAACAGCTCGCGGTCATCCGCCGTTTGGCGTGGGATCTCGACATCCCAACGGACATTCTCGGCGCGCCGGTCCTTCGGGAGGCGGATGGGTTGGCGATGTCCTCGCGCAACCGGTATCTCAGCCAGCCACAGCGCGCCGTTGCTCCGGTACTGCACCGTCGTTTGCGGCTGGCGGCGTCGGAGATTATTGGCGGAGCCGATCCAACCGCTGCTTGCGCCGCTGCAGCCTCTGGTTTGCTGGCGGACGGCTTCGAGTCGGTGGATTACCTGGAAGCCCGAACCGCCGACAGTTTAGCCTTGATTGAAACCGCGCCGCCGCCCACGCAATCTCGCCTATTTGCGGCCGCACGATTGGGAAGGGCGCGGCTTATCGATAATGTTCCGATCGAGGCTGAGGCAGCCTCCAAGGCGTTGTGATATATTAGGCAACGCCCGGCTTTTTTACGGGAAATATCTTCTTACTTTGATCTCATGATTCACGTATGAGGTGTGGTAAATTCTCTCCTCCGGGGAAATCATCGCCGATTTTGCGGTTTCGTTCTCCTTACACCAAGGGTAGTGTCATACATCTGGATGCAGGCAGGTGTACGTTGTCAGCACTGTATCTTGGGGGAGCTTTCGCCAGAAGGCGATAGATGGATGAAAAGCATCGGGCGAGTAAAATGACGCGAGAGAAGATCAGCTTTTGCACGTTTAACCTGTTGAACCTGCAGAAGCCGCGCCGGAAGATTTATCCCGGCGCAAAGCCGCTGTTGCGGGCGGAGTACGACTCCAAACTGCGCTGGACCGCGCAGATGTTGCAGGCGGCCCAAGCGGATGTGTACGGGTTTCAAGAGCTTTGGGCGGCCGACGCCCTGGTGGACGCCTTTAAAAAGGCCGGCCTGGCCAAGGATTATGAGTTTGTGGCCCGTGACGCCCCTGGCATTGGGCGGCCCCAAGTCGCTCTGGCTGTGCGCAAGGGCATGCTGCAACCCGGGGCGGATTGGCATGAGGACTTTCCTGAGTCCCTGGTGCTGCGCAAGCGCCGGACGATTGACCAAGTGTCGGTCTCGATCAACGGCTTCTCCCGACCGGTGCTGGTGGCAGAGATAAAGCCGCCCGGACCAAAATCCGCCCCGGTTCTGAAGGTTTTGGTGGCGCATTTGAAGTCGAAGCGTCCAGTGATGTTGGACCGGGAAGAATACGCCAACCCGGCGATCCGCGATCACGCGGACGCCATCGGCTCGACGCTGGCTTCTATCCGCCGCACCGCCGAGGCTGCGGCGTTACGGGCGCTGCTGAACGGTTCGATGGCGGGCAACCAGACTCCGCATGTGGTGCTTGGGGATCTGAACAACGGCTCCGCGAGTGTGTCGACGGGCGTGATCACCGGCGATCCGCGTTACAAGATTGTGGAGAGCGGCCGACAGGTCTCCGGGCGCAGAGCTGATCGCGGCCTCTACAGCGTAGAGACCCTGATGCAGTATCGAAGCCAACGTCATGTAGGCTATACACATATCTACGAGAACAAGTTGGAGACGTTGGATCATATCCTGGTGTCGGAGGAGTTCTATGACCACTCCCCAAACCGGAAATGGAGCTTCGTCGAAACCGTGCTGTGGAACGACCACCTGAATGATCACTTCGTGCGCAACCGCGATAATCCGCCTAAGCTCTGGCCGTCGGATCATGCGGTGGTGAAGGCGACGTTCGAATGGAACGAGTTAAAGGTGGACAGCTCCTAGAGCTGATCCCGATCAAACGGCCTGCGTTTGATCGGGAAATTCCCTTTGAAAATAAAAGGATAGAGGTAAGGCTCAGCGCTGAAGGCGCCGTGTTTTTGCTTGACGCCGATCATTCCAAAGCCTCGCCCTGCGGTGTTGGCGCTGAGAGGGAGGCGCGCGGTGTCCGAGAGTGACGACGCGCCTCAAGGATCGCGGTTCGACCTGCCGCCGGTGTGGCTCGCGGGGTTTCTGGCGCTGGCCTGGGCTCTGGACCGTTTGACGCCAGGGCTGCGCATCGAGCTGCTGAGCCCAAGCTGGAGCAGCCGCTGCGGATGGGCCCTGATTTTCGCTGCTTTAACCATTACGTTCTGGGCGGCGTGGTGCTTCTGGCGCGCCCGCACCTCAATTATTCCAGGAGAGTCCGCGGACGCCTTGGTCACAAGCGGTCCTTACCGTTGGTCGCGCAATCCGATTTACCTCGCCGATGCGATGATCCTGCTGGGGCAAGCCGCTCTGCTGCAGTCGTTCTGGCCGATTCTGTTCACGCCCCTGTTCGGCTGGGTGATGGAGCGGCGTTTCATTCTGCCTGAGGAAATAATGTTGCGGGAACGCTTCCCTCAGGCGTTTGCGGACTGGTCCGCGCGCGTGCGACGTTGGGTCTGACCTGGTTAGGGCTCGACCCCTCGCCAGGGCGATGATACCACACGTCCATGTCGGAAGAAGTCGAGATTGCCCCGGTTCGCCGCGCCTATGCGCTTGTTGGAGAAGTCATTTCGACCTCTACGGAGATCGAGATTGAGCTTCTTTACATCTCGCTGTTGTTGGCTGAGAACGCCAGCAGCGTTAATCAGCTGTGGCATCGGGTCAGCGGCTTTCGCCAACGGATTGATTTGACCGACGTGGTGGTGGAGTTGACCAATGCTCACACCAAAACCCGGCAATTCTGGATCGCGTTTCGCCGGGCGTTGTTGGAGCTGAACTCGCTGCGCAACCACATCGCCCATGGCGCGCTGTTGAACGACGGCGAGGGCGATGAGGAAGTCGACCAGATCCATATTATGAAAATCTATGAGGACAACAGCGCCAAGCTGGTGTCGCTCGACGATATGGAGCGGTTGCGGGATTTGATGCGGGACGCGCTGGAGGAGGCGCGTTGGTTCAATAAAT
>JAHQVS010000186.1 GCA_019634215.1 Paracoccaceae bacterium | reverse complement strand
GGTCTTGGCCTCGCCACTCAGTTACATGAGATGGGCGTGGAGCCGCTCGTCGCAGTCGGCAATGATTATCGCTCCTATTCGCTGTCGATCAAACACGCGCTCACCGTCGGGCTGATGGCTGGCGGCGCGCGGGTGAAGGATATCGGGCCGGCGCTGTCGCCGATGGCGTATTTCGCGCAATTCCATTTGGACTGCCCGGCGGTGGCGATGGTGACGGCCTCGCACAATCCCAATGGCTGGGCCGGGGTGAAAATCGGGGCCGATCGGCCGCTGACCCATGGCCCGGACGAGATGGGGCGGCTGAAGGAGATCGTGCTCGGCGGACAGGGCGTCGAGCGCCCCGGCGGAACCTATGAGCGAGTCGACGGCGTCCGTGAGGCCTATATCAATGACATCTGCGGGGATTTTAAGCTCTCCCGCCCACTGAAGGTGGTCTGCGCCTGCGGCAATGGCACAGCGGCGGCGCTGGCGCCGGAGATCCTGGAACGGATCGGCTGTGAGGTGGTGCCGCTGCACACCACGCTTGATTACGACTTCCCCAACTACAACCCGAACCCCGAAGCGCTGCAGATGCTCCATGATATGGCGCGAGTGGTGAAGGAAACCGGCGCAGACTTGGCGCTGGGCTTCGATGGCGACGGCGATCGCTGCGGCGTGGTCGACGACGAGGGTGAGGAAATCTTCGCCGATAAGGTCGGGGTGATGATGGCCCGGGACCTGATCAAGCTCTATCCGGGCTCGACCTTCGTCGCCGATGTGAAGTCCACCGGCCTGTTCGCCTCCGATCCAGCGCTGATCGAGGGCGGCGCCAAGGCGGACTATTGGAAGACCGGTCACTCCTATATGAAGCGCCGCGTCAAGGAGTTGGGCGCGTTGGCGGGGTTCGAGAAATCCGGCCACTACTTCCTCGCCGAGCCAATCGGACGCGGCTACGACTGCGGCATGCGGGTGGCGTTCGAAGTTTGCAAAATGATGGAGCGCAACGCTGGTAAATCGATGTCGGACCTGCGCAAAGCGCTGCCGAAAACCTACTCTAGTCCGACCATGGGCGCGTTTTGCCCGGATGAGGCCAAATACGACACCATCCAAGCCCTGACAGAGCGTTTGGTCGGTTTGGCGGAGGCCGGCGGCTCGCTCGGCCCACTCAAAATCGAGAAGGTGGTCACGGTCAACGGCGCGCGGGTGCTGCTGGAGGGTGGCGCCTGGGCGCTGGTGCGGGCGTCATCGAATGAGCCGAAACTGGTGGTGGTGTGCGAAAGCCCGACTTCGGACGAGGAATTGCGGGCGGTGTTCGGCGCGCTGGACGCCGTGATCCGTGAGCGCCCGGAAGTTGGCGCTTACGATCAGACATTTTAGCAGACGCTCAACCCTAAACCACGGGACGCGCTGAGTGGAAGCGTCCCGTAAGGGCTCAGGTAAGTTACACCAGCATGCCGCGCCGAAATATGCGCTCGGCCCAAAGGCCGACGAACAGCGAGCCTATCGCCCAACCGAATACATATTGATAACTCATGATATCGGTGGGGTAGGTGTCATAGAATGCCTGCCGTGACAACGCCACGACATGAACCAGCGGGTTCCAGGCCAAAACATCGCGCATCGCTGGCGGCAAATGATCCGGCACGTAGAAAATGCCGGAGAGAAAGAACAACCCGCGTGTCATCAGTTCATAAATTGCACGCCAGGGCGGCACGTAAAATCCAATAACCGCATTGAACAACCCCACGCCAAAGCCAATCGACACCGCCAATAACAGTGAGGCCAGCAAGAACTCTAGGCGTTGGGGTATGGCTGAAATCACCCCCAACATATACAGAGAGCCGCACACCACTCCCATCGCCAAAGGCGTCGCCACCAAGGTGGCGAGGGTGTGGCTGACAGAGAAGCCCGTCACCGTCAGCAGCGGCGAACGGCCATATTGCGAGCCCATCTGCGCCACGCCGCCGATCTGGGAGGACAGGCGCATAAACGCCAGAAACGGCGCGATTCCCGTCAACATAAACAACATGATGCTGTCGCCAAACACGGACTGCCGCCCAATGATGGAGAACAGCAGCGCCAGCACCATCATCGCCGCAATCACTTCCAGGATGTAGAATAAGAATCCCAACCGTGCGCCGGCGCGATGTTGTTTGAATTCCCGTACGATAAAGCTCTGAATCACCCGCAATCGAGTGTTCAGAGCACGCAACAGCCAAAAGTCGCTCATCAGTCCGACCTTTTCTTTGTCATGCCCTCGCGGGCTGCCTAGCCTGCGTCGCGATAAGTCGTGGCGACAGTGCGGCGGTCATCGCTTGGCCCACCGCCATGATTTCGGCCCGGCGTTAGGCGATGCTGAGTCGCCAGCGCCTCGCGCCGTTACCGTCTTTTTCGTAGGAAAGCTTCACCAATGTCGACGCTTAAAGCCAAAGCCCGGGCGCAAAAAGCCCAAGCCGAGACTTTCGCGAAGCGCGTGCGACGCTCGCGGAGCCTGTTTGGGATTCTGAGCTTCCTGGCGCTGGTGATGGCGCCAACGGGCGGCGCCGTGTTCTACTTCAACACCATGGCCGCCGACCAGTACGCCAGCGAATTTCGCTTCGCGGTGCGAGGGCGGCAGAACTCCGGCGGCGCTGACGCATTGGGAATGATGCTCGGGGCCGGCTCCGCCCTCGCCTCCTCCTCCGACAGCTATATCGTCGTCGACTACATCCACAGCTTGGAGATGATCCGCGCTCTGGAGGAGCGGGTCGACCTGCGGGAGATATACACACGTCCCGCCAGCGATCCGCTGCACCGCTATGATGGATCAGTGGCGGCGGAGGATATGCTGGATTATTGGGAATGGATGGCGGACGCACAGTTCGACATGTCCCGCGGCATCATCACCGCCACGGTGTGGTCATTCACGCCGGACGATTCTTTGAAAGCCGCCCAAGAGGTGTTGGCGCTCATCCGCGACCTGGTTGACCAACTATCGCAAGAGGCGCGGCAAGAGTCGCTAGCCTACGCCGATGAGCAAGTGTCCCTAGCCGCGTCGGCTCTGCGCTCGTCAGGTTTGGCGGTCCAGGATTTCCGAAATCGGGAGAATGTGATCGATCCGACGGCTGACGTGGTGCGGATCAACGAGCAAATCGCGCTGCTGGAGCGCACTATTATCGAGCTAACCACCGAACGCGACACGCAAGTCGCCACCAAGGGGACCCGCTCGGCCTCGGTTCAGCAGCTCAACGACCGTATTGATGCGGCCCGGCGTCAGTTGGTTCAAGTCTCTGACAGCATCGACGAACGTTTGCCTGAACTGGCGCGGGTCTACGAGAGCCTACGCACCGAGCAGGAGATCGCACGCGAGACCTACGCCGCCGCGCTGAGAGCCCGGCATGAGGCTGAGGCGGTTGCGACCCAGCGCCAGGTGTATCTGTCAGTCTATGATCCGCCTAAGTCGGCGCAATCCTCGCTGTATCCGGAGCGGCCGCTGATCGTGCTCGGGGTATTTGTTGTCGCCTCGTTGCTGTGGGGCATCTTCTACGTGATCGCGCTGAACATTCGCGACGCGGCGATGTAGCCCAACTATGGGGAAAGAGCTGAACCATGATTCTGTTCGACCGCGTCACCCATTACGCGCGCGACAACAAGCCGATGATTCTCGACGAGGTGTCGCTGGCCCTGCCGACTGACAGGCGGATCGCGCTGCTGGGCCTACGCGGCAGCGGGCGGTCCAGCGTGATCCGGCTGGTGAACGGCCTGACCCCGCCGCGCCATGGCACCGTGATCCGTCCGGCGCGGGTGTCCTTCACCATCGGCGGGCCGCCGGTGGCGGTGTCGCCGAAGCTGACAGTCGCGCAATATGTCCAGGACATCGCCCGCCTGTATGGCGCGATCTACCGGGAAGTGATCGACTTCATGGTGGAGTGGGGCGACGCCGAACCGCTGTTGAAGCGGTTGATGGGCAAGCTCACCAATGTCGAGCGCTCGCAGATTATGTTGCCGCTGGCCTATGCGTTGCCGTTCAGCTTCTATGTCGTAGATGGCGACCCGCTTGGCGCCGCCCCTAAGTTCCGGGACAAGTTTCGGGAGCTGTTAAAGCAGCGAATCGGAGAATCTGGCGTGCTCTACGCCGCGCCTAAACCCCATCTGGCCGCCGCGCTGTGCGACTCGGCGGTGATCCTGCATGACGGCGACCTGGTGTTTTTCGACAGCATCACCGAGGCGATGGAAATCTTTGAGAGCGAGTTGGCGCCGCTCGAAAAACCAAAGCCCGAAGAGGTGGATGAGGATGATCTCGCGCGAGTCGATCCACGCACCCGCGAATTGAGCGAAGCGCCGGAAGCGGGGGTGTTCTTCTGATTTTGTGGAGAGATTAGCGCAGCTCCAAGCTTCGAGAGATCTCCGCCACGATCTCCCCGTCTCGGGTTAACCACGCTTCACCGCGATAGACGCCTATTGGCCAGATCGCACCGGGGCGCTTACGGCCCGCGAACAGGAAATGCGCGGCGCGGTCGCGCGGCATCTCCAGGCTTTGCGCCGCGATTTTGGTTTGATCAGGGCCGAATAGCCGCAGCTCAAAAAGATCGCCCTGGCGCACACCGATCATCTCCGCCCAAAACACAAAAGCTGGCGCATTGGCGGGGAGGCTCTCAGGGCGGTGCTCACCGGCCTTAACATCGGGGTAGGTCGGCGCCGTGGCGGCGAAGCCGGCGTCGAGCGCCGCGGCCGCGCGATAGGCAGCGAACATGCCCGCGCCCATCGCAACGCCCGGCCCACAAGCATCGCCCGCTTGGCGGGAGGTGAATGGGTCGACTGGGTCGCTGTCCTTGAACACTGAAAAATGCAAATGGGGGAACTCGGTGCGTCCAGAGAGGCCAACGGCGCCCAAACGCGCGCCCGCCTCGACCCGTTGCTTTGGGGCGACAACGATAGAACCTTGTTTCATATGGCAGTATTGCGTCGCCCACCCGCCGCCATGGTCGATGCGGACGCCATTGCCGCAATCGCGGCCCTTCAGATCCTGACCGGTGAAAAGCCGGTCAGGCACCCCGTCCCGCACGCCCAGCACCACCCCCGGCGCAGCGGCCAGGACAGACACGTCATTTTTCAACTCATCGAGATGTCGAAGCCGGAAATCGGTGCCCTTGTGACCTTCATAGCTGCGCGGACCACAGAACGGGTCGCGGACGTCCGGGCCAGGATCAAGGTCGACATATTGCTGGATGAAGCAGGTCTGGCCGAGGTCGCAGGCGATCGGATCTTGCAGGCGCAATTCTGGCCCTTGGGCCGTCGCCGGTAAGCTCATCAGAACTGCGGCGGCGCTGAGAAGCGCCGCCGCGAACTGGTTACTGGTGGAAGGGGACAGGGCGATCACGCCGCGACCCGGATCAATCCGCCGTCAACAACGGCGTTTTGGCGCCGGCGAGACGCGGATGGTCAGGCGGCAGGATCTCCAGATCGAGCTTGCCGTCTTGCACCATCACCCGCACCAAGCCGCCTTTTGAGAGCGCGCCGAACAGCAGCTCCTCGGCCAGAGGCTTTTTGACATGCTCTTGGATCACGCGGCCCAAGGGACGTGCGCCCATTTTCTCGTCATAGCCCTTGTCCGCCAGCCAAGCCGCCGCCTCATCCGACAGTTCGATCGAAACGCCGCGCTCCATGAGCTGAGCTTCGAGCTGAAGAATGAATTTCTCAACCACTTGCAGGATAACCTCGCGGGGCAACGCGCCGAAGGAGATCACCGAGTCTAGGCGGTTGCGGAACTCCGGCGTGAAGGTCTTCTCGATCGCCGCCTGATCATCGCCCTCACGCTTGGAGCGGTTGAAGCCGAAGGCGTTGGCGGCCAGTTCGGAGGCGCCGGCGTTGGACGACATGATCAGAATCACATTGCGGAAATTGACGTTGCGGCCGTTGTGATCGGTCAGCTTGCCATGGTCCATCACCTGCAACAGCAGGTTGTAGACGTCCGGATGCGCCTTCTCAATCTCATCCAGCAGCAACACGCAATGCGGATGCTGATCGACGCCGTCGGTGAGCAGCCCGCCCTGATCGAAGCCGACATAGCCCGGAGGCGCGCCGATCAATCGGCTGACCGAGTGCTTCTCCATATATTCGGACATGTCGAACCGCAGCAGCTCCACGCCGAGGATGTCGGCGAGCTGCTTGGCCACTTCGGTTTTGCCGACACCGGTCGGACCGGCGAACAGGTAGGAGCCAATTGGCTTCTCCGGTTCGCGCAAGCCCGCGCGCGAGAGCTTTATGGCGGAAGCCAAGGCGTCGATGGCGAGGTCTTGGCCGAACACCACGCGCTTCAGCTTCACGTCTAGATCGCGCAGCGCTTCGGCGTCGTCCTTGGAGACACTGCGCGGCGGGATGCGGGCGATCTTGGCGACCACAGCCTCAACCTCTTCCGCCCCGATGGTGGCCTTCCGCACATCTTCGGCGACCAGACGCTGGGCGGCGCCGGCTTCGTCGATCACGTCGATCGCCTTGTCGGGCAGTTTGCGATCGTTGATGTACCGCGATGCCAGCTGCACCGAGGTCTCAATCGCATCATCGGTGTATTTGACGTTGTGATGCTCCTCGAACGCCTTTTGCAGGCCACGCAGAATCTTCACGGCGTCGTCCACCGTCGGCTCCATCACGTCGATTTTCTGGAACCGGCGCAGTAGGGCGCGGTCCTTCTCGAAGTGCTGGCGGTACTCTTTGTAGGTGGTCGAGCCCATGCAGCGCAGGCCGCCCGATTGCAGCGCAGGCTTCAGCAGGTTGGAGGCGTCCATCGCCCCGCCCGACGTCGCGCCGGCGCCGATGACGGTGTGAATCTCGTCGATAAACAGGATCGCGTCGTCGTGATCCTCCAGCTCTTTCATGACCGCCTTCAGGCGCTCCTCGAAATCGCCGCGATAACGGGT
>JAHQVS010000185.1 GCA_019634215.1 Paracoccaceae bacterium | reverse complement strand
GGCCGTCAAGAAAGAAGAAATCGACCTGCTGATCATGGGCGCCTACGGCCATTCCCGCCTGCGCAGCCTCGTGATCGGCAGCACCACCTCCGAGATGATCCGGGGCAGTTTGATCCCGGTGATGGTCTATCGCTAACAGCCCGAGGAACACGCGCCGTCTTCTGCAGCGCCACCCCGTAAGACTGGATCTTACTGCGGGGTGGCGCGCATTATGGCTTTAACAGCTCGCCACAGCCCCGTTACGGCGCGTCGACGCCGCTTTCGGCTCAGTTCCGGCCCGCCATCACGCCGCCATCGACGTCATGCACCGCACCGGTGGTCCAGCCCGTCGCATCCGACAACAAGAAACTGATGTGCCGGGCGACATCCTCTGGTCGGCCGACGCGGCCAGCGGGATGGAAGGCGTTGAATCCGCCAGTCAACGTCTCCTCAATTTTTCCAGGGTCAATGAAGGCGCCATAGATCGGGGTGACCACCACCGCCGGTGAGACCGCATTGACGCGGATGTTATGCTCCGCCAGCTCCATGGCGAGGTGCTGCGTCAACGAATGCAACCCGGCCTTGGCCATCGAGTAAGCCGAAGACGGCGTCGCCTTGATCGCCTGTTTCGCCCACATCGAGCCGATATTGACGATCGCGCCGCCGCCATGTCGCGCCATATTCCGCGCCACGGCCTGGGTGATGAAGAACATGCCCCGGTTCAGGGCGTGATAGACGTCGAAATCTGCCGCCTGATGCTCCAGGAACGGCTTTGGCGAGAACGTCCCTGCGGCATTGACCAGTTGATCGATGTGGCGGGGTTCAGCGTCTAGCCGCGCGGCGAGCGTGTCTACCGACGCACTGTTGGTCAAATCGGCTTCGATCGTCTCAACCGCTCCACCGGTTTGCGCCTCGATTTGCGCTTTCGCCGCCGCCAGCTTGGCGGCGTCACGCCCAACCAAGACGATCCGGCGCCCCTCCTCCGCCAGTAGCTGCGCTGTCGCCAGACCCATGCCGGTCGAGCCGCCAATAATCAGCGTCAGTTTGTCTGTCATCACATTTCTCCATTGTCTGAGCAGAATATATGATCAAATCTGCCTATCGATAGGTAGATAATTGGAATTTGCGAGATCACTGTCAATGATCTATCTACCAATTGGTAGAAATAAAGATATGAGACCCTTGATGGCTGATGACGACATGCGCACGCGAATTCTCGACGCCGCCGAGCAGAGAGCGCGGGAAGGCGGCTATCACGGCTTCAGCTTTCGCGAAGTGGCTGCTGATGTCGGGATTAAGAGCGCAAGCGTGCACTATCACTTCCCCACCAAAACGGCACTCGCCACGGCATTGGCGGAGCGCTACACCGAGCGCTCGTTGGAGGTGATTGGAACACCAGAGACGCCGCTTCAGGCGTTCGATCGTGTCAGTGAGCTGTTTCGGCACTCCGCCGCCGTGGAGCGAAAGATGTGCTTATGCGGATTATTTGGCGCCGAGCGCGACGGTCTGCCGCCGGAGGTCGCTAAAGCTACCCAAAGCTACTTTACCCGCCTGATCGCAGCGATTCAGGCCCCCTCTGTGCGGGGGGAAGCGCCGTTTCACGCTGAAACCATCCTATCCACGCTCGAAGGCGCGCTGTTGGTCGCTCGGGCGATTCATGATCTTTCGGTATTCGACCGCGTCGTCACTGATTTACGGCGGGCATATGAAAACCAAAAGCGGCCAACTTAATCTAAGCTGGCCGCCAAAGCTCGCCATCACATGAAAAGCAGACAAGGCATTCGATTGAACGGCTAACTCCCTGACGCGACGAGTTCAAATGCCACCGTCACATCATCGCCAATGTCAAAGAACACCTCCTCCGGCCCTCCGCCGAGGCGGTAGTCAGGGCGGGGAAACACGAGTTCGCCCTTCACCCGCGCCTGAGTTTCGGAAATCTCCACATCGGCTTCCGTGGTGATGGGGTGGGAGATGTCCTTGATGGTGAGAGTGCCAGTGGCCTCATACCGACCGTCAGCAATCGGGGTCAGCGCGGTCAGCTCATAGCTGGCGGTTGGATGATCCTCAACGACGAACCAGCCAACACCCTTCACAACACTTTCCCGCACCACATCCGGCAGCTTAATGCTGTCGACATCAATCTGGATAGTGAAGCGCGCGTCCGAGGGCGCTTCCGGGTCAAACACGCCCTCGGCGTCGAACTTGCCGAAGCGCCCTTCCTCAGTGACGCCATCCTCGACATACCGGAACAACAAGATGCTCTGATCTGGGTCGAGCCGCCATTTATTCGGCCCAGCCAACCCCGGTGACGGCACGGCGGCCAGAGTGAAGCCAACAGCGGCGGCGCTCAGGAAATAAGGGATCATTTTAGGGAGGGAAAAACCAAACATCTGTGTCTCCAAACGCTACTAACAAGGGGGACACGATGATAGGGGTCTTTCCCGTCGAAAGTTCGGTCAAATTTCGTCTCGCGCCGCCCTTAGCGCGTCGGCACCGGATCGCCGTTGCGATAGTCATAGAAGCCGCGTCCAGTCTTGCGGCCTAACCAACCCGCTTCGACATATTTCACCATCAGCGGGCAAGGGCGGTATTTGGTGTCCGCCAACCCCTCATGCAGCACATTCATAATCGCCAAGCAGGTGTCGAGGCCGATGAAGTCCGCCAATTGCAGCGGCCCCATCGGATGATTGGCGCCCAACCGCATCGCAGTGTCGATGGCCTCGACGGTGCCGACGCCCTCATAGAGGGTGTAAACCGCCTCATTAATCATCGGCAGCAGGATGCGGTTGACGATAAATGCCGGGAAATCTTCCGAGGTGGCCGAAGTCTTGCCAAGGCGGTCCACCACCTCACGCAAGGCGGAAAAGGTGGGTTCGTCTGTGGCGATGCCGCGAATCAGCTCAACGAGCTGCATCAGCGGTACAGGATTCATGAAATGCAGACCCATGAACCGCTCAGGCCGGTCGGTTGAGGAGGCTAACCGGGTGATGGAAATGGAGGAGGTGTTGGTGGTCAGAATGGTTTCCGGCCGCAGCAACGGGCAGAGGTCGGCGAAGATCTTCTTTTTGATCTCCTCATTCTCCACCGCGCTCTCGATCACCAGATCAACCTCGGCGAGCGTCTCCAGCTTGTCGGAAGTGCGGATGCGCGCCATCGCGGCGTCACGGTCTTCCGAAGAAATGATCTCGCGGCGCACTTGACGCTCAAGATTCTGCCCAATGAGGTCTAGCGCCTCGCTCAAGCGATCAGCGGAGAGGTCATTAAGCCAGATATCATATCCCGCAAGAGCGAAAACATGAGTGATCCCGTTGCCCATTTGACCGGCGCCGATCACGCCAACAGTGCGAATGGCCATGCGCTTCTCCTCAAATATCACTGTGGCGCGCGACGCCTCTCGCCACAAAACCGCCGCCGGGAAAGGGTTCTCGCTCCCGCAGGCGCGGTCAAGCCTGGGAGGGCGAAGGCGCGTCGCTGCGCCGCAACATAAACCGCCTCGTTGCAGCTTCGGGACTCTCGGCCGCAGCCTCAAAGGCGGCGAACGCCTCCACCATCGCCGTCAGCGCGGCTTGCTGGGCGATAATCACAAGCCGACCGCCGCGCTCAATCGCCGGAAAACTCCCCGGCCAAGCCTCGAGGCGCAGCGGCGGAGCAAACACGTGCTGGACGCCATGCAGCACAATGGGACGTTCTGGCGCGTCGTCGAGCCCGATCACGCCCTTCACCCTCAGCAAATCCGAACCATGGGCGGCGCGCAACAGCTCCAGGGCGATCCAGAACAACCGGGCGTCCAATGGATCAGGAAAGGTTAGACAACGTGCGGTGATGGCGGCCGGGTCCTCCTCCAGATGCGTATGGTGATGATGCGCGTGCGGGACGGCCTGCGACAGCGACGCCCACCGATTCAAGGCGGCGCCGTCAGATTGGCTCAGCGGATCGAGACCGAACAAGCGCGCTGGCGCGAGCTCTCCTGGTGCAGCCGCATCGACAATCTCAGCCCCGCTATTCATCGTTGTCAGACGCGCGCGAAGCCGCTCCACATCGCGGCGGGAAACGGGGTCGCTAGCGAGATCGGTTTTGGTCAACACCATCAGGTCAGCCGCCGAGACCTGCGCCCGCGCTTCACTATGTGCGTCGAGCGTCGCCTCGCCCAACACGGCATCCACCAACGTCACCGCTCCCGCCAACCGCGCCCGGCCAATCAGCCGTGGCTCATCCAATAAGGTGCGCAACACAGGGCCAGGATCGGCGAGGCCCGTGGTCTCAATCACCATTCGCTTGATTGGAGGGATCGCGCCCGCGTCCGCTTGATCCAGCAACCGGACCAGGGCGTCCCGCACATCGCCTTGCACAGTGCAGCACAAACAGCCGGCAGTAGTCTCGATCAGGCTTTCATCGGCGTTCGCGATCAGCGTGTGATCAAGCGGGATTTCACCGAACTCGTTAATCACGACAGCTGTGTCGCGATAAGCTGGATCGGCCAAGATCTTGGTCAGCAACGTAGTTTTGCCGACGCCAAGAAAGCCGGTGAGGACGAGGATGGGGCGGTTCACAATCGCTTAGTCTCTATCGACGCTCAGGCAGCGGCGAGGTAGATGGTGCACCAAATTGGACGGGCGCGCCAGCATAGGCGCGCCCGCAAGCACGTCAGCCCGCGACTTTCTCCAGCTCTTTCTCAAGCTCCGGCGCCGCCTCAAACAGGTCCGCGACGAGGCCATAGTCGGCGACCTGGAAGATCGGCGCCTCTTCGTCCTTGTTGATGGCGACGATCACCTTGCTGTCCTTCATCCCCGCAAGGTGCTGGATCGCGCCGGAGATGCCAATCGCGATGTAGAGGTCCGGCGCCACCACCTTGCCGGTTTGGCCGACCTGATAATCGTTTGGCGCGTAGCCGCTGTCGACAGCGGCGCGAGAGGCGCCGACGGCGGCGTTCAGCTTTTCCGCCACCCGGTCAATAATGGCGAAATTCTCCGACGAGCCCAGCGCGCGGCCACCGGAGACCACCACCTTGGCGCTGGTGAGCTGCGGACGATCGGTCTGCGCCTTATCCTCAGAGACGAACTCCGACAGGCTGGCGTCGTCGCCCGGCGCCGTGATCGCCTCGACAACCGCCGCTCCGCCAGCCTCAGCGGCGGAGAAGGTGGCGGTGCGGACGGTAACCACCTTTTTGGCGTCCTTCGACTTCACCGTCATGATCGCGTTGCCAGCGTAAATCGGGCGCTCAAAGGTGTCCGCGCTCTCGATCGCGGTGACGTCCGAGAGAATCATCACATCCAGCAGGCCTGCGACCCGCGCCATGATGTTCTTGCCCGACGCAGTTGCTGCAGCGACGATATGCTCGTAATTCGCCGCCTGCGCCGCGATCAGCGCCGCATAGGGCTCGGCCAAGCGCACCGAAAACGCCTCGTCGTCTAGATGCAACACCTTGGAGACGCCCTGAAGCGTCGCTGCGTGATCAGCCGCCGCCTTGGAGCCGCCGCCAGCAACCAAAACATGTGTTTCCGCGCCCAACGGCGCGACAGCGGTCAGCGCCTTCAGCGACGACTCCGACACTGCCGATCCGTCATGTTCGGCCAGAAGCAAAACCGCCATCTCAGATCACTCCCGCTTCGTTTTTCAGTTTATCGACCAGCTCGGCGACCGAGCCGACCTTGATCCCAGCCTGCCGCGATGCGGGTTCGACCACCTTGACCACCTCTAGACGCGGTGAGACATCGACGCCGTAGTCGGCGGGCGTCTTCATCTCCATCGGCTTTTTCTTCGCTTTCATGATGTTGGGCAAGGAGGCGTAGCGCGGCTCGTTCAAGCGCAGATCGACGGTGACGATCGCCGGGGTTTTAATCTTGATCGTCTGCAACCCGCCATCGACTTCACGGATCACCTGCGCGCCGTCGTCGGTGATCTCCAGCTTCGAGGCGAAGGTCGCCTGCGGCCACCCCAGCACGGCGGCCAGCATTTGGCCGGTGGCGTTGCAGTCATTGTCAATGGCTTGCTTGCCGAGCAGAACCAAGCCCGGCTGCTCTTCCTCGACCACCTTCGCCAGGAGCTTGGCGACAGCGAGAGGCTCGACATCGGTGTCGACGGTCTCGGCGGCCTCGATCAGGATCGCACGGTCCGCGCCCATCGCGAGGCCGGTGCGCAGCGTTTCTTGCGACTGCTTGACGCCAACAGAGACCACAATGATCTCGCTGGCCTTGCCGGCCTCCTTGAGCCGGATCGCCTCTTCGACGGCGATCTCGTCAAAAGGGTTCATCGACATCTTCACATTCGCGAGATCGACGCCGGTGTTGTCCGCCTTCACGCGAACCTTCACGTTGTAGTCGATCACGCGCTTGACCGGAACGAGGACCTTCATTTGCGCGCTTCTCCTGAAAACCAAACTGACATGATGTTGTAGGCCACTAAGGTGGTTCGGCCTGCGAAAAACCGACGCGCCGCGTCGAAAGCGCGGCGGGTTCATCCAGCGATCGAAGGTTGATCCGCGCCCCAAAGCCAGCGGGCCGCTCGCGCCTCCTCAACTTACGCGAGCGTCAAATACGAAATCGACGTAAGGGAAGACAAGACGTCTCGCCGGAAAATTCGTCCCACCGCGCGGCCCCCTACCCATGGATATACAGAAGTGCGCCGGACAGCGATCGCAGCGGACTCCCCAAGCGCATAGAGGGGAAACATAAGGACCTTGGCAAGGGTGATGCGGGCAGGTGTGGTGGAACGCCAGATCTCAACCGGGGCGTTCCAATTCAACTCGCGATGAACGAATTGAGAAGCTTATTCAAGCGATGGCGGCCTTGGCGGTCATCAAAAATGGGCCAGCCTCTAGCTCTTGCTCAACCCGCGCCACATAGGCTGGGACGTCTTCAGCAAGGATCGGCCTGGAGTAGAGATATCCCTGGCCGTAATCGCAACCCATCTCCTGCAACAACTCAGCGACCTCAAGGGTTTCAATGCCCTCCGCCACCACGCGCAGGTCGAGTTTGCGCGCCATTGTGATCACCGAGGAAGTGATCGCCTGGGTTGCCGTATCCGAGGCCAAGGTCTGCACGAAGGACTGATCAATCTTGATCTGATCAATCTCAAAATCGCGCAAATGAGTCAGAGAGGCGTAGCCAGTGCCGAAATCGTCAAAGGCGATGCAGAATTTATTGTTTGAGAGACGCTTCAGATTGCGCTGTATTGCATCAGAGCGTTGATTCAGAAGCACCTTTTCAGTGACTTCCATCTCCAACGCCTCTGGCGTCAGCTCCGCCTCAGTCAACAGCTCGATGACCTGATCCGTGAAGCTGTCATCAATCAGTTGGCTTTCAGTGATGTTGACCGACACCCGGCCCATCTCCAATCCGGCCTTCTTGAAGCGCTGTAAATCGACAATCACCTGCCGAAGAATGTCGTAAGAAATCCGGGTCGCGTATTGTTGCGTCTCAATCGCCTCCCAAAACGCTCCGGGAGTGAGTAAGCCCCGTGCGGGATGGCTCCAGCGGGCGAGCGCTTCGAAACCGATGATCCGGCCCGTCTGCATGCAAATCTTGCTTTGATAGGCAGGCACGAACTCGCAGCGGCGCAGAGCAATATCCACCTGCTTCAACAATTGATCTCGATCGGTAACCTGCTCGCTGAGCGACGCAGTGTAAGGCTTGGCGCAATCGCGGCCACTGCGTTTGGCCTCATATACAGCCAAATCCGCCTGCTTAATCGCGTCGGCGAAGTCCATCGACGATTCAGTCACGTCGGTGTAGCCGATCGAGAGCGAGATCGGCGTGGAGAATTGCTGCAACATTGGCGTTTTCGAGACTTGGTCCGCAAGGCGCGCTGCAACCATTGCGCCGACGTCGCTCTCACGATCGCCCTTCAACACCAACAGAAACTCGTCCCCGCCAAGCCGGCCGAGTATATCGCCCTCGCGCAACGCGCTCTTCAGAATGCTGCAAACCTTGACCAACACCTCATCGCCGACGTCATGGCCGCGTGTGTCGTTCACCGCTTTGAAATGATCGAGATCCACCAGCATGAACACGATCTTCTGCTCGGCGAAGTCTATCTCCCGCTTCTGCTTAGCGAAGGCGAGCGGCAAGAAGCGGCGGTTTTGTATGCCGGTCAAGGCGTCGAGCGTCACGAGCCGGGAAATGTGATTGCGATTTCGGACAGTCTCGGTGACGTCCAGCATGCAGCCACGCACCCGCTTCCCACCCCCCGGCGAGGCCTCGGCCCGGGCGATGGCCCGCAGCCACTTTCCTTCACCGGATTTGGTGGAAAAGGTGAGATTGATCTCACAACCAGCGCCGCGACCCTCGACAGCGCGCTGGATCATGTCCTGGAACTGCTCAGGATCGTCACCGCCCAACAGGGGGCGCAAATCGCCCCGCAGTTGCTTGCGGTCCAACTCCAGAATCGATTGCAAAGACGGTGAGATGTCGCCCTTGCCGTTCTTTAGATCAAACGACCAGAAACCAAGCTCCGCAATCTCAGCGGCGGCGTTGATATCGACCTGAATGCGCTCCAGCTCAGCGCGCTTGCGCTCAATTTCAGCGTTCTTGGTATGCAGATCCAGCACATATTCTTGCTGTGAGAGCATGGTTTCCTGGAATCGGAACGCATGCACAGCCGCCTGAGCCAATCTCTGCAGAAATGAGATATGACTCTCGGTGATGTCTCTCACTTCACGGTCGAGCACCATCAAGGTGCCGAGGCGAACGCCAGCTCGATAAACAATTGGCACTGCGGCGAAGCTGCGGAATTCACCATCGGCGGCGATCAAGTTATCGAGATGGGCTTCATCATCGTCCTCCAGGTCCTCGATCACCAACGGCGCGTCGCTCTCAATCACACGGGCGCAAAGTGATCCAAGACGTGGGGTCGCAAACACCTCGGTCCCAAAAGCGGCGAAGAACCAACGTTGATTATCGTCAACCACCGTGATGGCGCCGACCGGCATATCACAAGAAATGGCGGCCATTTCCGCGAGGTTGCGAAAATCACTGTCTCCACGGGTTCCTGCGATCCGAAGGGACTCGATCACTTTCCGCCGCTGTGCTTCCTCGCGCATGCGCACACCCTATTTTAACGGCCAACCGACGCTTTCGATTTGGGCTGAAGCCTACAGGGTGTGTGTTGGCGCCAAGTTAAGCGAGCGCCAATCAGCTCCTTTAATTCGCATTTTCTTCAAAGCTTACGCAGAGCAAATCTGCGACAAATCAACGATTTGCCCCAGGAACCCACAAAACGTCAGCGCGTCCATTGTCGTTGGCGATACGCCCAGCGACGAAGAACCAATCTGAGAGCCGGTTGAGGAAGGTGGCGGCATGCACATTCACGCTTTCCACGCTGGCGAGAGCCACGCTCAGCCGCTCGGCGCGGCGGCAAACGGTCCGGCACAGATGCAATTGGGCCGCCAAAGCTGATCCGCCGGGCAGGATGAATGATCGCAACGGCTCCAACTTGGCGTTCATAGCGTCGATCTCGGCCTCAAGCCGCTGGACCTGGGCCTCGGTCATCCGCAGCACTGGATAACCCGCTTCTCCATCCTTCTCCATGTTGGGACGGCAAAGATCGGCGCCCAAATCAAACAGATCATTCTGAATCCGCGCTAACTGCGCATCGATAGCGGCCTCCGCCTGTGTGTGCTGCCGGGCGAGGCCCACAACAGCGTTCAGCTCATCGACTGTGCCATAGGCCTCGACTCTCGCGGAATGCTTCGCAACCCGGCTGCCATCGCCCAGCCCGGTTTCACCCGCATCGCCAGTTTTGGTGTAGATTTTGTTGAGAACGACCATATCGACGCCTTTCGAGGAAGCTCTTCGCTCAAAATGATCCGAATGCGGCGGCTTCGGAATTTGATTACCTGATATAGAACAACGCGCTCGCGCAAGCCCGATGGCTTCAGCCCGTGGCGCCGAACAGTACGAACCCCGCCATCAACGCCACGGCCAGGAGCTGTAGCCCGACCCGCCACTGCATCAGGCGGTTAGAGCGGGCGCGATGCTCGGCCCCCTCGCGCATAAAGCTCACCAGACCCAGAACCAACGCGCCTGCGACGGCGACCATGGAGACGATGACGATGACGAAGGGCAGGCTGGACATAAAGCGTATTCCTTGTGGAGGTCGTCCGGTTGCGGGTCCCCGCTCACGTCGCGGCCCCAATCAATAGGACTGTTTGATCAAGATCCGGTCCAACATCCGGGTCGACAGCACACGCTTGGCGTAAGCCATCAGGTAGGTCGGGAACGTTACGTAATATCTCGCCCGAGGCCGCTCGCTTTCAAGCGCGTCGATGAGTTTCGCCGCCACCGCCTCCGCCGGCAACTCCCAGCGGCTCTTCACTTTCTCGGCGGTCAGCCGCTCTTCGATCTTTGGGTAGATGTCGGCGTGGGCCGAGCCTTCCCATCTAATCCAGCGATTGAAATGGCTGTAGGAGTTTTGCCGGATCATGGTGTCGATCGGCCCCGGCTCAATCAGGATCACCTCGACGCCGGAGCCATCCAACTCCAAACGCAGTGTGCTGGAGAGCCCTTCAATCGCGAATTTGGTGGCCTGATAGGCGCCGCGATATTTCAACGTCACAAACCCGAGCACTGAGGAGCATTGCACGATCCGCCCGGCGCCCTGGGCGCGCATGCCGGGGATGACCCGGCGGGTCAGCTCATGCCAACCGAAAAAGTTGGCCTCGAAAATCTCACGCAGGCAATCCGTCGGGAGATCCTCAACCGCTCCAGGAGCGGCGAAAGCGCCGTTATTGAACAAGGCGTCGAGCGCGCCCCCGGCCATGGCCTGCGCCTGCTCGGCGGCGATCGCGACACTGGCCGGGTCGGCATAATCCAGCCTAAGGCTTTGAAATCCTTCCGCCCTTAACCGCTCGCAATCCGCTTCCTTTCGGCAGGTCGCAATCACCCGCCATCCACGCGCTCGCAGCGCCTGCGCCGAGGCGTAGCCAATGCCGGAGGAGCATCCCGTGATCAGGATGGATTTCTGCTTGCTCTCGGCGCTCATTTAGCCCGACCTCTCTGTAATATTCGCAAAACACCCTGACGCCGCATCGCCTTCCCTTGCCAAGCTCGATTTATCAGCGCTGGCCCTGGACGCTAGTTCTGCGGCAAGAACGGCGCTACAGGGAAACAAGTTAAGAGTTTCGAACGCCCAATCTGCACGCCATAGTGCTCAGGGGCGGCGGGAGAATGGGGGAACGCATGTCTGAGAATTCATCGACCGAGGCCACGTCGGCCGCCTCCGGAGCGGCGTCACGCTCCCCTCGTTTCGGCGGTGTGGATCTGCGCGACGCATTCTATGTGCTCGGCCTGTTGACGCTGGTGGTCGCGATATTGCGCTACGCCGCCGATCAACTCGCGCCAATCGCCTTGGCGGTGTTGATCTGGTTCCTCATCAACGCCATTGCACAAGGGCTGCGCAGCGCGCCGGGAATAGGCAGGTTCACCCCCGAGTGGCTGGCGATTTTACTCGCGACCATCATTACCCTCGGCACCGCGTTTTTGGCCGGGCAACTGATCTACGACAACATCTCTGAGTTGGGGCAAGGGCTGGCAGGCATAGACATCAAAGCCCAAACGACAATCAACAATATTGAAGCCACCACCGGTCTCACCTTCAATATTGATATTCAACAGGTTATTCGAGATTTTAAAGTTTCTGAATATCTTGACCAAATCGTCGAGGCAGTAACCGCTACCGCCAGCAGTGTATCAATGGTTCTATTGTTCGTATTATTCTTAATTTTTGACCAACCCTTCTATCAAGCTAAAATAAACGCACTGTTCCCTGAGTCAAATCGGCGCGAGAGAGTGCAGAATGTGCTAGCAAAAATCGGCCATGACACTCGCGTCTATGTCTGGATCATGACTGTTGTCAGTATTCTTGTCGGGCTGTTCACTTATGGTATTTGCGCCTATTTCGGCGTGAAGGGCGCTGTATTCTGGGGATTCCTGGCTTTCGCCTTAAATTACATTCCGACGATAGGGTCCTTTGTCGGCGTGCTGTTCCCCTCAGCCTTCGCCTTCGTGCAATTCGACCAAATCCAACACACCCTCACCTTCATCGCCGCTTTGGGGGCGGTGCAATTCGTGATGGGCAATCTGTTGTTGCCACGCATGACCGGCGATCGGCTGAACCTATCGGAATTCGTGGTGATCCTATCCCTGCTGGTATGGGGTGAGTTGTGGGGCATCGCCGGGATGTTCCTCGCGGTGCCGCTGATGATGGTGTTGGCGATTGTGCTCGCCCAATTCGACAGCACCCGCGCGGTGTCGATCTTGCTGTCGAAGAATGGCCGTGTGGGAAAAGCCTGAGATCAAAGCCTGAGATCCTGGCGCGGGCGGTTAAAATACCGCCCGCCGCAACAGATTGAGAGCGGATAGGCAGAGCACCACCAAT
>JAHQVS010000184.1 GCA_019634215.1 Paracoccaceae bacterium | reverse complement strand
GAGATTGGACTCCGGAGGCGCGCCAAACGACGCAGCCGATGCATCTACTTCATGGCGCTCATGACATCACTTGCCGGGCCACGGACGCGCAACGTTTTGTGGACGCGTTGCCAAATGCGAGCCTCACCACCATCGACGAAGCCGGCCTGAACTTGCTGTACACCCATTGGCCGAAACTGTTCGAGGTGGCGCACGCTCTCGACGAAAGGGTCGGGCAAAGCTCGGCTGAGTGCTGATCGGCTGACAGCCAAGCCCCTTTCTTACTCCGGTCATTTATTCTGACTTTCTCGAAAACCTGAGACCGTCCGCATTAGATGGCGGTTTCACCTTAAGAAGCCCACGTCCCATTCACCCAATGCTCTGCGCCAACTTGCGCCCGCGCCAAGAACCTAGCTTTCTATGAAGGCGGTCCTCAAGCGAGCAGAGTTCGAATCGGAGAATACCGCAACCAACCCAGCCGCATCACAGTAGCAATGCGGGTGGTCTTTTTCATCTCTGCTCTAGTGTGGGGCTACGGAGAAAAAGAAATTGTCTCTAGGGTGCACGGCGAGAAGCGCCCTGTTCTCGCCGCGCGCGCCAGCCTCTTATGAGACGATAAAATCACCCGCCGATAGGTCCGTCAGCTCGATATCGCGAATTACGGCGCTGTCGCCATCGCCGAAGTCGAGCTTGACGCCGCCGGCCGGGGCGTCTTTCGCCTGGGCCAGCACGTCTTCGGCGGTCAGGCCGTCATAGGCGGAGATGTCGATTTTGTCGGCCCCGACCTCAAACCCGATCAGCACGTCTTGACCGCCGCCGGCCTCAAACGCGTAGACGTCATTGCCGCCGCCGCCCGACAGGATGTCGGCGCCGGCGCCGCCCAAGAGATAGTCGTCGCCGAAAAAGCCGAGCAGCACATCATCGCCCTCGCCGCCCAGCAACCGGTCGTCGCCACGGTCGCCAACGATGCGGTCGTCGCCGAAGCCGCCGCTGACCATATCATCGCCGGCGCCGCCGCGCACCACATCGTCGCCCCCGCCGCCATAGACTTGATCGTTGCCGGCGTCGCCGGAGACGACATAGTCATCCCCAGCACGGCCGAAGACCTGGTCGTCGTCGGCCCCGCCGCGCACGATGTCGGCGCCGTCGCCGCCGTCGACATAATCAACGCCGCGATCGCCGGTGACGATGTCGTCCCCTGCATCGCCGCTCAAGGTGTCGGCGTCTTGGCCACCGCGCAGGGTGTCGCCGCCGTCGCCGCCGAACAGCGTGTCGTCCTCACCCCGCCCCCACAGCACATCGTCGCCGCCTTCGCCGTTGACGGAGTCGGCGCCCGCCGTGCCGTCGAACTGGTTGTCGCCGTCGCCGAGGCTCAGCTCGGCGATCGGATCGATTGTGGTGTCGATCTCAAGCGCGCCAGCCATCGCCTCTTGCCCGGCGACGACGTCGATCAAGGGCGTCTCCTCTCCGGTATCCACCGCGCGCACGCGGTACTGGCCCGGCAGCAGCAACTCAAAATCATAAGAGCCGTCGGGTTGCGTCATAACAGACGCCACGGTGTCGCCGTTGGCGTCGACCAGCACGATCAACGCCGCCGCCACCCCGGCGGCGGCGCCATCCACGATCTGGCCGGAGAGCGAGCCCAGTGTCGGCTGCGGACCGGTTTCTGGCTCTTGCAGCTCTCCCGGCAGCGCCTGGCCGCGCAGCACGCCGCCCGGCGTGTCGACGGTGTGCAGGTTGACATAGGTCTCGCCCGCCAAATACTGCGCGGCCTCCTCTTCGCTCAGCGTGAACGCGCCTTCGAAGGCGCCATTGCGGCCATCCGCCGAGGTGACCGTCAACGCGTACAGCACCCCGCCAGTCTGCCCCGCCGCGCCGCTGTGCAGATGCATCATGGTGACGTCAGAGGCGAGATTAGAGAAATCGCCAGCAATCTCAAGCTGCCGTGTTTCCGGATCGAATACCGCGTCAAAGCTGCCAGTCGCCGCTGTATCCGTCACCGGAGCCACCACCTGGTCTTCGCTCAGCTCAACGTCGGTGGCCACGTAAACCTGACCGTCGGTGGGGGTGTCCCCGATTGCGTTGACAGTGTTCGGGGCCTCGCCCCGCAGGATACTGGTGACCTCCAGGTCGAAATCTGGGTCGTCGCCCTCAAGGGTGAGGGTGAAGTTGGTGTCTAGCGGGTCATCCTCGGTTCCGGCCTGAAACAGCCCGCCATTGATCACCAGCACATAGTCCGAAACCAAGTCGATGGTCAGGTTGGCGCCATCCGCGATGATCAGCTCGCCGCCATTGATGATCATGCCTTTGACCGTCGCGCTCTCGTCCAGCACCACTGTTTTGCCCGGGCCGATCACCACGATGTCGTTAGCCCCAGGAACCGCGCCGTCCCAGCTCGATCCGTCCGACCAGCGAGACATGCCGTCGGTGATGTCGGTGGTGTTGGAGGTGGATTCCGCGCGCTCTGGAAGAGGCGTGGGGTTCGGATCTGGGCGATAGTCGTCCGGGGCGTCAATCGGCCTTGAGTTGCCGCTGGGATTGGCCGTCGTCCGATTGGCGATGATGATTTTGAACTCGTCGCTAAAAACTAGGTCGCTGACGATCGGCAAAGTTTCATCATTGGCCCCGCGATTGGTTTGGAAACGGTCAGCGTAGACCTTCACAACGAAATCGCCGTTGCCGTCGCGAAACCACGCCGTTTCGGTCGCGTTGTCTAGCGCGCCTCTGCCACCCACTTCAGTGGCGCCTTGCAGAACCACATCCTCAGGCAAATCCTTGAACCTGTAATAGGCTGAGGCCCCCTGAGGGAGCTCCTGAATTTGCAGAGAGATTGTCTCTGGCAACCCATTCGGGTATTCGACGACATATTCAACATCGCCACGCCCATCGACATTTAACTGAGAGCGGCCATTGGCTCCTTGGGTATCGCTGCCGTAAAAAATTTTCGCGCCGTTATCAGCTCTGGCGATGGTGAAGTCATTTCGCTGGGCCTCGTCACCGCTATCGAGAAAGTTCATCTTCCCGATGATGCTACCCGCAGGATTGAGCCAGTAATGGCTATCGGCTTGCCAAACCGCGCCCTCAGCCGCGTTGAAGCCTGACGCCGCGATGCCTTCGAAGGCGTAGTTCACAACATCAGCGTCTTCGCCGACATTCAGCTCCATAATGCCCGGTGTGATCACTGCGCCTGCTTGGCCGGTCAGACTGCCGTCGAGATCGTAGAGCGCGCCTGCGAGGCTGCCGCCGTTATCTCGCAGACCATCCTGGGATGAGGAGAACACCTTTCCACGGAAGAAATTTTTCTCTGGCACGCCATCGCCGAATGTCAAGCCGGAGATGCTGTTATTGCTGCTGCGCCCAAAGCCCGAGTGATTTGCAATCGCCGCATCCAGCTCGCCGCTGAAGCCTTCAAAATGGACGTCGTCAAAGTGGGAGGCCTGGTCGTAAAGCTCCCAGCCATGATACACGTCGCTTCCATGTTGCTCGTAGTTTCCGCTACGGCCAACGATAAGACTATCCTCCAGGTCATTCAGTCCCCAGAACCGCACGCCTTTGGCGCTGTCGGCGATCTTGATATCATCCCAGGAACCGGTGCCGTTCCGCACCCAAAGACCAAAGTCTTCATTCTTATAGGTCGTAAAATCCGTTATCTGATATTGTTCTTCGAGTTTTCGATCACCGCTAGACGCTTGACCTGTCTCTTCATCAAACTGGCGGCCGATGAAAATACCGTCCCTGCCATTCGAGTGTGACGTATTGCCCACCCATTGGCCCGGGGCCTGAGCACGCGGCACATAGTCGTCATAGAGGCCGCTTTCCGCTGAAGCGCCTTCCGTGTGGTCCTGGCTGAGAATCCAAAACCCCGCCCTCTCCGATCCGGCAGCATGATTATCGATGAGATGGTTGTTCGGGTTCGTCACCCAGTAGGTTGAGACAGCGGTGTGATCCGATCCTATGGGGCCCGCTTCGACACTCTCGGACCGGTTTGTGTTCATGCCGAGATTGTCCATAAGCACGTTGCCAAACTCCGAGCCGTCCTCGAAGTAATAGCTGTGCCCGATGGTGTCGTAGATCGCGTTGCTTTCGACCCAGGTGTTTTGCGTCCCGTGGATCGTCATGCCCTTATTATAGGTGTCATGAATGGAGGTGTTCGTGATGTACTGGCCTGCCGCATCGCCCAGCATATGCCAGTGCAGAGCGTATTTACCTACCAGCCCCTTCTGGCCCATCTGGGTGAATTCGGCGCCGTCGATATGCATCTCGGCGCCGTTCATCACCATGGAGTGACCGCCATAGCCGTCTGTGGCGGAGTCGGCGTCGCCTTGGATGGTCACATTGCGCGACAGCAGCGCCACTTCGGCGCGCATGTCGAGCTCCCAGCTCTGATAGTTCTGACCTTGCAGGCCGTTGTCATAGGTTTCGATTTCGCCGAAATGCTTATGCTGCAGCGGGCTGTCCAAGGTGATGGTTTTGCCGTCGACGCTGACCGCGACGATGACGCGCTCCTCCGCCTCGTCCATGTCGAAGCCGGAGGAAGCGATTGCGATCTTATCGCCAATTCGCCAACCCGTGTTGTCGGCCAGCGTGATCTGCGTCGCCCCCACCGCCGCTGTCTGGTTGATCTGCGTCCAGCTCTGCTTCGAGGCGTCGGCGGCGTGTATCTCAATACGGCTGCCTTCGCCCATGGCCATCAGGAAGGCGTTGTTGTTCTCAATGATCATATCGCCCGGCGCATCATCACGATTATCCATCACGCTTCCCCTGCGTCAGCCAAACCGCCTCCAGCCAATACTTCGCAATACAACCCGAGACCTTGCGATCGCCTCAGCAAAGAGCGTTCATGTCGATTTCAATTCTGAAGGGGGATTTCACCAAAGAATGGCGTTTTTTTGCGTCCGCTGACTTTGGGGGAGTGTGGCGGCGCAATATCAGGGCGGATTGTGTGCAAATATCAACTTCCCCGCGAGCCATTGAGGGTGTTGAGATGGTGGCTCTAAGGCTGACGTCTTACCGGGACGGTCGTCTGAACCGTTTGATTGGCGCCGTGTGGGAAGAGAACTTCCGAAGCCGTCCATGGTGGCCGATCGCGGTGAACAGGTTCGTTTGAGCCATTACGCAGATAGGTTAAATTTAGCTTAGGAGAGCGAGGCGCGCTAAGCTTCTCGGGGTGAGCATTTGGAACGGCTATCGCCCAGATAGGGCGTTTCGCCATCCGCTTCTGAAAATGACGACCTCGCAATCACAGCTGTGGTCCGTCTTGTTGCCAACGCATGAGCGGCTGGGCGGGTGACGGGTGTCGATTGCAAGCTCCCAACCACGGCATTTCTGCTGACCACAATCAATGAGAGAATCAGCAAACTCAAAAACACCCATATGGGAAATTGAATTACGTCGGCATGAGCAATGGACATCTGTGGAATTAGTTTGATTCTTGCGTCGGGATACAGCCACAGGCAGCAAGATTGCGTAAATACGACAGTTTCACCCCAGTCACACCCATCCCTACAGCATCATTTTCCATTGAATCCCATCAGATCCCATAGTACCCCATAATGAGCGATTGTCGGCGTTGCGGCCATAACTCCACCTTCAACGCACGCTGACATCGTCGATTTAACCGGTGCGCCGCAGCAAAAAACCAATAACGCGGTGCGCACAGACCGGAGCGATCGGGCCCGGATGAGGCGGGTGCAGCAGGCGAGGCGCGGGCGTCTAACGTGGTTAAGCCGGAGAACCGGCGGCACGTGGGGGTCCGCGCCTCTCACTTTTAGCGCAAGCCCCTAGCGGCGTTTAGAACCAGCGCCACGGTGGGGCTTGCAATGTGGAAACCAGCGCGCGGACATGGGGCTGTTTCTCTCCACATCAATTCATAAGATCGACAAGAAGGGCCGGGTCTCGGTGCCGGCTTTGTTTCGCGCCGCCTTGGAGCAAGAGAGCTTTCGCGGCGTCGCCCTCGCCCCGCCGTTGGGCGAACTGGCCTGCGTTGAAGGCTCAGGCCTGAGCCGAATCGAGCGAATCGCCGCCTCGCTGGACAAGATGAACCCACTTGAGGAGCAGCATGCCGCGCTCGCCACCGCCATCATGGCGCGGGTGCGGCCGATTCCCTTCGATGGCGAGGGGAGAATTATCCTGCCAGAGGAATTCGTCGCCCTCGCCGAGTTGGACGGCCAAGCGCTGTTCGCCGGGCTGGGAGCGAACTTCCAAATCTGGAGTCCCACAAATTTCGAGGCGCATCAGACCGAAGCGCTGAAGGTCGCCCGCGCCAGCGCAAGCGCCTTGCCTTGGAACACTGGCGACGGCTCGACGAACAGCGGGTGATCACGCTACCCCTCTCGACAGCAAGATAGGGAACCCGCGATGGCCGAGGAGTCTGCCCCGAATCCGCTTGAAACCGCGCGTGATGCCGCCGCCGCGCTGCATGCCCCGGTGCTGCTGGCGGAGACCCTTGAGGCGCTTTCCCCGGAAAGCGGCGGCGTGTTTGTCGACGCCACGTTCGGGGCCGGGGGCTATGCTAGAGCGCTGCTGGCGGGCGGCGCGGATCTGGTGATCGGGATTGACCGCGACCCGGAAGCCATCGCGCGGGGACGCGCCTGGGCCGAGCTGCATGACGGGCGGTTGCGGCTGGCCGAAGGGTGTTTCTCGGAGCTGGAGGCGCTGACCCGGGGCGAGACCGATCGGCCGATTGACGGAATCGCTTTCGATCTCGGCGTCTCCTCAATGCAACTCGACGAGGCCCGGCGCGGTTTCTCTTTCATGCGCGACGGGCCGCTGGACATGCGTATGGGCGACGAGGGCGACAGCGCGGCGGATTTGGTGAATCGGCTCGATGAAGGCGAGTTGGCCGATATTCTGTTTCATTACGGCGAGGAGCGGGCGTCGCGGCGGATCGCACGGGCGATCGTCGGGGCTCGGCGCGAGGCCCCGATCGAGACCACCGCCCGGCTTGCGGAGATCGTCGCCAGCCGATTGCCGCGCCCAAAGCCGGGCCAGCCGCATCCCGCCACCCGCAGCTTCCAAGGGCTCAGAATCGCAGTCAATGACGAGCTGCGCGAGATCGAGGACGGGCTCGCTGCGGCGGAGCGCGTGTTGACCCCGGGCGGGCGGCTGGCGGCGGTTTCGTTTCACTCGCTCGAGGATCGGCTGGTGAAACGGTTTCTGGCGGATCGCTGCAACCGGGCGCCGCGCGGATCGCGCCATACACCAGATGTTAACCCGCCTCCGGCGACGTTCAATCTTATCGTTAAGGGCGCACGCGGCCCCTCGGACGCAGAGGTCGCCGCCAATCCTCGGTCGCGGTCGGCGAAGCTGCGGGCGGCCCGGCGGACAGAGGCCGCAGCGAGATAAAGCCTGTGCGCAGGCGATCTGATTGCATCGGGCCTCTGCCCTAGCTGTTTGTTTTCCGCCAGGTTTTGGCGATCAGAGGAGAGCGAACGGATCGCCGTTGGCTCCGGTGGGCGAGAAGGAGACGCGCGTGTTCCGGATCTTGCATACGGCTTGCGCCGCCCTGTTGGTGGCGGCGGCGCTGATCGCCTATGGCGTCAAGGAGGAGACTGCGGCGTTGCAACGGGAAAAACAAGATCTGCAACGGCGCAAGGCGCGTCTGGCGGCGGAGATCGCCACCCTTGAGGCGGAGTGGGCGTATTTGAATGGCCCTGAGACGCTGCTGCGCACTGCCGCTAAAGTCTATGGTCCGGGCCGTCTGATCGGTGCGGAGGGCGAGGTGCTGACTGAATTGCGGCCGGAGCAGGCGGTGAGCTTGAAGGATTTGCCGTTCAAGCCGACGACGCCCGCCCCATCCCCGGCGAGCGGCGCGGAGGCGGCGCGATGATTTCCAATGCCGCCGTAACACCCAAGATGATCGGTAAATCTCGCAGTCGCGCCAGCAAGGCGAGCAGCGCGGCGAAGGCGGGGCCAGCCAAAGGCCGAGCTGCGAGGAAGCCCGCATCCAAAGCGGCGCCGCCCCCGGTGCGACTGGTCGATCCGGCGAAACGGGCGCGGCGGCGGATGGCTTTGGTAGCGCTGGTGTTTTTGGCCTCGATGGCGGCGGTGGCGACCCGGTTCGCCGACCTTGCCACCCGCGACCAGGGGTTGACGGCGGCCGCTCCGCAATCTGGTGGCGGCAACAGCCAAGCCGCGCGGGCGCGGGCCTCGATCCTGGATCGCAACGGCCTGACGCTCGCCGCCGACATCCGCACCTATGAGCTGTATCTCGACGCCGCGCAGCTTCATTTCGCCGATGAGCGGGAAGAAGCTCTGCACGCACTTTCCGGGCTATTTCCCGACTTCAATCCTGAGGCCGTGAGGGAGCGGACGCATCGCGGCAAGACCGTGCTGATCAAGCGCCCGATCTCCCCTGCGGCGGCGCAAGCGGCGCATAACTTGGGCATTCCCGGGGTCTACTATGTGCCGCGCGTCGATCGGGTTTACCCCGCCGGTCGCGACATGGCGCATCTGCTTGGCTGGACCAACTTGCAAAACACCGGCATGGCAGGGCTTGAACTGGGGATGGAGGGCCGGCTCTCCGTGGAGGGCGCTGCGGCGCTGGAGCTGTCGGTGGATCTGCGGGTGCAGCGCGCGGCGCTGGAGAGCCTAAACGCCGGAATGGCCCGCACGGGCGCTTCAGCCGGGGCGGCGGTGGTGTTGAATGCGCGCAACGGGGAGATCCGCGCGATGGCGTCGCTGCCGGACTACAACCCGATCGACCGCCCTGCCCCGCCCGCCGCCAACGCCCCGCAAGAGGCGAGCCCGCTGTTCAACCATGCGGCGCAAGGGCGGTATGAGCTGGGATCGACATTTAAAATGTTCACTTGGGCGCTGGCGTTGGAGCAAACGCCGTCAGTGAAGGATAAGGTGTTTGACCCGCCAAAACCGCTGGAGGTGGATAAGCATGTCATTCGCGATTCACACCCGTTCTATCAAAAGCTCAGCTTCCAGGACGCATTCGCGAAATCCTCCAACGTGATCGCAGCGCAACTGGCGTTGGATGCAGGACGGCCGGCGCAAAAGAAGTTATTCAACGCCCTGGGGCTGCATGAGCCGACCGGCGTGGAGTTAGGCGAGGCCCGGCGGGCGGCGCCGGTGTGGAATGAGTACTGGTCCGACAGCGCCACCGCAGCCACGGCCTTCGGACATGGCGTCGCGGCGACTCCGCTGCATCTGGCGGCGGCGATGGCGGCGATCGTCAATGGCGGGGTGCGGGTGCGTCCAACCCTGTTGAAGCGCGATCCGCAGGCTGATGACTCGGAGGAGTTGCAAATTCGGGCGATCTCGCCGCGCACCTCCCATCAGATGCGGGATTTACTGCGCTATGTCGTCACCAATGGCACCGGCAAGGCCGCCGACGCGCCAGGGTTCCAGGTCGGCGGCAAGACCGGTACGGCAAATAAACCGAAGCCGGGTGGCGGTTATTATGACGACAAAGTCCTGGCCACCTTCGCCGCCGCCTTCCCGATGGGCGCGCCGGAATATGTGGTGGTGGTGATGCTCGATGAGCCAGTTGATATGAGCACTGGCAAGCCTCGTCGCGGGGCCGGCGCCACCGCCGCGCCGGTGGTGAAAGACATGATCCCGAAAATCGCACCGCTGCTCGGGGTGCCGATGCAGCTTGAGGCGCGAGCGCCTCTGAAGCGGCCAGAGGCGGAGACGCAGTAATCAATGTTCTCGTGATCGCCCACGACAGGAAGCAGAAGGAGGGCGGCGGCGATCCTGTCCCCTAAAATCTCCGCCTGTGCTTCTTGATCCTGGCGGCGTCTCCTCCGGTTCATAGGTCTTGCGCAAATGATTCACATTTCAAGGAACTAGGCTGCACCAAGCAGCAGCTATTCACGTCATGAGGGGCGCTTAAACAACCGTGCGTCCGAGGGCGTCGGATCGGCGGGCAAGCGCGCGGCGGCGCGGCGGGCGAAAGCCTCGTCGATGAGATGCTCCAGCAATGAGGCGAACAACATCGGCTGTTCGGCGCCCTCCCACAGGAAATAGCCGAAGGAACCGGGGATCGGGTTGACCTCGTTCAGCCATGCTTCGCCGGTTTCACTATCGCACATGAAGTCGAGACGGGGGGCGCCGGTTCCGCCGATGCGCTCGAAGGTCTCGATCGCCCAGCCGCGAATCCGGGCCTCCAGATCGCCCGGCAGCTCGGGGTTGATCTCCCGTGTCAGCGACAGCATGCCCTCGCTGGCGGTTCCGGGTTGTTTGCTGCCGGATTTGCCCTTCGTCCCGCCGCCGGACATATATTTCGCCTTGAAATCAAGCAGCTCCGAGGAATGCTTCGGGCGCTCGATCGCCGAGGTGCGGATCTGGCCGCCGATGCGGGCGACAGCGAGATTGTACTCAACTAGGTTTGGCACAAACGGCTCCGCAATGGCCGTGGTGTCGAATTTGAACACGCCAGGCAGCAGATCAGCCGCTTCAGCCGCCGTGTCCGCGCGACCAACGCCGATGCTGCTGCCGAGGTTAACGGGCTTGACGCAGACCGGATAGCTCACGCCCTCGGCGGCGGCGGCGAACGCGTCGTCGGAAAGAGCGAGGCCCTTGGCCGGGCGGTGGAACAGCCGATAGGGCAGCATCGGGATGTCCGCGCCCTCGAACATCCGCTTGGTCGCCACCTTGTCCATCAGCACCGCCGAAGCGAGGTGGCCCATCCCTGTGTAGGGCACGCCGGTCATTTCCAGCCAACCTTGCAGCGCGCCATTCTCACCGGTGAGGCCGTGCAGCGCCAGCAGGGCGACGTCGAACTCAATCTTGCGCTCGCGGGCGAGGAAGCCGCTGGCCTCCGCCGTCAGATGCGGGCGGCCGAGGGCTGACATCGTCAGGCTGACGCGAGAGACGCCCTTCGCCGCTTCTAGATCCGGGATGTAGAAGCCGCGCTCAGACAGCGGGTCCCCGACCCACCATTCGCCATTGCGGGCGATATAGACCGGGAACGCCTCGAACAACGCCGGGTCAAGCGCCCCCATCGCCTGCAACCCCGTGACGATGCTGACGTCATGCTCCGGCGACACGCCGCCAAAAATCACCGCAACCGTCTTCTTCGACCCGCTCACGAGCGCCTCCCTGATTTCACGACGCTTTGACTACAACGGTTTACCAGCAAGGGGGAACCACTTCGCCGCGGCGCCGTCCGGTCTGGCCTTGGACATCCGAACCGAGGCGACTGGAGCGCCACTTCCATTCTAGAAAAGATCTAAACAAGATTAAAACCTTACAACAGGCGCTACATCAACTCCACGTTTTCAGATGTTCATTACTTACGCTGCGTCATGCAGATTTGAATTCCACATAAGCACACATCGTCGGTCGCAATACCGGCCCAATTATCTATTTGGTTCGCTTGGTGTTGAGCGCAAATTCGCCATGCGCTGGTTGTTGGAGGATTATCCGTGGTTTCACGTTATTTGGTTCTGGCGGGCTTTTCTGGCGCGATCCTGATCACAGCAGGCGCCCACGCCGAAGGCGAGAACGCGCCGCCACGCAACTTTGCCATCGCGGGCGTGGCGGCGACGCCGGAGTATTTCGGCTCGGAGGATTTCCAGGCGACGCCGTTCCTGGGGGGACGTGTGTATTGGGACAAACGATACCTTGAGATCACCGGCCCTGGCGCCCGCCTGAATCTGCTGAACAGCGAGCGCTTCGCCCTCGGCCCTGCCGCCAGTTACCGCTTTGGGCGCGATGATGTGGAGAATGACGCGGTCGACGCCTTGAGTGATGTGGATGACTCAATCGAGTTGGGCGGCTTCGCCTCCGCAGCTTGGCCAATCAGCGAAGACGGCCGCACCCGCCTGTTCGCCGGGGCGGAGATCATGTTCGACGTCTCGGACGGCCACGAGGGGGTCCGAGGCGAGCTCTCGGCAGGGGCGGCGCGGGCCCTCACCCCCCGGTTCAATCTGAGCGGGGAGGTTTATGTCGCGGCGGTTGATGATAATTTCTCCGGCGCGTTCTTCAGCGTCTCGGACGCTGACGCCGCCGCTTCTGGCCTGGATGCGTTCGACGCCAGCGGCGGTTTCAACGAAGTCGGCGCCCGGCTTCGGGCGCGGTATCTGGTGACGAATTATTGGTTCCTGTCCGGCTTCGCCTCCTACGGGCGGCTTATCGGCGACGCGGCGGACAGCCCGATTGTGGACGAAGAGGGCGACGCCAATCAGGTCTCCGTGGGGGTGGGAGTCGGACGAGCGTTCTGATCCACCGCTCCCCAAATCGGGCGCTTGTCAGACCGGCTGCGAGCGCCTGTGCGCCCTCTCAGAGTGATATTCTGAGAAAACATTGCGGTAGCACACCGGGCTCCAATGGGCGTAGCCATGCCTTTCCCCTTGTATATGTGTATATGGGTGGAACCTCCGCCCAGATCCGCCAACAGCGCCGTCAACGCGGCCTGCGCGCCATCCCGTCCTTAAATTAGCCGGGTTTGCCGGGTTGTCGGCGCGGCGGGGATGGATGCGGCGGCAGACGTGGATTATGCCGCTTCGGACAACGGACAGGGCGCGAACCGGCGGCGGGAGCTGAGATGGCGGAGACGATCAATCACGCGGCGGCGGAGGGCAACACCCCTCATGCAACCTCATCAGGGATCGCCTATGAGGTCTCTGGCGCTGCGTTGGAGAGCGCCGAGACCGTGATTTTCTGGGCCCATGGCTGGGGACAGGATCGGCGGGCGTTTCAAGCACTTTCGGCGAGTTTTGGGCGCGCGGCCAATGTGTTGATGGATTTTCCGGGCTTTGGCGCCGCAGCGCCACCGCCAGAGGCGTGGGACTCCGTCGCCTATGCGGAGGACGCCGCACAGTTGGTGGCGGCGCTGCGGCGTCCCGGCCGGCGTGTGCTGTGGGTCGGGCACTCCTTTGGCGGGCGGATCGGTGTGGCGCTGGCGGCGGCGCGGCCGGAGTTGATCGACGGGCTTGGGCTGATCGCGGCGGCGGGGTTGCCACGCAAACTCTCGACATGGGAACGGCTGCGGCGCAAGGGGCGCCAGGTCATGTTCAAGACAATGAAACAGGCCTGGACCCTGTTGGGACGGGATGTGGAGGCGCTGAAGAACCGATATGGCAGCGCGGATTACCGCAACGCCGGGGCGATGCGGCCGACTTTTTTGCGGGTGATCAACGAGGATCTGACCGAGCTGGCTCGGCAACTCCAAACGCCGACTGTGTTGGTGTACGGCGCCGACGATGGCGAGACTCCGCCTGAGGTCGGCCGCCGATACGCTGAGTTGATCCCTGAGGCGGAGCTGCATGTGTTTGAGGGGCAGGACCATTATTCGGTGCTCGGCGCCGGACGGCATCTGACCGCAAAGCGGCTGCTCGCGTTTCTAGAGCGGATTGATAAGGGAACTGCGTGATGGTGGCGGAGACTTGGACCGGCTTGGCTGTGGCGATCCTGCTTTTCGTTCCCTACGGCCTGTTCGCCTATCGGCGGATGCTGCGGTATCTGCATATTTATCAGCAAGAAGAATATGACAGCACCCGCTTCGCGCCTTGGCTGATCAGCACCGGCTCGATTGACAGGAAGCTGACGGCGATGCTCGCTCTGGTTGCGATCGGGTGGTTCGTGGCGGGCGAGGGATTGTCGGGCTGGATTTGGATTGCGCTGATCGTCCTGTGCTTCCTTGGCGTCGCCATGGCAGAGCCGGACCCGCGCGGGGCCGCTAAGAAGCCACTGCGGCTGACAGCGCGGGCCAGTAAGATCCTGTGGGTGGCGTTGGGGGTGGCGGCGCTCGTCGGGCTGGTCAGCGCCTGGGCCGCGCCCTACTGGGGATGGCCGATCGCGGTGCAACTGCTGCCGCTGCATCTGATGGCGGCCAATCTGGCGCTGTCGCCGCTTGAGGCGCGAGTGCAGCAGAAGTTCTGGGACGAAGCGCATCAGAAGGTGATGCGGCTGGACACTGCGGTGATCGGGATCACCGGCTCCTTCGGCAAGACCTCGGTGAAGCATCTGCTGCATCACGCGCTGTCGATGCAGGCCAACAGCTTTATGACCCCTGGCAGCATCAACACGCCGATGGGCATCGCCCGGGTGGTGCGGGAGACTTTGCCCGAGGATACGGATTTTTTCGTGGTCGAGATGGGGGCCTATGGGCCGGGCTCTATCGATCGCCTTTGCCGGCTGACGCCGCCGAAACTGGGGATGCTGACTTCGCTGGGGGTCGCTCATTATGAGCGCTTCAAGTCGCTCGACACCGTGGCGCGGGCCAAGCTGGAGTTGGCGGAGCATGTGTTCAAACATCCTGACGGCAAGTTAATCGCGCATTCCAGCACCCGCGCCGTACCGTACGCCGCCGAGTTTATCGCCGCCCACCGCGAGCGGATCGTGCTGTGCGGCGAGGATGAGGACGCCGACGTGCGAGTGCTGTCGGTGGAACAGGACGCCGAAGGACTGCGGGTGGCGATGGCGATCGACGGCGGAACCCTGGAGGCGCGGGCGCCGATCTATGGCCGACAACATGGCCAGAACATCGCCCTGGTGATTGGCGCCGCCAAGGCGCTAGGGCTGCCGTTGGAGCGCGCCGCCTCGGCGCTGCGCACCGCGCCGCAGATCTCTCACCGGTTGGAGTTGAAGCCACAAGCCAATGGCGCGGCGATCATCGACGACGCCTACAACTCCAACCCCACCGGCTTTAAGGCCGGGCTGGAGCTGCTGGACACCCTGGCTTCTGCGCGCGGCGGACGGCGGATTCTGATCACACCAGGGATGGTGGAGTTGGGCGAACAGCATGACGCGCTGCACGCCGAGCTGGGAACGGAGGCGGCAGCGCGGACGGATTTGGCGTTGGTGATCCAGCCGGAACGTATTCCGAGCTTTGTCGACGCCTTCGGAGCGAATGCGGAGAAGGTTATTCGGTTGGAGCGGTTTGAGCAGGCGGCTGAGTGGATGGGGGTTAATCTTCGAGACGGGGACGTGGCGCTGCTGGAGAATGATCTACCGGATATTTATGAGCGTAGGTTGTCACTGTGAATTAAACAAAATATATCACACTTCAAGAACGGTATTTTATTGCTTATCGAAGCGCAATGAACGGCGCCTAAGAAAACTTATCATCCCCACATCCGCCAAATATACATAAATTGATTGCTGCACTCCCAGCGAATATTGATAAAACCTGACATGATGGAAGCTTCGGGTGGAGGTTTCTGAAAATCAGAATTCCTCATCATTTAATACATGGGTTTCAATGGAAAATAATCTGCGCTTACTTGCAGGGTTGATGCTTCTCACATCTACATTGCTCGCCGCCCCAGCATTGTCACAAGGAATGTGCGCTTCTCCGGTGGATTACTGCGCCGACGATGTGCGTCCGACATGCGCCTGCTCCTCCATCCTCAGCGCAACCGCGCCGCCGCATACTGACCTTGGACCGACCGATGAATGCCCTGGGCAGTTTGCGGCGTATCAAAGCTGCCTCCAACGCGCCGCCGCCGAATGCGGATCAGCGGGAGATCATGCCTCGCAACCGGCGGCCACGTCGTTTCCCACGAAACAGGACTATCGGTCAGCTCAAATCCTCATGTGCCGCCTGGGTTATTATGGCGAGGCGATCGTCGGCTATTGGAACTCTGAGGCCCGCGCCGCCATGGCGGCGTTTCAGCGCGACGCCGGGCTGAGGTCGACCAGAGGCGCACTGGCGAGCGATGGTCTCGCCGCGCTGGAGAAAGCCGTCTCGGCGGCGACGGTCGATATTGACGACGCGCAAGGGACGTGGCGCGGCGCATCGAACCATTGGAAGGTTGAGCTGACCATCGCTGGCGAAACCTTTCAGGCCAATATCAATGGTCCAGTTCGCTTTCGTATCTATGGCGTTGTTGAAGAGGGGCCTTTTTTAAGATCGACGAAAACATCAAAAGCATATTTAAATCAAAGCGAGATTTTTGGGCCGCTTTATCGGTTGAATTACTTTTTTCACACCAACAGGGTGACCATAGGCGATGGCTCTTTCGCTGAGGAAGGAGTGATTGAGCTGACTCGAGAGGAATAAGACCGGCTCTCATTGATGAGAAACCTATACGTTCAGGCGCCGCACAGGCTTCCTGCGCACAGTCGCGCTCGCCCCGGTTTGATGGGTGCGCTCTAACAATTTCGGGCGGTATTGGGAAACGCCAGCTCTCCCCCGGAAGAACGATCACTCACTATTGCGAATCGTTGTCTGTATCCAATGCGCATAGCGCTGCACCTGGGTGTAAACGCCGTAACGCAAGGGCTGCGCAGCCCTTGGCCCAAGAGACGACGCCGACCAAAACCGGGCGGGCGCCGTCGCGCCAAACCAGCGGTCCACCGCTGTCGCCCACGCAGGCGTCTGTGCCGCCGCTGGAGTAACCGGCGCACATCATGCCAGCGTGGATTTCGCCGTTATAAGCATCAGCCGCATTGCAGTCCTGGGTGGAGACGATCGGCACCCACGCCATCATCAACACCGGCGAGATGCTCTGGCTCTCTTCGCTGAGCACGCCCCAACCGCTGACCTCTAGTATTTGCCCCCGTGGGATCTGGTCCGCCGGGCTCTTGAGTTCAATCACGCGATCGCTGAGATCGACATCAACCTTCAACAACGCAATGTCGTTTGCGAAGGTTGAAGGATCATAGCGCTGGTGCGGGATCGCCTCGTCAAAGCGAACGCGCACGCCGCCGCGCGCGAACTCAGACGATCCGATCCGGGCGCTCCCGGCGCTCGTTGAGGCGCCGGACTCGAGGAAGAAGCAATGCGCCGCCGTCAGCACCCAATTCGCCGCCACCGCCGAGCCGCCGCACACCTTCTGCACGCCATTGGGGAAATCTATCGTCAGCGCCACCTGCCAGGGATAGTCGGCGATGTCGGCCTCCTTGCCATTAATGATCGTGGCCGGGTCCCGCTCTGCCGTCGCCGCCCCGAATGACGTGGGCTGTGCCCATGACGTTGTCCCAATCGCGCTGGCGGCGAGAAGCGCCATAAGCGCCTTGAGGGCGCTGGATGCTCGCTTCATGTTCATCTCCTTAGCTCTGTTCGCCGTAAAGGTGATCTACAGCGCCTCACCCCAACCGTCGCCAAATCGGCCGCTCCAGCACCTTTGAGGACAGCCGGTCGTCGCGGACACCGACGAATTTCAGACCGTCATGATAGGTCTCGCCATCGAAGCTGGAGATGATGCCACGATTATGGGCGCGGCTGTGGGAGCAGTGGACCCAACCGAATTCGGATTTGGCGGGGTCGAACTTCTCCAGGATCAGCTCATCGAACGGCAGATTGTCGGTGATCCAGCCGCAGATGACGTCGCAGCCGACGCCGCCGATCAGGAAGTCCGCAGCCTCTCCGCTGAGGTGTTGAGAGTCGGAACGACCACCGATCCTCTGGTTCAGGGCCGGGCCGCGATAGCCGCTGGTGACGGTCACCGGCAGATTTAGCCTTTCCACGATCGGGTCGAGGATCGCCGTCGCGAGAGCCGAGAGATTGTCGAGGATTTCCGGCTCAGTTGGCAGGTTGAGCAGGCCCTCAGCCTCGGCGGTCTCACTGTAGCAGAGGGTGAACAGGTCAAAATGGCGGCTGATCATGCGGTTAAAGGCGAAGGGAGGCACTGCAGAACTCCTGAAGCGATGGGCCACGCCTGATGGTAAACCTAGACATACCTAATTCTGTCTGAAGGCGTTCTCACAACGTGGCGGCGGGCTCGGCGCAGCGTGTCACAGCCCTTCCCGTGACACTTGCATATCATTCAGACGGCGGAGACGCTGTATCTGCTGATTTTCGACAACATATCATCGTGTGTTTTTTGTTATCATGCTTGTAGAAATAAATTGGGCGACGCTGATCGGGGGGCCGGCGGGATGGAGCGATTGACAAGACTCTTATGGGTGCTGACGGCGGCGGGAAGCTTGTTCACCGCCTTGCCCGCTGAGGCGCGCCAACCCGGTGAAAGTTACGTCTATCTCACCATAGCCGAACCGCTGAGCGGCGGCCCACAGAGGGTGAGTGGGCGTTTTGAAATCGCGCTTTACGATCTGAATCGAGTGGTCGCGCTGGATGCTGATGGCGACAGGGCGGTCTCGCCCCAGGAGTTCTCAGCACGTGCAGCTGCGGTGTTCTCCTATCTTGAGCCGCGCCTGACTTTCTTCGATGATGGTGAGGCGCATCCGGCGGTGATCAAATCCTATGAACTCCCGGAGACGGGTTTCGCCGCCTTCGGGCTGATTCACTTTGACATACCCAGCCTCCAGGCCGCGCCGGGGACGCTCTCGGCGGAGTATCGCTTCCTGTATGACGGCCTCGACCCGACGCACCGGGCGCTGTTGATTATCGAGGAAAATCAGCGGGCGGGGATTTTCGGCAATGCGACGCAGCATTCGGTGAGCTTCGGCCCCGGCGCTGAACGCCAGCGTTTCAGCCTGTCCGGACCGCCCTACAGCTCGACGTTTGCGCGCTTTTTGTCGGCGGGGGCACAGCGGCCGTTCTCGCCGCTTGGGTATGAGCTGCTGTTGATCTTAGCGGCGCTGCTCACGCCGTTGATGATAGTGCGCGCTGTCGAGGGCTGGGCGCCAGCCCCCAGCCTTAGCGCCGCAACGGCGGAGGCCGTCGGATTGGCGACACTGTTGGCGTTGTCGCAAACCACGGCGATGAGCTTGGCGGCGGCGGGACTGATTAGCGCACCGCTCGAAGCGACGCGGACTGCTGTGGCCATTGGCGTGTCGCTGATTGCATTGAATACCCTTACCCAACTGATCGGCGGCCCATCGAGCCTGGGGGTGTGGGCGGCGACGCTGGTGATCGGCCTCGCCCATGGCGCGGGCCTGGATGTGATGCAGATGGGCGCGGAAGGGCCGATGCTGGCGCCGGCGCTCACCGGTTTTGGGGCGGGGCTGTGGGTCTCTGAGGCGGTGCTCGCAGCGGTGGCGGCGCCGATCTTGTTCCTTCTCAGCCGATTGTCGCTGTATCGCCCGTTGTTTGTCCAACTCGGCGCTGCCGCGCTGATACTGGCGGCAGGGGCATGGTGGGCGGGCATGCGGGTCGGCCCGCTCGGCCCGCCGGAAGTTGAACAGGTCGCCCGCGCCTTTGGCGGCTGAACAGGCGTCGGGCGGGGCCTCATAGTGGGCCGGCCGCATCAAGCCGCCGTCGGAGCCATCGTTGGGCCAGCATCAATCACATGAGCATAGCTGCCCATGATCGCGCCAACCCGCCGCCCCATCGGCGGCAGCGAGGTTCCGGCGGCGTCGACGGCCTCGAACAGCGGCGCGCCCTCCTCGCGGGTGGGGGTGGAGTAGTGGAACTCATGCGCCGTCAGCCGACCCGGCCAGGGCGTAGCTCCGACAGGGGTTAGTAACCGGTAGCCGAGGGTGAGGCGGCGCTTGGCAAAGCTGGTCTCCACCGGCAGCAAGCCCAGCATCGGATGACAGCAACCGCCAGCGTCCTCAAGCCCCTCTCCGAGCGCCATGTAGCCGCCGCACTCGCCATAAATCACCGCGCCCCGCTTGGCGGCGGCCTGCATTCCAGCCTTGAATCGCGCCGCACTGGCCAATGGGCCCGCGTGCAGTTCCGGATAGCCGCCGGGGAGGAACACTGCGTCCGCGTGAGCTGGCGGCGCCTCATCGGCCAGTGGGGAGAACAGCGTCAGCTCAGCCCCAGCCGCGCGCCAGCCCTGGAGCAGATGGGGATAGAGGAAGGCGAAGGCGGGATCATGGGCGATAGCGATGCGGCTTCCCAATGGCGCAAGCGCCGGTGAAATCGGCGTGCACGGCTGAAGTGGGCGGGCCGCCGCCGTAAGCGCCTCCAGATCAACATGGCCGGCGACCAGCTCCGCCGCCCCCTCAATAAACGCCTCCAGATCGGCGTGCTCTTCGACCAGCACCAACCCGAGATGCCGCGACGGCGTCGTCAAGACCTTGGTCCGGGGAACGGCGCCGAGCACGCGCACCCCAGCCGCCGTAACCGCGCGCGCCGCCATCTCAGCGTGACGGGGAGAGCCGGCCCGGTTTAGGATCACCCCGGCCAGCGAGACGTCCTCCCGCAAGCGGGCGAGGCCCAAAGCGATCGCCGCCGCCGTTTGCGCCTGATGGGAGATATCGAGCACCGCCACCACTGGCGCGCCCAACGCCGCCGCCACATCAGCCGTCGAGCCGCGCCCGGCCGCAGATCCATCCGCCGCGCCGTCGAACAAGCCCATCGCGCCCTCTACCAGCAACAGCTCGCCCGCTTGCGCCGCCGCTAGCGCGCACAGTCGCTCAGGCGCCATCGCCCAGGCGTCAAGGTTCACCGAAGCCTCGCCGCAAGCCGCTTTATGGAATCCAGGATCGATATAATCCGGGCCGCTCTTGCCCGCCGCCACCAGCGCGCCGCGCGCGCGCAACGCCCGCAGCAAACCCAAGGTGATCATGGTTTTGCCGGCGCCGGACTGCGCCGCCGACAGGATCAGCGCTCTCACCCGGCCTCGGACCGCTCCCGGCCCCCAAGCGGGTCAAGCGCACGCGGCGCGGCGCCCGAGAGCGCGCCGACCCAATCCAGCGCTTGGCGCATCAGCGCGACCCGGCCAACGCAAATGACCGCAGGCGCGCCGATCCCGGCGGCGGCGGCGTCCTCCGCCAACCCTCCCAGCGTGGTCTCCAGCACCGACATCTGCGGCAAGGTGGCGTCACGAACCACAACCGCCGGTTCCGTCGCGTCGCGGCCAGCGTCCATCAGCTTCGCGGTGATCTCGCCCAGATGCTTCATGGCCATATACATCACGATTACCGGCGAGCCCTCCGCCACCGCCCGCCAATTCACCGCCGCGGGGGTCAGGCCGTGCCGGTCATGACCGGTGAGGAACGTGACGGCTTGGTTGACGTCTCGGTGGGTCACCGGCACGCCCGCATAAGCGAGCCCGCCGATACCGGCGGTGACGCCAGGGATGACGCGGAACGGCACCCCGGCCTCAACCAACGACAGCGCCTCCTCGCCGCCGCGCCCGAACAAAAACGGATCTCCGCCCTTCAGGCGCAGCACCCGGCGCCCGGCGCGGGCAAGCTCAATCAGTTTTAACGAGATGTCGCGCTGTTTCGGGGACGGCTTGCCGCCACGCTTACCGGCATACTCGATGATCGCACCCGCACGCGCCCAACCCAACACGCTGTCGTCCACCAGAGCGTCGTAAACAACCACATCAGCCTGCCGCAGGCCATTGAGCGCATGCAGCGTCATCAAGCCGGGATCGCCGGGGCCGGCGCCGGTCAACCACACCCAGCCGGGCTCGAATGTTGGCAGAGCGCTCGCAACGGCTGGCTCAATGGCGGAAACATCTTCGATCATGGCCGGACGATAACGACCACCGACGATGCTAGAAAGCGCTGATGCGACTGAGTTTCGCGACGCAACGGCGCAGGCCGGAGAAATTCACCGGGGAAAGCGCATCACTTTTCGCTTTCCAAAAACCCTGCTCGTATTTTCTGCAACAGGGTGAGCAGCTTCTTACGCTCGCCGCTGGAAAGCATGGAAAGCGCGCTATCTTCGTGCGCGGTCACCGCATTTATGCCCCGGTTAAACGTCTCCCGGCCCGCCTTCGTTGGGTGCAAGGCGTGAACGCGGCGATCGCCGGGAAAAGGTTTGCGCTCCACCAAGCCGCGCTTCTCCAACCCGTCCACAATCGCCACCAACCCTGAACGCTCGATGCCGAGCATCCGCGCAACTTCACTTTGCATCACGCCGGGTGACTCTGAGATTATGGCGAGCGTTGAAAACACCCTAGGCGGCATGTCGTCGCCTTCAAAAGTCCTGCGGAAATCAGAGTCCATCAGGATATATACACGCTTTAAATTATATCCGACCAAACTCTCAAGCACAGAGGGCTGGGCCGCCATATCTTCGACACGCGCCGCAGCGGCCTTTGGGGCATTGTTGGCCAACGGCAAGCTCCTTCAAATCCAAAATGTGGGACCAGAGCGAGTTTTCCAGACTGATCAGTTTCACAATAACATCATTTAAACAGAAACTTTAAGGAGTCGATGAGAATTCGCCTCTTGTTTGAGCTCACAGAACCACATCTTTAAAAAAAGTAATTTTTGTATGTATCCTTTACCACCCGCCTGGATGCTGGCGGAATTCGTGTCGACAGTCGGGACAAACCCTCATAGGAATCCCTCATCTGGCGCTAACTCTGGCGAGCAGGGTCTAGCTCGTAGCAACGAACAGCCTCAGATCACGCTCCACCTCGTCGCCTTCCGCGCTCCGTAACCTTGCTAATCGGTATTTTCCGACTCCCCCGTCAGCCCCCCTCGCGCGGAGGTGCTGCGAGGGTGGTGATGATCGGGCAGTCCGGGCGGTCGTCGCCCCGGCAAGCCTCGACCAGGATGGAAAGCTCGTCACACAACGCCTGGAGGTCGCGCATCTTGGCGTACAGTTCTCCGAGACGGCGCTCGGCGATGCGTTTCACGTCGGCGCTGGAGCGGGAGGTGTCGGTGTAGAGGTCGAGCAGTTCCCGGCAGGCGTCGATGGAAAAGCCGAAGGCGCGGGCGCGGCGGGCAAAGATCAGCTTTTGGATCTCAGCTTCGGCGTAAACCCGATAGCCCGCCTCGGACCGCCCGCTGGGCTCGACTAAACCGATGTCGGCGTAATAGCGAACGGTCTTCTTCGGCAAGCCGCTGGCTTTGGCGGCGGCGCCTACATTCAACATCTGTTCTGCTGTCCTAATTTCTTGACCTTCCAGTAGATGGAACCCTTAAACAGCCGAGAAAACAAGCTTCAGGAGGCCTCCCATGGCGGCGACAGCTTCGATTACGCAACTGAATTGGCGCTGTGTTCCCACTTGGCGGCGCGCTTCCTACAACACGATGTGGTGTCTGATTGGCTGTTCGATCGGCGATATGGGCACGATCTTATTCTTTCAGCTTTCTGGCTACGCCCTGCTCGCCGATCCGGCATGGAACACGCTGGCGATTATGTCGCTGGCGATTGTGAACGGCATTCTGACCTCCATTGCGCTGGAAACCTTTATCCTGTCGCGGCAGATGGCGTTGCCTGCGGCGTTTAAAACGGCGGTCGGCATGTCGTTGATCTCGATGGTGTCGATGGAGATCGCCATGAATGCGGTCGACGTCGCGCTGACGGGGGGCGCCAAGCTGACATGGTGGGTGTTGCCGGTGATGTGGCTGGCCGGATTTCTGACGCCGCTGCCGTATAATTATTGGCGGCTGAAGGCGCTCGGTAAAGCCTGTCATTGAGGTCAAGCCGCTTCGCTAAACGTGCGGGCCAGACCCCCGTCTCGCCCGCTTGCCCATAGAAAGGGTCCCGATGCGCTATTTAGCCCTCGCTCTCGCCTTATCGCTGACGGCGGCCGCCGCATCGGCGCATTCGCCGATGAACGCCTCAACCCCGGCCAGTGGCGCGGTTTTGACGGCGGCGCCTGAGACCATCGACATGAGCTTCAAACATCCGGTCCGGCTAACGAAAGTCACCCTGACCCCAGCTGGCGCGAAGGCTATCGAGGTGGACCTCTCAGCGAGTAAGGCGTTCGCGGAAAGCTTCAGCCTGCCCGTGAGCGACCCGCTGTCCGGTGCTGTTGCAATTGAATGGCGGGCGATCGCGCAGGACGGCCACGCCATGAAAGGCGTCATCAGCTTCACGGTCGAAAAGCCCCGCCCATGATGGAGCTGGATGGCT
>JAHQVS010000183.1 GCA_019634215.1 Paracoccaceae bacterium | reverse complement strand
GACCACATTTTTGGTGGGGCTCGCGGCCTCAATTGGCGCTGGGATCTCGATGGGGTTCACCGAGGCGGCGTCGGACGATGGCCAGATCTCAGGCCGCGGCTCGCCGGTGAAGCGGGGTGTTGCTTCGGGAGTGATGACGGCTGTTGGCGGCCTTGGTCACGCTCTGCCCTATCTGATTCCGGATTTTTGGACTGCGACCTACCTCGCCATTCTAGTGGTGTTTGTTGAGCTGTGGGCGATCGCCTGGATTCAGAGTAAATATATGGAGACGCCGTTCTGGCGGGCGACTTTCCAGGTCGTGCTGGGCGGCGCGTTGGTGTTTGCCGCTGGGGTGTTAATCGGCGGCGCCTAGAAAACTCAGTCCCCGATCAGATCGTCAAAATCGGCGATGACCTTCTGATAGGTGTCTCGTTTGAAAGGCACGATCGAAGCGAGGAGTTCGTCACGGCCCATCCAGCGCCAAGACCGGAACTCGGGCTCGTCGGTGTTGATGTTAATCGCCTCATCTTTGGTGAGTAGGCGCAAGACGAACCATTTCTGGGTTTGCCCCCGGTACCGCCCGCCCCAGAGCTTTGGAATAAGTTCGGTTGGCAAATCGTAGGGAACCCAATCATTGCCCTCGCGCAGGATTTCCACTTGGTGAGGAGCGACGCCAACCTCCTCCCCCAATTCCCGCAAAGCCGCCTCTTCCGGCGTTTCGCCCGGGTCGATCCCCCCTTGCGGCATTTGCCAAGCCTCGGCGCTGTTGTCGATGCGTTGGCCAGCGAAGATTTTGCCAAAACCATTTAGTAACATAAGGCCGACGCAGGGGCGGTAGGGTAGATTCTCAAACTGTGGGAAGGTCATCGGCGCTCTCTCTTGGATCATCAGGACGCCGACGGTCTTAGATCAATTCGATGAGAGAGGCGACCATATGACATGGCAGTTGATCTGCTTAGAGGCTTGGTAGCTGACCGCTGCTAAATGACCTGGCGATCTATCCCCGGGATAAGGGTAAGATCGCCACGCCATGTCGCGCAAAGATCCCTTAACCGAAGGCGAAATCGCTGTCGGTCAGGTCATTGGTGTCAATTCCGGTCAAGAGGATCACTTGGCCGGTGTTTAGTTCGATAGCCTCGCCGATGGGGCTTGAGATGAATGTTAGGTCATCAAGGCTGGCGAAGCCAAATCCGGTCAGCTCAATCATGTCCTCGCCAATCGTGAAGTCAGTGATCTGATCAACAGCTTGCCCTGAGAAATCAGTCGCCGAGAAGCGGAACAAGTCAGCGCCCTCTCCGCCGGTGAGGACATCGCTTCCAAGGCCGCCACGTAGCGTGTCTCCCCCTGCCCCTGCGATAAACGTGTCGTCCCCTTGATCACCGAACAGATTGTCATCCCCAGAGCCCGTGATCACCACATTCACTGCACCAGCTCCAGTCCCGACAGTAAGACCTGCGCTATCTTCGGTGTTCACGTAGCGGTCGTTTGCGCTGCTGAGCTGCAGTGAGGTGGGGGTCTGCCCAAAGCTGAGTGATCTTGCCGCCCCAACCAAACTAATATCGTTTGCTTGGAATTCAGATTGATCAGTCAGCCCTTCAAACACGACCAAGCGGTTGTCGCCGAGATCCATGACCAGGTTGTTCGAGGCGCTGGTGAAGCTCAGCTGACTGACATCGGTGATATTGGTGAAGCCGCTGAGCTCAAGGCTGTCCACGCCCACCTCAAAATCCGTGATGAAGTCGCCGATTGAATCGTTGAAGTCGCTCGCGTCGACCACAAAGACGTCCGCACCCTCACCGCCGGTGAGAAAATCATCGCCGGCCCCGCCGATCAGCACATCCGCTCCAGCGCCGCCATCCAGGGTGTCGGAGCCGAGACCGCCGTCAATAGTATCATCACCGCCGTTGGTGAGGACCACGTCAACGCCATCTCCAGCAATGACCCGATTCTGCCCAGTATCAGAAAGGATCAGGCGCTCGCGACTGTCAGTGAGCAGAATGTCGCCCTGTGCGAGAAGCACATCGTCATCCAGGACTTCCAGAGCGGCTGACCCATCGGTGAACCCGCTAGAAGAGGCCGTCAGTGTCACATTCTGGGGACCATCTTCCAGTACATCGTCCACTGCTGAAACCGAGAAGCTGGCCGATGCCTCGCCAGCCAGAATGGTGACGCTTGCTGGGGTCGTTGCACCGGTGACATCGCTGCTGGAAAGGGTGACGACCAAGTCGTTATCGTCAACAATATTGCGGGCGACCACGCCAGTGGTGGCCCCGTTTTCGGAGATGCTGGCCGCATCGAGCGAGAGGGTTAGAGCTGGGCTTTGAACTTCGAATGCGCCCAGGTCGGCATTACCTGGAGCGCGCATCTCGCCTCGAGCGTCAACGGGAAGATCTTCTGCTATGTCGCCGTCGCCGTCCACATCTTGCAAGTCAGCGATCGCTAGAGCAGCATTCAACGCAATGTTGCCAAGGTTATTCAGAAGCGCGACTGTCTCAACGGCTCCGCCATTCATTTGCAACTGGCCAGCGTCGACGCCGTTGTTGTCAATGATCTGATCGAACACGTCTTGAGCACTTTCGTTCACAACGTTCGCGAACAGGCTCGCATCAAATGCTGCATCGTCTTCACCGACAATATTCAACTCAGTGAAGGTGACCTCCAGTGGGTTATAATAGCCGCCGCCAAAACCAACTTCGGTGTCAACGCCAGCATAGTTGCCAAGCACGATCGAGTTGGTCAGCGTTGTATCGTAACCGCCATTGAAGACGCCGCCACCATAATAGGCGGTGTTGCTGGTGATGGTGGCATGCTGGGCAGTCAGCGTTCCATCAAGGACGTAAACGCCGCCGCCGTAGTAGGCGTTGTTGTTGGCGATGGTGACGTTCACCAACGTCGCGTTGCCGCTGCTGACATCTAAGCCGCCGCCGGAGTCGCCGCCTTCATTGCCGGAGATCGTGGTGTTGAGGAGCGTGACATCACCGAGTGACTGAATGCCACCACCTGCAACATAGGAGGTGTTGCCGGCGATGGTGGTGTTCAAAGCGGTCAGGCTAGCCCCATAGCCAACCTGAATGCCGCCGCCGCCTTCTGCCGCCTCATAGCCGTTAGTGATCCGCAGGCCTTCAATGTTGGCGGCGCCGCTCGTGAGTGTCAAAATCCGCGACAGGCCATCGCCATCGATAGTGATGTCAGCCGTGCCGTCATCGCCGATATCGCCGTCGATCAGCACATCGTCTGAAATTTCCAGGTCGCCTTGCGTCAGAGTCAAAACGCCACCGAGGAGGTCCTGCTCAAATCGGATAATGTCAGCGCCAGTCGTGATGTTGGCCATGTCGATGGCCTGTCGCAACGTCAGTTCGCCGGCGACTGCATCGTCAGATAAGCTTGTGACAAGAAATTCAGCCATGTCGTCCCCCTTGTAGAGTTCGCAGGGTGTCGCCCGACACCACGCCCCGCCTTCCCACAATATTCATCATTCAAAGAGGCCAGCGTTTATGGATGTGTGCATCCAAAGCAATCGCCAGCCATAACAACCAAGTATCTACGGCTTTTTTGATGTGACAACGCCCGTATGGCGTATTTTCCCAAATGCGGCAAAAATAACTGACGGACTTTAGTCTGAAAATTGGAGTTAGAGAGTAAATAATTAATGTTTATTGTTGCTTCTTATGAATGCTGGTTTCAATTGGAAACTATTGTGTTGTAAAGGTTAACAGTGATTTCACCCACTTATATCCAAAGGCAGCAAACGCGATCCCTATGAGGAGATCTCGCAACGGATCAAACATGCTTGTGGTTGATAGATCGCGCGCGTAGTCGAAGAACAATCTGCTGCGGTTGGCTTGTGAAGAGCCTAGTGGTGCGGCTGCGACGGAAGACTCCGTCGCACCGGCCACTAGATCCTTGATTTGGTTGCGCAACTTTCGGAACAGATCGGGTTCGATCTGTTTCGGTTGCTCCACTAGGTCAGGCCTAAGGAACCTGACCTAGGAGTTGGTTCACAGTAAAAAGTCGTCTTCGTCGAGTTGGCCCAAGTCGACGCCCCGCACCAGCAGAGCATCACCATTCCCTAGGTCGATGCGTGCCCCAAGATCATTTTCTGACACTGTCGCTAGCGCCTCGCTGATTGTGGCGAAGCCATATGCCGACAGGTCAATCTGATCCGTACCGTCCTGAAAATCCTTCAGGATATCCACACCGTCTCCCAGGGAGAACGCAAACACGTCAGCGCCGCCGTCGCCCCAGACAATGTCGTTACCAAGCCCACCTTCGATACGGTCGTTGTCCAGCCCGCCTTTCACAACATCGTCGCCAGCGCCGCCTTTTACGAGATCGTCGCCTCGATCGCCAATGACGCGATCATCCCCATCTCCGCCGTCGATTGCGTCCATGCCGGCGCCGCCACGAACAATATCGTTTCCTGCGCCGCCCGTGACGATGTCATCGCCGCTGTCGCCGCTGACAATATCGTCTCCCTCGCCTCCCGACACAGTGTCATCATCGGCGCCGCCACGCACAATGTCAGAGCCTGCGTCACCGGAGATTTGGTCGGCTCCGCGATCGCCTCGGACAAGGTCGTCGCCGTCGCCGCCAGCAATCGTGTCGTCGCCCTGTTGACCGTACAGCGAGTCGTCGCCAAGGCCGCCGTCAATGGTGTCGCCGCCTTGGCCGCCACGGAGCTCGTCTGGATCGTCGCCACCAGTCAGCACGACGCCTTCAACCACGCCTGAGTTGATGGAAAGCACCACCTGATCACCATTGACGGAGCTGCTGAGGGCGAACGCCCCGTTTTGGAGGATGATTTTAGCCTCGGCCAACCCGTCGCCATCGGCATCCAGTTCCAACACGGTCGCGCCGCCATCCGCTGCGCGGCGAAGCTCATTGGCTGCGCCGCTAAAGGCGGCGTCATCGATGAAGAGGTGTGAGGCGGCGAAATCGGCTCCGAAGTTGAGGGTGATGGTGTCTCCCTCGGAAAAGTCGGTGATGATGTCGCCTTCGCCCGCGAAATCGCTGATGGCGTCAAAGATGAAATTGTCAGCGCCGTCACCGCCAGTCAGTTGGTCGATACCCGCGCCGCCGCGTAGACTGTCGTCGCCGCCACGCCCATCCAGGATGTCGTCTCCACCGCTTCCACGCAGATCATCGCCTTCACCACCGCCAAAAATGCTGTCGCCATGCGATGAACCCTCAAAGATCTCAATGCTGGTGAACGTGTCGCCGACAGCGTCGCCTACTGCTCCGGCGGGAGTGGTGAGGTCTAGCGTCACGCCGGCTTCCGAGCTTTCATAAGTTGCGATGTCGACGCCGCCTCCACCATCGAGCACATCCGGGCCGTCTCCGCCGTCGAGGCGATCATCGCCGTCGCCGCCGAGGATAAGATCAGCGCCTTGGCCGCCGGAGAGCGTGTCCGCGCCGTCACCGCCATCAATTTCATCGTCGCCGTCTTGGCCTAAGATCGTGTCGTTGCCGCCGCCGCCGGAGAGGTCGTCTTGCGCTGCGCCGCCGTCGATCATATCGTTCCCAGCATCACCCGATAAGGTGTCTAGGCCGCCTTGTCCGATCAAGGTGTCATCCCCATCGCCACCATTAACGATATCGTCGCCGCCAGCACCGAGCACCAAGTCGTCTCCAGCGAGAGCGTCGAAAGTTTCTCCGGCCTCGCTTAACGTCACGGTGTCGTCGCCAGCAGTGGCGATTGAGGCCGGCAACTCCACCTGGAATGCTCGAACGAAGCTGCGGGTGTTCTCGCCATTGGGAAGATTTACCGCTCCGGGTTGCGCCTCCTCGCTCCAACTAATCAGCAAGGCGCCGCCTTCATTAACCGCGATGCTGGGATCTCGCACAAAATACAGGCCAGCATCCGGATCAGTTGGGATGTTAACGGTTTGCGGGGCTCCATCCAGCGCGCCGGTCTCATCAACAATCTGGAGGTTAATAATGTCCGGTGAGAAAGGATCTACCCCGGAGCTTTCCACCCAAACGATCGCAAATCCGCCGTCCGCCAAAGCCGCGATGGCCGGACGCTGCGCCAATTCTGCTGGCGTATACCGGTTAATAACCTCAACTTCGTCGGTGGTGTAACCGCTGAAGTCGAAGAAGCGATATTTGATTTTCCGGTCAAGGTCCGCCGGGTCCTCAGGATCCTTAGGCTCCGACCAAGCTAAGGCCGCGTCGCCAGAGGGAAGGGAGGCGATATCGGCGGTCTCAATCACCCTGTCGCTGTCGTCCAGAAGCTCTCCGAGGCCGACGATAAGCGGCACGGAACTAATTTTAGCGAATTGCGGCGTGGCATCCGCTTCATCGCGGTCCGCGAAGGCGAACAGGCCACTGTCAGAGGTTGAGATCACATCTACGGGGATGTCGTCCGCGACACTCGACAACACATTGAATTGGTTGCCGCGGGGCTGATCGTCATCGTCGAACAGGCGAGCGTTGATTGAGCCGCCGTCGGCTGGATCGCGCCACCACACCATGTAGCCGCCGTTGGCGACACGCACCGTGCCAGATTCCCCTTGATCACCCGCAGTGAAAGTATTGGCGATAAAGCCATCTCCGACAGGTTCTCCCAACGCGGTGTAGCGTTGAACTAATATATCGACGCCGTCCGAGGTTGGGGATGAACCGCCTTGATACTGGAAGGTCGCTACATAGCCGCCATCCAGCAAACGAACGTAACCGTTGAGTTCCGCATCGCCATCCGCTGGCGGGGGGAAAGCGCTTGCGATATCAAAATCTGCGTCGAGCACATCACCACTGCCACCAAGCAGTAGGCTTGAGCCTGTTGACGTTAAGTGAAACCTACCGTCAGGCAACACGGATACTGAGACACTATCACTTAAGGAAAGGGCAATCGGATCAGATACAAACACGGCATCACCTCATTATTCTCGTGAGTGCGTGTGGACCTCGCCAAATTCATGGGAAGGCAAGGGAATGCACATTTATTGTGCGGGTTTCTAATTGAAACAAGTAAAATTGACGCACATGGGATTTTTCAGTCCAAGATGACTAATTTGCAAAATTAGGCCCTTTCGGCAAATATGATGGGCTCTTTTTTTATAATTTTTAATATTATGATTCTGTAATTCGCCTTTAAATGATTAATTATATTATAAATATAATTATTTCCTGTGTTTCGTTTTGATAAATTGAAGGCAATTGAAATTAAAATTCTTAGATTTGCCCAGCGATAGGCCTTCTGTACTTTTAGATTATTCGGAATAAGAGCTGATTTGGGGTTTTATTGTTTCCTCATGTATTTAAGCATCTAAATTGCAACTTTTTTTATTTTCACGGAACGGACTTTGGTCGATGGCGCGCTTGTGAGTCCCAGATCTAGAAATTTTCGGGCGTGATTCCGGTGGTTTGCTCAAGCCAAAACGACTTTCTCGGGGGGGGTCGCATGGAGAACCTGTTAACGGCCTATTCAGTTTCGAATGGAAGTTTCAATCTTGCGAAGCTGGGCCTTTCTGAATTCTCGATCACCGAGGCTGTGGATATCGTCATTGTGGATGATGACAACAGCTTAGAAGTCGGCGCCGAAACCGGAGGGGCGCCAACGGTTTTGGTTGGGGTGGATAATCAAGGCCCTATAACTGAGCAGGATTTTCATACTTTAACGTTAGGCGACATCAACATCGACGTTGTCGCCATCACGCGCGCGAATGTGGGCGATGTGCTGTTGATCCCCATTGATCAAGGCGCGGGTTCACTGGCGACCACCTTGCCACTGTCGTCCGGCTATACAGTTGGGCCTGCTTTTACGCCGAGCACTGATTTCCTCTATGAGGCAGCCAACAACGCCAATATTCCGGGCGTCGCTACTGTCACACGCGCGGAAATCGTGGGAGCGAATGTTGAAGTGACATTCGCGAACGGGGCATCTGAGAAGGTCCTTCTCGGCGCTTATGAGCGTACTAACGGCAATGGCGACGTGGTTGAGCAGCGCAGCTCTACGGACAGTGATTATGATGAGCTGGTGTTTCGCGCGATCTCTGCCGTTGCTGGCGAGTTGGAGATCACTTTAGAGAACGGCGACGTGCTTGAGCGCGCACCGGCATTCATCGCTGTCACTTATGGCGCTTCAGGCGTTCGCGAAGAGGTCGATAGCGGCGTTTACCGCCAGTTTACCGCTGACGGCTCTCTCGCTGAGGAGCGTGACGCAACTGGCCAGGACGAGAGCAGACTGGGGGATTTAATTCCCGCGCTTCAGGATTTTCCGGTCGATAACGCCCAGCCGCAGGAAGGTGAAGAGCCGCCTTCCGGTGAAGAACCTCCCTCCGGCGAGGAGCCGCCTGCCGGTGAAGAGCCCCCTCTAACTGGCGATCCGGAAGAGATTATTCAGGCTGAAATCACCCCTCCGAATGTCGAAGTCCTCTACGGCGACGGCTCCAAAGAAGAGGTCGAGTTCGGCGTCTATGAGCGTAAAAATGCAGACGGTGAAACCGTTGAGCAGCGCCCGGCGACGCAGGCTGATTTTGACCGGCTCGCCACCGCCGCGCTTGCTGCTGAAGGGGCGTTGCTAGAGTTGCGGCTCTCTGACGGCACGCTGATTGAACGCTCCCCGACCAAGATCGAAGTGACCTACACCGATGGGTCGCGTGAGGAAATCGATAACGGGACTTATGAGAGCTACAACGCCGCTGGGGCCACGCTGGTGCAGCGCACAGCGACGGCTGAGGACATCTCCAAACTGGAGAGTCTGGTTCCTGATACCGTCGCTCAGGGTGACGGCTCTTCCCTTCCGGGTACTGGCGGCGCCGACCGCGTGCTGGCCACGGACGGCGATGAGCTGATTAACGGTCATTTCGGTGATGACTTCCTGGTCGGCCGCAAGGGCGCAGACGTGGTCAATGGCGGCGAAGGCGACGATCTGGTGCGCGGGGACGCCGGCGACGACATCGTTTCCGGTGGTGCGGGAGAGGATATTGTTCGCGGCGGCGCCGACACTGACCTAGTGATGGGCGGCGATGGCGACGACATCGTCAGCGGCGATGCGGGCGATGACGAAGTCCATGGCGGCGCTGGCGACGATATCGTCCGTGGCGGCGCGGGCGACGACATCATGTACGGCGGCTCGGGCGTGGACCGCGTCATCGGCGATCGTGGAAACGATCATGTCATGGGCGACGACGGCAATGACGTCGTCAATGGCGGCCTGGGCGACGACAGAGTCGAAGGTGGCCTTGGCGATGATGTTATGTGGGGCGCCAAGGGTGCTGATGTGTTCGTGTACGCCTCGGGGGATGGCGTCGATATCGTCAAGGATTTCATCAACGGCGAGGATCGTTTCGAGATCTCGGTGGCTGGTGTTGATTCTGTTGAGGATGTCGTGGCCAACGCCACCGAAAACGCGCTTGGCGTTCGAGTGGAGTTCGGTGGCGGCGATGTAATGTTGATCCGTAATTCCCGCATTAGCGACCTGGACGCAGAGGACTTTATCTTCTGATGCGGTCTCATGATGGGGAGGCGCGGACAGCGCCTCCCGTGTCGCAAACACACCTGCGACCAGATTAATTTACAATATTACGAAAAATTACTCTGTATATTTTTTAAAATACATCTCTACGCGAATGCGCTCGCCATAGGTTTTTCGTTCGTCCATCAAGGGAGTGAACGTGATCGCGAGTCGCGCAGATTGCGAGGGAGGTATCGTCAACATGGCTGTTTCGATCGCAAACAAGATTTCTGCTCACTCAGTTCCGAAAACCGTGGTTCCCAAGGGGAGCCGAGCGTCCCTGTCCACGGCGAAACCACTCCGCCTAGGTTGGGTGACAGATGTTGTCGCCGCTGTGACCACGGGCGTCCCTGTGAGCCAACGAATGTTGGTTTGCGGTGTTCCCGAAGAGGTTGAGGCAGTCGCTTCCGGCTTGGCTGAGAGCTATTCGGTCATGGTGCAAGATGACTATGAAAGCCCGGTCGCTTTCGCCGATCGTACGGCGGGCGATGATTGCGACGATCAGATTGGCGCGGTTGTGTTCCTGAATCGCTCCTTGGATCAGCACGGCGCTCTGCTGGCCTCAGCAAATCTTCGGGCGGTTCTGGATCGCTGTTTTCATGATGCGCCAGTAATTGTTGTCGCTGGGGAGCAGGCGGAGGGCGCTTCTGGTCCTGGCGTCGATCGCATTCTCGCCGTTTAGGCTGGGTTGGGCTCTGCCAGTGATGGAAGCGCCGTTGAAGTTGCAGCTGGCAAGGCCCTGACGCGAAGAGCCAGCATTGGCATCAAAAAGAAAATACATGCCGTTCGCCTCAGGCTGCAGTGCCTGAGGGCGTGGCGACGTATGTGCTCGCCGCTGGTAATGCAAAAAGAGGGGGGAGAATGGATATTCACGAATATCAAGCGAAAGAGATTCTTGCGGGCTTCGGTGTGCCAGTGCCCGTTGGGGGTGTCGCGTACAGCCCTGAGCAAGCCGGTTATCGGGCCCGGGAGATCGGTGGCGACAAGTGGGTGCTGAAGGCGCAGATTCATTCGGGTGGCCGTGGTGAGGCTGGCGGTGTCATGCTCTGCTCGAATGAGGAGGAAATCCACACTGCGGCGCGGTCGATGTTAGGCAAACGCCTTGTGACCCGCCAGACCGGCGCTCGCGGCAAGCTCTGTACGCGGCTATATATTGAAGAAGCCAGCGAGATTGCTCGGGAAATCTATCTAGGGCTGGTGCTGGACCGGCAATCCGAGCGCATCATGGTGGTCGCCTCATGTGAAGGCGGTATGGAGATTGAAGAACTGTCTGCTGAAAAGCCGGACAGCATTCTGCGACTCTCAATTGATCCGGCGGCGGGACTTCAAGATTTCCAGGCGCGGGAGCTCGCTTTCAAACTGGGATTGAACTCTGCGCAGTTGGGCAAGGCTCAACGCATATTGCGCGGCGCCTATCGCGCTTTTCGCGATCTCGACGCGGTCATGGTGGAGATTAATCCGCTTGTGATCACCCGCTCCGGGGACTTAGTCGCGCTTGATGCGAAAATGTCTTTTGATGACAACGCGCTGTTTCGACGAAGCGCCATTAGCGAGCTGCGCGATAAGAGCCAGGAGGACCCACGTGAAACCTACGCGGAAGATCGGGGCCTAGCCTATGTCGGTCTCGATGGCGATATCGGTTGCCTGATTAATGGCGCGGGCCTCGCAATGGCGACGCTGGACATGATCAAGCTCTCGGGCGGGGAGCCAGCCAACTTTCTTGACATCGGCGGCGGCGCCAGCCCGGAACGCGTGCTGCAAGCGTTCAAGGCGGTGTTGATGGATAATAACGTCAAGGTAGTGCTGGTGAACATCTTCGCAGGCATCAATCGCTGCGACTGGGTCGCCGAAGGCGTGGTCTCCGCCTTTCGGGAGCTGGACCTGACTCTCCCCGTCGTGGTCCGCCTGGCCGGCACTCATGTTGATGCCGGGCAAGACATTATCGCGCAATCAGGCCTGCCGATTATGACCGCCGAGACATTGGCGGAAGCTGCGGAGCGCGCTGTCGCCGTATTGCCGAAGCACTAAGGAGAGTGGCAAATGGCCATAATCACCACCGAAACCACCCCGATTATCGTTCAGGGCATGTCTGGCCGTATTGCGCAGTTTCATGCACACGAGATGATTGAGTACGGGGCCAATGTCGTCGGCGGCGTCACTCCGGGCAAGGGGGGCGAGACTCTGCTGGGGCGGCCGATGTTCAACACCGTCCGCGAAGCGGCGGAGACGACTGGCGCGACCGCCAGCCTTGTGTTCGTGCCCCCGCCATTTGCTGCGGACGCGATCATGGAGGCGGCCGACTGCGGCTTGGAGACAGCGGTTTGTATCACCGACGGCATTCCGGCACAGGATATGATGCGGGTGAAGCGGTACTTGCGGCGCTACAAGGCGGATAAACGTATGCGGATGATCGGACCCAACTGCGCTGGCGTCATCAGCCCCGGCCGCAGTTTTATGGGCATCATGCCTCCGCATATTTATCAGAGGGGGAAGGTTGGCGTCGTTGGCCGCTCCGGCACATTGGGCTATGAGGCCGCCAGTCAGTTGAAGGCGTTGGGTCTCGGCATTTCAACCTCGGTGGGTATTGGCGGCGATCCGATCAACGGCTCCAGCTTTCGCGATATTTTGGAACTGTTCGAGGCGGACCCGGAAACTGAAATTGTTATGATGATAGGTGAAATCGGCGGTCCACAGGAAGCCGAAGCAGCGCGTTATGCACGGGATCATATGGCCAAACCTGTCTGCGCCTATGTCGCTGGACTGTCCGCACCGAAAGGGCGCAAGATGGGTCATGCCGGTGCGATTGTCTCCGCCTTTGGCGAGTCAGCTCAAGAGAAGGTTGAAATCTTGGAGGACTGTGGTGTTCGCGTCGCCCCCAACCCGTCTACCATGGGCGACACCATCGCGGGTGCGCTGGCGGCGTGAGGCATGACAGGGCGGCGGCATCCGACTCGGCCGCCCGCGACGCCAGCAGAACAATAGAGCCCCGCTAAGCTTAGTCCTTGAGGCGCCGATGGGATTGTTTTCGCGAGACCTTGCTGTGCGGGTGGCGGTTTGTTACATGCCCTTTATCCAACCAATGGATGCGTATCCCGATGCGGGTTTTAACGTCTTTTTTGCTGGGCTGTGAGCAATCAAGGCATCAATCCGCCGAAGGTTGGAAGGCCGCAGTAGCTCAGATGGTAGAGCACGTCATTCGTAATGATGGGGTCGGGGGTTCGAGTCCCTTCTGCGGCACCACTTTTCAAGACTCAATCTCATTGGTGCGGCTCTCCTCAGCCTGTTGCAGTGAGGGAAGGCCGGGCATCTAGCTGATATCGTGTCAAGCGATCTCTGTTGAGGGCTGGGTCGAACCGTGTAGATCCGCAGTCGAGCGATGCAGGTGCTATTGTTTTTGCTGACTCTTCTCTTCCCCTGTTTCGGACTGTGTGTATAAAGCCCTAAGTTCCGCCAACGAGGGGGGCTGATGAGTAATCGGCTGGCGATTGGGGCTCTCACTGCGACCTTACAGCGCCGTGCTCAGGATGCCGCGCGCACCACTGTTCGTGAGGCGGTGGCGCAGGTTGGACCGCCTTTGGCGCAATTGGCGCGTCGCTCGCTCCCGACCGTGAACATCTATCTTTATCAGGTGCATCAAAACCCTCAGCTCCGGAATGAGCACACGCCAGGGCGGCAACGTGATGGGGCCGCCGGTAGGGCCAGTCGGATATCGCTGGATTTATCCTATTTGATCAGCTTCTACGGCGACGCGGCGGACTTTGTGCCGGAACGTATGATGTCTGCCGTGGCGTTGGCGTTCGATACCGAACCTATTTTATCTCGGGCTGCGGTGCAGGAGGCGGTTGCGGTCCACTCAGCGAATCTTGGCGACGTCGATTTGTACCAAGCATTGTCGACGGTGAGGGTCAAACCAGAGAGCTTGTCCCTGGAAGACACCGCTCGCCTTTGGTCGGCGCTGTTCCAAAGGCCATATACGCTGTCTCTTTGTTACAAATGCACTCATCTCAATATTGAGACTGAGGATGTGTTCGCCCCGGCTATGCCCGCAGCAGGGCGTTGGGCGCCCTCTGGACCCTTCGAGTCTCTGGCGATTGAGTCGATCCATGCACAAGAGGGCGGAGCCGCACCCATATCTTGGGGCTCTACCTTGTTAATTGAGGGGCGGGGTTTGCGCCGGAAGGGGTTGAGGTTAAGGCTCGGCTCACAGGAAATAACGCCCCGTCCCGATGAATTGCTGATTTCGGAGGATGGGGATGCGCTGCGGGTGGCGCTTGAAACGGCGCGATTTGGCGGCGCTGCATTGCCAGCTGGGCTTGTTCCTGTACGCCTGATATCTCAGCCAGCGAATGAACGCTCCGATGGCGCCGAGCATTCTTCAGAGGTGGCGGCATTTCATCTACGTCCGAGACTCTCAATGATCGGTGTGTCTCTATCAGATGAGAGCACTTTGGAAATCGCCAAAGGGTCGATGCGGGTGCGGTTTGATCCTCCCCTGATCGAGGGGCAGGACGTGAGGGTCGCGATTGATCAGATTTCGCCGGATGCTTCTTATTCCGCGATGTTTACGCCAAGCTCTCCCTTGCCTGCGGCCGAAATTGACGTTGCATTCGAGGGAGCTCCCCGAGGCCAATATGCCGTGGCGGCTCAAGTGGACGGGGTGGGGGCCGTGCCAGGAGCCGCAGGCATCGTGAATGGCGTCACCAATGGCGCATCTATCGTATCATTCTAATGCTGTTTCGCGTGTCAATTCTTCTGCGGAACTTGAAAATGCGGTGCGTTTCGGGCGTAGAGTAGGGTGTTTCACGGCGGACTGATCTTTATATATTACTTTTTTATTTTGTTTTTTAATTCGTGAACCCGGGCCTTTCATATCAGTTCCAAAGCATTTCAAAAAACAGGATCAAATCCCCGTATCTTTTGCTTGCGGTCTTGCACCGCATCCCATTTGGACATTTAGTGCTGTTGCGCGGCGTTTGATCGCTGCGCCAATTTCACAGTGCGTGAGCCCTCCGCAGAGAGGGGCGCGACAGGGAGAATATAGATATGACTGACGCTCAGGATCGGAAAATCGCAAGTCGCCGCCAGTTTTTAAAGGGCGGCGCAGCCGTCGCTGCCGGGGGCGCGGTGTTGGCGGCGCCGCAGGTTTCGCACGCTCAGACCACGACACTGAAGATGCAGGGCTCTTGGGGCGCGAGCAGCGTCTTCTCGGAAATGGCTCAGCAATACGCTGAGCGCGTTGGTAAGATGTCGGGTGGTCGTCTGACCATCGATTATCTGCCAGCTGGCGCGGTGGTGAAAGCTTTCCAGGTGCAGGATGCATGCGCCGACGGCGTTTTGGACGCCGCGCACACCGTGACCGCCTATTGGTACGGCAAGGACAAGGCAGCATCGCTGTTCGGCACCGGCCCGGTGTTTGGCGCCAACGCTAGTCAGATTTTGGCATGGATCCACTATGGCGGCGGCAAGGAGCTGTATCAGGAGTTGGTCCAGCAAAAGCTCGGCCTCAACCTCGTTGGCTTCTTTACGATGCCGATGCCCACACAGCCGCTGGGTTGGTTTAAGCAGCACGTGAAGTCCGCTGACGACATGCAAGGTTTGAAGTACCGCACCGTTGGCTTGGCCACGGACATCATGCAGGGCATGGGTTTGAAGGTAACGCAGCTACCTGGCGGTGAAATCGTTCCGGCGCTGGAGCGTGGGGTGATCGAGGCATTTGAGTTTAACAACCCGACCGCTGACAGCCAGTTTGGCGCCCAGGACGTTTCCAAACACTACCACATGGGCTCCTATCACCAAGCGGCGGAGTTCTTCGAGATCATCTTCAACAAAGACATCTTCGACGATCTCTCTGATGAAGAGAAGGCGATTCTGGAGTACTCAGCCGAGGCCGCCAACACGGCGAGCTATGGCATGGCGATGGACCGTTACTCGGCTGATCTGCAGAAGCTGATCAATGAGGATGGCGTCAACGTCTATCGTACTGATGAGTCGATCATGAAAGCGCAGCTGGCGAGCTGGGACACCGTGCTCGAAGGGCTGATGGCGGACGAGTTCTTTAAGAAAGTGGTTGACAGCCAGAAAGCCTGGGCGGAGCGCGTCGCGTTTTACGACCTGATGAACCAAGCTGACTACAAGCTGGCCTACGATCACTACTTCCCGGGTAAGCTCGGCTTCTAAGCTGGGATGATCGCGGAGAACCGCGCCCCTAGATAGAACCCACCTCATCCCTCCCCGACAGGGGAGGGACTTCCAAACGATCGCGCCGACGGAACCGCCTCACCATGTTAGAGGCGGGAGTGGGGCGGCGCGCGGCTACTGGCGATCGTCGTTTGTCCTCTGCGACGCCACTCACTTTAGGTGCCGCTATGCTGGCTTTCGTACGTTTTGTCGACCGGCTGACTGCTTGGTTCGGGAAGGCTTTCGCCTGGTGCATTCTCATTATGACCTTCGGGGTTGGGTATGAGGTGTTCGTGCGGTATGCGCTGCGCGATCCGACCGCATGGGCGTTTGATTTGAGTTACATGATGTATGGCGGCCTCTTTATGATGGCGGGCGCCTACACGCTGTCTCGTGATGGGCATGTGCGGGGGGATTTTCTCTATCGCATGTGGGCGCCTCGCATTCAGGCGCGCGTTGAGCTGGTTCTATACATCATCTTCTTCTTTCCCGCTGTTCTGGCGCTGATTTTCGCTGGTTGGAAATATGCGGCCCGCTCCCTTCGGTACATGGAGGTGAGCGTAATGAGCCCAGCCAATGTACCGATCTTCCAATTCAAAATGATCATCGTCGCTGCCGGCGTTCTTTTGTTCATTCAGGGGCTGGCACAGGTGTGCCGTTGCCTGATCTGCATTCGCGAAGGCGAGTGGCCCGAACACGAGGATGATGTCGAGGAGATGGAAGCGTTATTGCTGAAGCAAGCGCAGGAAAGCGCTGAGCGGGTGGGCGTTGATACAGGAGGCCAGCGATGACTGACCCTCAAGTCGCAATCTCGATGCTGGCGATTTTTATCCTCAGTATCTTTCTTGGGTTTCCGATCGCCTTCACCCTGATGGCCATGGGCGTCGCTTTTGGTTATTACGCCTATTTTGACGCTGACAGGATGTGGCGCTCTTATGATCGCCTCGTTGCAAAAGGAGCGGAGAATCCAGAAGCGGTGGATAGTTGGGCGCTCTGGGACGCCTGGATTGGCGGTTTTTTCAACAACAATATCTTCGATCTGTTCGTAAACCAGACCTACTCGGTCATGGCGAATGATGTACTGACTGCGATCCCGCTGTTCCTGTTCATGGGCTACATCGTCGAGCGCGCGAATATCGTCAGCCGCTTGTTTGAGACGCTTTATATCGTTGCCCGGCGTTTGCCTGGCTCGATGGCGTTGGCGGCGCTGCTAACCTGCGCCTTATTCGCCACCGCGACTGGCATCATTGGCGCTGTCGTGACGCTGATGGGTATGTTGGCGCTGCCGGCGATGCTGAAGGCGCGTTATGACACCAGCTTTGCCGCAGGTGTGATCTGCGCAGGCGGCTGTCTGGGAATTCTGATCCCACCCTCGATCATGTTGATTGTGTACGCGGCCGCCTCGAACGTGTCGATCGTGAAGCTCTACGCGGGAGCGATCATCCCGGGCTTTATGTTGGCCGG
>JAHQVS010000182.1 GCA_019634215.1 Paracoccaceae bacterium | reverse complement strand
GTCGATGCAGTGTCGGACATTCTCACAGTGTCGCCTGAGGATGTACGTCCGATCCCGGCTAGCTCCCGGGACATGGATCTCGAGTCGATCAGCGGACTGGTCAACAGCGGCGACGACATGATCGCCTTATTGGATCTGCCGCGCTTGTTCCCGACGGCCTCGCTAGAGGCCGCCTGATCCAAGCGCGCCCCGAGCTAGGACGCGCGCGCCGTTATTGGCCGCGAGAATTTCGCCGCGAGGCGGAGCTGACGCATGTCGCCGCGAAGACTGACGGCGCTAAGAAGGATGTGGTGTCATCATGGACGACTCCCCTCGATACGAAGCGCCGATCTCTCTGACCGCTTGGGCGTCTGCTCGTCGGCGCGATCCTAGGCTCAGCGGCGGTCGAAGCGTCTCGGAGGCGGCTGCGCTGGCTTCATTGGATGAGGCGCGGGCTGATCGCGAGTGGCTGGAGCTTGAGCGGACGCGGCCCCGGGAGCGTAATTCATGAGCAGCGCTTCAGTAATGCCGAGCGCGGGCGAAGGCGCCTCCAAACCTGACACGAAGCTCACCCAAGAGGAGTTTGAGCGCGTTACGGCGTTGGTGATGGCTTTGGCTGGCATTGTCATCAAGGAGCACAAGCGCGAGATGCTGGTCGCCCGGCTGTCGCGGCGGCTGCGTGCGTTGAACTTCTCCAACGTGTCGGCGTATCTGGATTTTGTGGAGTCGCCCAAGGGCGAAGGCGAGATCGGTGAACTGATCAACGCCGTGACCACCAATCTGACCTCGTTTTTCCGCGAGGGGCATCACTTCGAGCATTTCCAGAAGGAGATGTTGGAGCCGATGGCGGCGGCGGGTCAGCCTCGGGTGCGGGTTTGGTCTTCTGCTTGCTCCACTGGCGAGGAGCCGTATTCCATCGCTATGACTGCGCAGTCCGCCAACGGCTATAATCGCTTTAGCGACTTTAAATTGCTGGCGACTGACCTTGACACCAATGTGTTGGCGAAAGCTTCGTCCGGCGTTTACGCCACCGATCGCGTCAAAACCATTCCCACCGACAAATTAGGGCGGTTTTTTCGTAAGCATGGTGATGGCGAGCACGTCGTTAAAGACGAAGTCAAATCAATCATTAGCTTCCGGCAGTTGAACTTGCTGCATCAATGGCCGGTGAAGGGTCCATTTGATGTGATCTTCTGTCGAAACGTGCTGATCTACTTTGACGCCCCGACCAAGCGGGACATTGTCGACCGCCTGGTCCGGCTCGTGCGGCCTGAGGGCACGCTGTACCTCGGCCACTCCGAGTCGCTGCTTGGAGACCACCCTCTGCTCGTGAGTGAGGGCAAAACCATCTATCGGAGGCGTCCTGAATGACTGCGGCGACACAACATAGCGCGGGTCCCCGCACCTATTTCGACGCCAAGGTCAACTCGACCGCCACCATCGTCTTGCCTGGCGATCATCTGGTGACGTCCGAGAAGGAGCTGGCGATCGTGACCCTGCTCGGATCTTGCGTCGCGGCTTGCATCAGAGATGTGGAACTGGGGGTTGGCGGCCTCAACCATTTCCTGCTGCCTGAGGAGAAGGGCGATAATGTCGCCAATGGCTCGGCGCGTTACGGAACCAACGCTATGGAGGTCCTGATCAACGACGTCATCAAGCTTGGCGGCCGTAAGGACCGGATGGAGGCCAAGGTCTTCGGGGGCGCGAATGTGATCGACACCAACGCGGCCGAAACCGTTGGCGATCGGAATTGCCAATTTGTCATCGATTACCTCCGCCGGGAGAATATATCCGTAGCGGCGAAGGATCTTGGCGGCGTGCAGGCCCGACGGGTGTTTTTCTTCCCCGCCACCGGCCGTGTGTCCGTTCTGCGGCTTGAGCCCTCGGCTCAACGCAGCATCCGCGAACAGGAAGCGAAGCTCAAGCAGCAGGTCAACGTCACCCCAACTTCTGGCGGCGTGGAGCTTTTCGTATGAGCGTACACAACAGAAAAATCAGGACGGTCGTCGTCGACGACTCAGTGCTGATCCGCACCTTGTTGCGGGCGGCGCTTGAAGCTGAAGGCGACATTGAGGTCGCAGGATCGGCGGGCGAACCCTACGAGGCGCGCGACGTTATCAAGAAGGTCAACCCGGACGTGGTGACCCTCGACGTCGAAATGCCCGGCATGAACGGCCTTGAGTTCCTTGAGAAGATCATGCGCCTGCGGCCGATGCCGGTGGTGATGGTGTCGTCGCTGACCTCCAATGGCGCAGAAGCGACCTTGACCGCGTTGGAGTATGGCGCCGTCGACTTTATGCCAAAGCCCGCCGGCGCCTCGTTGCCGAAGGACTTCGCCGACGCTATCCGCCGCAAGGTGCGGGCGGCCTCTAAGGCGACGGTCCGGCGTATGAGCGATGCCCCGCGCCCTTCGACCTCGAATCTGCGCAGCGTGGCTGGCGCTGGTCTGATCGCCATTGGCGCCTCTACTGGCGGCGTCGGCGCCATCGGCTCGCTGGTGGCCCGCCTGCCGCATGAGATGCCGCCGATAGCGGCCACCATTCACATGCCGCCGGGGTATACCGAGCGTTTCGCCGGTCGTTTGGCCAAACAAACCGGCCATGACGTGCGTGAGGCGCGCGACGGTGAGCTGTTGCAGCGCGGCGCGATCCGGATCGCGCCGGGGAACATGCACCTGGAAGTGGTGCAGTCCGGCGGCGGCTTCGCCACCCGCTTAAGCGACGGCGCGGCGGTCTCGGGCCACAAGCCTTCGGTCGACGTTTCGTTTCGATCTGTGGCGCAGGCGGCGGGTAAGCGCGCCCTAGGCCTGATCATGACCGGTATGGGCCGTGACGGCGCCGCCGGACTTCTTGAAATGCGCAACGCCGGGGCGGTGTGCCTTGGCGAAGCCGCCAGTTCTTGCGTGGTCTACGGCATGCCGCGGGCTGCGAAGGAGGCCGGTGCGGTCAACGAGGAGCACGACCTCGAACTGCTGCCGGCGCGATTATGCGAGCTTGTGTCCAGCGCAAAACGCTGAGCCGTCGCAAAAACTGAGACAGAGGAGCAGTACCAATGCCTAAAGCAAAATCTCTCAAGGTGATGGTCGTTGACGATCAGCAGTCCATGCGCGGTTTGGCGCGTCAGTGTTTGAAGCGTGTCGGCATTGTCGACGTCGCTCTGGCCGCTTCCGGCGAAGCCGCGCTTCAGCAACTGCAGGGCGGGAATTTCGACGTCATCATCTCCGACCTCAACATGCCGGGTATGAGCGGCGTTGATTTGGCCAAAGAGGTCAAGGCCAATGAGGCTTACAACGAGGTCAAGTTCCTGCTCGCCACCAGCGAGATGTTCCGTGATCAGGCCGAGGAAGGCTTGGTGGATCATTTCGTGGCTAAGCCATTCAGCGTCGCGGACCTGAAGACGGCCCTCTCGGCCACGCTCGGCGATCTTAAGTAAGCCTTTTCCGTAAGGAGCGGCGCGCCGATGGGAGCCCCATCCCAGCGTGCTCGAAGGTTCTCAGCCGCTGAGCGGGTTCAAGCCGATCGGTCCAGTGGCGGGCACATAAAAAACTAAAGCGTAGACCCGTGCGCAAACGGTCTTCGCTCTAGAACTGCGCCTCTAGCGGCGTGTCGTGTCTGTGTCCTGTGGGGCAGGTCAGGGCGCGTCCGCTTGAAGCGGCGGCGCTGCGTGGGCTATCCGAAGCGGCAATCGGCCCTGCGCCCGCTCGATTTTTACCGGTTTCCCTCGGATATTCAGGTTTACGCTTCCGTCAGGAGCGCTTCTCCCCCCTTGACCGACGCCGTTTCGGCGGCGAACCAGTAGACGTTGCGTCGTCGCCAGCGTCGCGTCGCTGATGAGGGGGATCACAAATGTTGGAAGTCGTTCGCGTTCTTCGTTCGATCTTGCGCCCTATGGGCCGCATCGCCTTGGCGTTGATTGTCGCCGCACTCGCTGCGCCACTGGTCGCGCCAGTTGCCGCTGTCGCCGCGCCGAAGATCTACACTCTGCATGTTGGTATCGACGATTATAAATACGTGCCGAAACTAGAGGGCGCCGTCGCTGATGCTGAGATATTCGCCGATATCTTCCGCACGGAAGGCGCCGACGTCGCCATTCTGACTGACGGCGAGGCCACGTTGGAGAATATCGTCACCCGCTTCCAGACAATGGCGCGGCTCGCCAAACCGGGCGACACGATCATTTTCACTTATGCGGGCCATGGCGCGCAATGGCCGGAGCAGTTTCGCGGCGAAGAGGAGGACGGGTACGACGAATTTTTCGCCCTCGCCAATTTTTCCAACCGGGGCGCCGGGGTGCGGGAGATGCTGCTCGATAATCAAGTCGCTGAATTATTTCAAAAAGTCGATGATGAAGTCACCATTCTGTTCATCGCCGACAGCTGCCATAGCGGCACCATGACCCGTTCTCTGGATGGGCGCGGCCGGATTGGCAAGGCGCGAAAACTCAACTTCACGGAATTCACCGAGGAAGATCTCGGCCTGGAGATCGACGACAGCACCTTTGGCGTCGAAATGGGGGATTTGCGCAATGTGATCTTCGTTGCGGCGGCGCAGGAGTATGAGCTCGCCAACGAAACTTATGAAAAAGGGAACAAGCCCCGCGGCGCGCTGTCGGTGGCGGTTGAGGAGGCTTTGCGCGGTGAGGCCATCGGCTTCGATCAGTCTACATCACTGGGCGATTTGCGTGGCTATGTTATTGACCGTGTGAGAAATTTGGTTGGCGCCCGGCAGAACCCGGACGTGCAATTCGATCCAGGATATCTGCGGCAACTCGCTGCGAACCGCCCGGTGTCGAGCAGTCTGCTCACACGTGGTTTGGGCCGGATGGAATTTATTGAAAGCCAGGCGGATCTAGCCGCAGTCGCCGCCTCAACGCCGGGCACGCCCAGCGCCTCTCGGGCGCCACTTTCCGATGCGCTGGGGCTGACCAAGACTAAGCTGGTGATCGAAGGCCCCGGAGCCGCCCAGGCGGGCGTCGAGGCTGAAAAGTTCGCCACCATTGTCCGCAACCGCGCCGATGCAGACCTGCTTTGGGATCTGGAGCGCCGCGAAATGGTGGATATCGCCACCGACGACATGATTGGGACGGTGCCGGACCTGACCATGGCGCGGCGTGTGGCTGACAAGCACCGCGCGGTGGCGGCGTTGCAGGGATGGGCGCCGAAACGCCCCTTGCACACCCGGATCATTGCGCTTGATTCGCGGCTGCCGGATGATGTGCGCTTCCGTGATGGTCAATCCGTTCAACTTGGCATTGAGTGGCCTGACGCTGCTGTCGCGCCGTTCCCGCACATCACCATTGTGAATTTGGCTAATGGCGGGGAGGTGCAATACGTCTTTCCTGCTGGCCAGCCCTCTCGACGTTTGTCGCCGGAGCAACTCAAGGTCGAGATTGGACCGTTTCCGATCACCCGTCCATTTGGCGCAGATCATGTCGTCGTCTTCGCCAGCACCGAGCCGTTGACCGAGTTTCATCAGGCGTTGGAGACCATCCACAATAAGCCGGCGATCACCCGGTTCGTGGAGCTGATCGACCAGCACGCCGCCGGGGCAAATGTCCGCGTCGGCATGACGCCGTTGTTTACGTCGAAATGATGCGAAAAGCCCCGCTCTGGCGGGGCTCTCTTACGGGGCTGTTGCGGGAAGCCAGCCAGCGCGATGTTCTAGTGTCAGAAGATAAAGTCGTCGGCGTCTAATTCATCCTTGGTCATGTTGCGTAGGATGGCATAGTCGCCGTCGCCGAAGTTGAGCATCACGCCATTGGCGCCGTCCGAAGCCGCCTCCAATACATCCTCAACAGAGACGTAGCCATGGGCGGACACGTCCAGCAGATCGAGGCCGTCGTCGAAGTCCTTTACCACGTCGCGCTCGTCGCCGCCCTTGAAGACGAACCGGTCGGCTCCGGTGTTGCCCCAGAGTATATCACTACCGGCGCCGCCCATGACAACGTCGTCGCCGATCCAGCCCTTGATCACATCGTCGCCGTGACCGCCGTGAGCGACGTCGTCGCCGCGATCGCCGATCACACGATCATCGCCATCGTCGCCGTATATGATGTCATCGTCTGCGCCGCCTCTGACCACATCGTTTCCAGCGCCACCATGAACCTCGTCGTGTCCTGCGTCGCCGCTGATGATGTCGTCGTCGTCGCCGCCTTCGACGTAATCATGGCCTGCGCCACCGCGCACGATGTCCTTGCCCGAGCCGCCGCCGATGCGATCGTCGCCTTGGTCTCCGCGCACCAAGTCGTCGCCGGCGCCGCCGTCCATGGTGTCGTCGCCTTTGCGGCCCCGAGTGAAGTCGTCTCCGCCGTTGCCGTAGATCTCGTCGTCGTCGTCCTCACCGAGATATTCATCGCGATCATCATCGCCGTTATAGACTTTTGCGCCCTCGTCTGCGCCGCTGTTGGCGGAGGGCGAGCGCGCAGGGGCGTCGGCGGGGATCAAGGCTTCCAGGCGGGCGATGTCGGCGTCGGTGGCTGGGCGTTCTTCAACCGTGACGCCGTTGGCGTCATAGCGCTCATATATTCCGCCTTCGATTTCTTCCTTAGTGCCGTCGGGGTAGAGGATCTCGATTTTTCCTGGCGCTGTTTCAACGATTGAGCCGTCTTCAAGTTGAACCTCTAGCTCAACGGCGTCATCAATCAGCGCGCCCAGACGCTCAGCGTCCGCATCAGTGGCGGCCCGTTCTTCAACGGTGACGCCAGCCGTATTTTTGCGTTCATAGCGACCGTACTCGATCTCTTCTTTGGAGCCGTCGGCGTAGGTCACTTCGATGTTGGTTCCAATGATCTCAACTTTTGCGACATCCGATCCCGGGGGAGGCGGGCCGTCGCCGTCGTCATTGGCAGGTGGTTGTCCGCCGCCCGAAGGCGGGTCGATAGAAACTGAGGTGGGCACCAGTGCCTGCAGGCGATCAATATCCTCTTGGGTTGCCGCCCGTTCCTCCACGGTGACGCCAGCGGAATTATAGCGTTCATAGACGCCGCCCTCGATTTCCTCTCTGGAGCCGTCTGGATATTGCGCCTCTATTTTGCCGGGCTCGACCTCAACGATCACACCGCCATCAACCAGTATTTCCAGCTCAATAGCGTCGCCGATCAGCGCAGCCAGGCGTTCCGCATCTGCGTCGGTGGCTGGGCGTTCTTCAACGGTATCGCCATTGGTGTCTTTGCGCTGATAGCGCCCGTTTTCGATCTCTTCTTTTGACCCGTCCACATACTCGACTTCGATCGTCGAGCCGAACACTTCAAGCTTTTGTACATCCATTTCCAAGGACACTCCCAATTTGATGGCGCGCCTTTGAAGCGCTTGCTGCGCAATAACGTTTCAGGTTTGGAGATATTCCCAAAAAATTTACGAATAATTTTTGTTGAATTTTGGTCGTGGCGCACGAGGCCGAAGCGCTAGGCCCTTAAGATGGCCCAACCAGCTTCCCTCGTGATCCACTACCTCTCGGACTCTGTAGCGAGCTGATCAATTTGAATAGGGGCCAAGGTCTGACAGTTTCTTCTAGAGCGAATACTAATGATTGTTTTAATTATTAATGTATTTATGAGAATTTTATAATAATGCCGAAGCTGTCAGCCAATATGATTTAGAAGATATATTTGCACTTTAGCTTTAGTTGGAGACCGTGCTGGTTTGGCTTGAGTGAGCTCGCTGAGCTGTTGTCAGGGAGCAGACTCGTGGCGCTCCGCCTGCGGCCTGTGCTTCATCTCAGGGCTAAGCCAAGATGCATGGTGGAGACTTCAAACATGTGGAGATTGGTGATGGGGCAGGGGCCAAGCCCGTCGAGAGATGGCGCGTACGCTGCAGCGTCCGAGTATTTCGATAGCGGCGCTTTTCAGAATGAGTTGGCGCAGCTGGTTGCGATCCCGACGGAAAGCCAAGAGCCGCACGGCGCCCCGCACCTGCGCAATTATTTGACTGAGGCGATAGCGCCTTTGTTGGAGAAGCTTGGTTTTGAGTGGGAGATCTTCGACAACCCTGTCTCTGGCGCGCCGCCTTTGATGTTGGCGGAGCGAATCGAGGACCCAGCCTTGCTCACAGTGCTCACCTATGGCCATGGCGACGTGGTGCGCGGGCAGGAGAGGCAGTGGCGCGATGGATTGTCACCCTTCACGCTCACCGAAGAAGGGGAGCGTCTCTATGGCCGTGGCGGCGCTGATAATAAGGGCCAGCATCTGATCAACCTGCGGGCCATGGCGGCGGTGATTGCGGCCCGAGGGCGGCTTGGCTTCAATGTCAAACTGTTGGTCGAGATGGGTGAGGAGGTCGGCTCGCCCGGTTTGAAGGCGTTTTGCGCGGCGCAAAAACAGCGTTTGAGCGCAGATGTGTTTATCGCCTCGGACGGGCCCCGCCTGTCGCCTGACACGCCAACGCTGTTCACCGGATCACGCGGAGGGGCGACGTTTGATCTGTGCGTCGAGTTAAGAGAAGGGGCGCATCATTCCGGCAATTTCGGCGGCCTGCTCGCTGACCCGGCGATCATCCTGGCCCACGCCCTTGCGAGCATCACTGATGGGCGCGGTCAGATTCGCATCCCAGAATGGCGGCCTGACAGTCTGACCCCGCGCGTGCGTGAGATGCTAGCGGCTTTGCCACCGGTCGAGGCCGGTTTCGCGTTGGACCCGGATTGGGGCGAGGCGTCTCTGTCGATGACGGAGCGCGTGTTTGGCTGGAACAGTTTCGCCGTGTTGGCGATGCTCAGCGGTGCGCCCGAAGCGCCAGTGAATGCGATTTCCGGTTGGGCGCGGGCGACATGCCAATTGCGGTTCGTAGTGGGGACCAGCCTGGAGGATATTGTTCCTGCCCTGCGCCGTCATCTCGCCCGTGAGGGGTTTTCTCAAGTTGAAGTGACGCCGGCTGCCGACGGCGTGTTTCCCGCCACTCGTCTTGAACCGGACAACCCTTGGCTGTGGTTCGCCTCGGAGTCGCTGGCCCGCACCACGGGCGATGCGCCGCATGTGCTGCCGAACCTCGGCGGGTCGCTGCCAAATGATTGTTTCGCCGAGGTGCTAGGGTTGCCGACGATCTGGGTTCCCCACTCCTACGCCGGCTGTAGCCAGCATGCGCCGAACGAGCATGTGCTGAAACCGGTGATGCGTCAGGCGCTTGTGTGCATGGCGGGCCTGTTCGCCGATTTAGGCGAGCGAGAAGTCCCGCCCGCCAAGGCGATTTCCACGATCCCCAAGCCGCCACCGTGAGTGCACGCCATGGCCTGACTTTTGCCGTTCTGAGAGTGGATAATATCATAATTCATCTACCGAAGCCGCGTCTCATATGGCGATTGACGGTGCCAATGGAGCGTGATCGTAGTCTGATGCGATGAAACTGCCCGCCAAACGCCTTCTCCCCAACAACGCCATGCGCTTTGCGCGATTCGGATTGATTGTTTTCGCGCTGCTGGGCCACATCCTGAGCGGCGCCAGCCTGCATCCGGCCCTCGCCAAACCGCCATTAGCGCTTGATCCCTTGTTTGCTGAAATTGTCGCCGAGTTTGGCGAACACGCGATTTGTTTGGGCGGTGGCGAGGCGGGGGAGCAGGACAAGCAGGCCGAAGACCTTTGCATGGTCGAATGTTGCCCGGCGAGTCCCGGATTCTCGATCACGCCGTTTGCAGGGCTTGCCGAGGCTTTCAGAGTGGGGCTGGGAGCGGCTCGTGTTCTTGCTGTTTTTCCCGTTCCCATTCAGGCCCGGTACCAGTCCGACATTGCCCTGAGAGGACCACCTCTGCGGCGCTAATCACTTAGCAGCTTTGAGGTTTCTCAGTCGTAGTCCAACGGCGCCGCCGTTGGACACGCTCATATAGGGTGTCCCAAAATGTCTGACTCTACCGTCGCTGACGCCAGCGCCGTCTCTGACCATGGGCTTTACCGCGCCGTATGGCGCTGGCATTTCTATGCTGGCTTGTTTGTCTTGCCGTTCTTAATTCTGCTGGCTGTGACCGGCGCAATCTATCTGTTGAAGGATGAAATAAACGATTTCCTCCATCCGGAACTTCGTCTGGTGCAACCGGCGCAAACTGCGCCGCTGCCTGCCGCCGATATCGTCGCGCGTGCGCTTGAAGCCGCGCCTGGGGAGCTGAAGGGCTATGCGCCATCTCCCGCGCCGGACCGCTCCGCACAGGTCAAGATCGTCACCGCCGAGGCTGGCAAGCAGGTGGTCTACGTCAACCCTTACGACGGCGCCGTGCTTGGCCAACTCTGGGACGGCGGCTTCGCTGGATCGCCGTCTATCTGGGTGGTTCGCAAGATCCACAGCCTCGAATATTTCGGATGGGTCGCCAACCGATTGATCGAGCTGGTTGGGTGCTGGGCAATCGTTCTGGTGATAACCGGCTTCT
>JAHQVS010000181.1 GCA_019634215.1 Paracoccaceae bacterium | reverse complement strand
GCGCCACGTCAATGTCGGCGCCGCCGACCTCGCCGCAGAAATCGATGCGACGCTGCACCCCGCCTGGTTTCGCAAATGGTTCCACTTCCAACAGGTGAAGCTAACCCAGCCCGAACCCTGCAATGTCTGAGTCGGTTGCTTAGTCCCGCTCAGCTTCAAAAACCAACATCAATTTTGACTAATGAAAATGCTAAAAAACACTTATTGGGAGAAGATCTTGCTGCCGAGCACCCCAAGTGAGAATACTTCTCGAAGAATACACGTATAAGTCCCAAAAGCCCATAAATCTTCGTGATATTGATTGACAGCACCACTGTCATGTGGCGCATTGTCGCACTGTGGGGTAATAATCCAAGCGTAGAGAGTATAGCGGCAAATATTGATTAAACCTCAGGCAGCGCTTGCGCCGTCTCTCAAAATATATGCCGTAGGCTATCCATCATTACCCCGCAAAGATGCCCGGATTTATTTGGGGGGAATGATACTATGCTGAAATCAGCAGTAGTTATGCCGCTTGCTATCGGCGCCGTACTCTATGCCGCCATGTTCTCGACCAACGCCGCCGACGCCGATGCGCTCAGGCCCAATGGGGAAATCATCTCGGCCCATGACGACGCCGTGCGGAAGATCAATCTGACCGGACGTCAATCGATGTTCATCGAGCATATCGCCAAATCGATGTGCTTCGCCCAAAACGGCGTCGAGACCGCTGAGCTGCGCAATCAGGTGATGCAAGCGCAATGGCTGTTCCAAACCACCTCATCGCAACTGCGCGATGGCGACAAGAATCAGAAACTACTTCCAGAAAAGCACCCTGAAGTTCTGGTGATCTTCGACAAAGTCGATGCGCTCTGGGCGCAATTTAATGATCATATCAACAGCTGGACCGCCGCCAACGGCCAAGACAAGAATAGTGTGCTTCAGATTGATCCCTTGAGCGTCCAGATCGTCGATGAAATCCACAACGCCGAGTATATGCTTGAGAAAGTCTATCACGAGGAAGGCGCTGTGACGCTCGAAACCGAAAAGGCGATTGAAGCGTTCGACTTTCTGCGAATGATGACGCAAAAAATGAGCAAGGAATACTGTTTCAGCATCTTTGATCTTAACGCGGCCGCGAACAGCGCGCAACTTAAGCAGACCATGGCTCAATTCTTGGAGCTGTTGGACAGCGCCCAAACCCCTCATGCCGCGGCTTCCGGTTGGGTGATGCCGGAGGAAGCTCTGTCAGCACTTGCCAAGGTCAGAAGCGAGTATGACACGCTGTCACTCGTGCTGACCCCCGCCGCTGCTGGCGACACCAGCACCTCGCTTGAGTATATGGAGCTGACCATCAAGCAGGGCCTGCTGATGATGACCCAACTCGGCAGCGCGATTTATCATCTCGAAAAGCTGCGCTAGGGCATTCCCCACAGCACGGCTCGCAGCGGCGTTCCACGCCGCTGCGTTCTGATAGTTCGATCACGAACGAAGCATCAGCGCCCAGCCAAATGTTATGCCGTCGCGGTCTGTCCAAGCGGAGCCCGACGAATGCGCAGCGCGCCAGCCCCCTCCCCACCCACAGAGTTCGCCCTCCTCGCCCTGTTGGCGCTGCTATGGGGCTCTTCCTATCTCTTCATCAAGATCGCCGTCGCCGACATCCCGCCGATCACGCTGATCGCGGCGCGTGTGACGATTGCCGCCTGCTTTCTCATCGGCGTCTTGCACTGGACCAAAGGCGCGTTGCCGTGTGATGGGCGCAGCTGGCGCATGCTCCTGCTTCAGTCATTCTTAAACAGCATCGGCGCCTGGACGCTGCTGGCCTGGGGCCAACAATATGTCGACAGCGGGCTCGCCAGCGTCCTCAATTCAACCTCGCCGATCTTCGTATTTTTCTTCACCTTCCTGGTGACCCGCCATGAGGCGACCAGCGGATTGAAGCTGTTTGGCGCCTGTCTCGGGCTGTTGGGCGTCGTCTTGATCGTCGGCGCCGATGCTTTGGCGGGCGTCGGTCAGCAGGTTTTGGGACAATTGGCGGCGCTCTGCGGGGCTATGCTCTACGCCTGCGCCGCGATCTACGGGAAGAACTTCTCCCACCTATCAGCCACCGCGACTGCTACGGGCATTATGATTTGGGCGAGTCTCATCTTGATCCCCGCCAGCCTTGTTATCGACAGGCCCTGGGCGCTGTCGCCGTCCCCCGAAGCGCTCCTCGCCACGCTCTTTCTCGGCCTGTTTTGCACCGGCGCCGCGTTGTTGATCTACTTCCGGCTGGTGAAATCCATCGGCTCGATGGGCGTCGCCAGCCAAGCCTATCTGCGCGCCGGTGTCGGCGTGCTGCTCGGCGTGACCGTTTTGGATGAAACCATCACGCCGATTGTCGCCATAGGATTGCTCGCCGCCATCATCGGCGTCGCGGCGATCAACATCCCCCATCCCACCAGGGGCGCCCTGCGATGAGGCGCCGCCCTCACTCAAACAGGCGTCAATTATTATGCGCCGCCACCTTTTCGTACAGCATCACCGCCTTGTTCATCTCGATCAGCACCGGCTCGTTCAGTTCCGCCACCGCCGCGACCGTCTCCGGTGACGGGCTTGCGCCCGGATTGGCCGCCTCCATCAGCGCGGGCTCAAGTTTCCCCCATAGCTCCCCGACCAGCTTGAGCTGCTCGGCGATCTCGGTCGCCGGCGCCGCCGGCAACCCCACCTCGGCGTCGCCGTACATCAGCCCGTCATGCGACTTCGTAAACAGTTCGATGGTGGCGGCCAACGCCGCGCGGTTGGCCTCGACCTCATGGCCGGAGGCGATCAGGCAAAACTCCTTGCTGGCTTTCTGCGTCAGCATACGCTGGCGTCCGGAGACATTGAGCGCCTGGGCCAACCCCGGCGCCACCACCCCTTTGCCAGCATAGGTTTTTTCGAACAGTCCGACGGCGTCGTTCATCGTCCGCAGGGTCGGCACATTGTGAGTGTAGATCGTCTCCAGCAGCCTGGGGTTGCGCGCCGGCCTGTCCCACCAAGCCTTCACCGCCTGGCCATAGACCGCCCACTCCGCCTCAACCACATCCAAGGCCGCCAGCACATCCTGATGGGTCTCGACCAGCATGCCCTGAATCTTGCTGCCATGCCGCAGCGCCTTCAGGGTTTCATCAAATAAATAGTGAGTCTTCCCGATTTCATTCAGGTGATGATCGAACCGCACCTGCATGTCAGCGAAGCACACCGACTTCGCCATAAATTGCGTCAGCATTCGCTGACGGCCGGAGTAATTTATCTTGCGCTTCGCATCTTCATCTATACTAATGTCAGCGAATGCTTGTGATGACATGGCGCCCCCCAGCGGCAGGCACGCCAACAATGTCAGAACCCCCAAAATCACACGCATGTAACCGTCCCATTCTTGCAATCAAAAAGATGAATTCCATGGAATTCGATTCTCTCATTACGATAGAATGGTGGTCGACCAAGAACAATCCCATTACAGCAAATTGAAGATTTACGGGATATGTCGCAGCAAACCAATCACCAGCGACGAGCTGGCTCTTTAGGCGTGCAAAAGCATAAAAAGAAGGCCGATTTGGAGGTGTTATTCCCGCCGCAGATACCCCCGCGCGGCATCAGCGGTTTCAAAGATATGTGCCGCGGCGCCGGCGCCGACGGCCCGCCCGATTTTGGCGCGCATAAACGCCGAGGAGGAGTAACGCGTCACCTGATTATAGAATCGCGCCTCCAGATCTCGAACCATGGCGGCATAGGCGTCCTCGATCTCATCCTCCAGCCAGGCGCCGTCATAATTCGCCACCACATCGACCCGCCGTTTCAGCGGTGCGCAAATCTCGATGACGCGCGCGCGGATCTTCTCCACCTCGTCGCGTGAGCGCACCCGCATCTTTTCGAAATTCAGGAACAGGCGCTCGCCGTCGGGCTCCAACTGGATGCGATCGTCGAGATCCAACCGCAGCAGATCGATCCGCAACCCCATCGGCCCCTCGGCGAAGATCCGCGCATCCATCTCGCCGACCTCGCCCAACCCCGGGCGAAACGCCATCTGGCTGAGGATATCACGCTCTACATCCACCCCTGGCGCGACCTCAGTCAGCGCCAGCCCCTCGGCGCACAACCGGAACACACAGCGTTCGGTGACATACAGCACCGGCTGCCCCTGGGCGGCGGCGCGAGCGCCGGAGAAGGTGACCTGCTCCACATCCCGGCGAAATTTCTGGGATCGCCCCTCCGAGATAATGCTGAGACGCCCCTCCTTCGCCGTGATCTCCAGCCCTCCGGCGGTGAAGGCGCCCGCGAACGCCACCCGGCGGGCGTTCTGGCTGATGTTGATAAAGCCCCCGGCTCCGGCCAGCCGCGCCCCGAAGCGCGAGACGTTCACCGCCCCGGTCCGATCCGCCTCCGCCATGCCGAGGCAGGCCAGATCCAGTCCGCCGCCGTCATAGAAGTCGAATTGCTGCGCCTGGGAGACGATGGCGTCGGTGTCAGTGGCGGCGCCGAAATCCAGCCCCGACGCGGGTTGCCCGCCGATCACCCCCGGCTCCGCCGTCAGGGTGACATGCTCCAGCAACCCTTCTTCCGCCGCGACAGCCGCCACCCCCTCCGGCATGCCGATGCCGAGATTGACGACGCCGTTCACCGGCAATTCAAACGCGGCGCGGCGGGCGATGATCTTGCGCGCGTTCAGCGGCGGCGGCGTCTCGGTCAAGCTCCGCCGCAGCGACGGCGGCGCGGCGCGAAAGCGCCCGGTGAAGGTGTGGGAGTAAGCGGTGGCGTAGGTCTGCATATGATGCTCGGGCTCGGCCACCACCACGGCATCCACCAACGCGCCGGGGATCGTCACTTCGCGCGGGTTGAGGCTGCGCACGGCCGCCACCCGCTCGACCTGCACGATCACCACTCCGCCGGAGTTCCGCGCCGCCTGCGCCTGGGCGAGATTGTCCAGGATCAGCGCCTCACGCTCCATCGTCACATTCCCGGCGGCGTCCGCCGTTGTGCCGCGCAGAAAGGCGACGTCGATCGGCATTGCGTGATAGAACAGCTTGGTCTCGCCCCGCAGCGTGATCCGCTCGACCAGCTCCTCGGTGGTGACTTGGTTGATCTTGCCGCCGCCCTGAAACGGGTCAACGAAAGTGTCCAGCCCGACATGGGTCACGACTCCCGGCTTACCAGCGGCGATGTCGCGAAACAGATGGCTGATCACCCCCTGCGGCAGATTATACGCCTCGATCCGATCCGACAGCGCCAACTCGCCAATGCGCGGAATCAGCCCCCAATGGCCGCCGATCACCCGCTTCAACAGCCCGTCCGCCGCCAGACGATTCAGCCCGCGCGCCTTGCCGTCACCCTGACCGGCGGCGAACAGCAAGGTCAGCCCTCGAGGCCCGCCGCTCTCTTCAAACCGCCGCGCCAGCGCCGCTAACAGCCCGTCCGGCACGCCGATGCCGACAAAGCCGGAGGTGGTCAGCGTCGCCCCGTCCGGGATCAACGCCACCGCGTCCTCGGCCGTGATGATCTTATCGTGGAGAACAGTCTCTTCGCGCATGGCCCGGGCTCCCTGTCGGCGCCGGGCCATGTTTCCGCGGACGCGGCTCCCGGCGCGGTAGCGATTTAGAGGCTGGCGCGCCCGAAAAGTTACGTCAACTCACCGCGCGGCTCTTCACCGTGCGCCGCCATCACCGCGCCCTCTCGTCATCGCGCTCTTGGATCAACCACGCGGTACAGCACATCCGAGAGCAGGTTGAGCATAATAAACACCGCCCCCACCACAATCGTGCCGCCCATCACAGCCGCCATATCGGCGGAGAACAGCGCGTTGGTGATATACAGCCCCAGCCCCGGCCAAGCGAACACCGTCTCGGTCAGCACCGACCCCTCCAACAGATTGGCGTAAGACAGCGCGATCACGGTGATCAGCGGCACCAGCACATTGCGCAGCGCGTGCACCCAGACCACCCGCCACTCCGGCATCCCCTTCACCCGCGCCGTCGTGACATATTCCTGCGAGAGCTGCTCCATCATAAAGGAGCGGGTCATGCGGCTGATATAGGCCATCGAGTAATAGCCCAGCACCGCCGACGGCAGAATGATGTGTGAGAACGCATTGGCGAACACGTCCCAGGCCCCGGCCAAGGCGGTGTCGAGCAGGATCGCGCCGGTCACCTGCGGCACGTCCAGGTCGAAGATAAACTGATAGCTGGTGTCGAGCCGCCCCGGCCCGCCGACCCACCCCAGCTCGCCGTAAAAGATCAGCAGCCCCATCAGGCCGAGCCAGAACACTGGCATCGAATAGCCCATCAGCCCGATCAGCCGCACCAGCTGATCCATCCAGCTCCCCGGTTTGGACGCCGCCAACACACCCGCCGGCACCCCCAGCAGCACCCCGATAATGGTGGCGATGGTCGCCAGCTCCAGTGTCGCCGGAAACACCCGGGCGACATCCTCCAGCACTGGCCGCGACGTCGCCAGTGAGGTGCCGAAATCACCGCTTAACACGTCGCGGACATAGACCCCGAACTGCACGATCAGCGGCTCGTTTAGCCCCAACCGCTCCCGCGCCGCCGCAATCTGCGCCTCGGTCGCCCGCTCGCCCAGGATCGCCAGCACCGGATCAATCGGGATCACCCGTCCGATCACAAAGGTGATGGCCAGCAGCCCCAGAAAGGTCACTGCCAAGGTCGCAATCAACCCGAGGATGCGCCACAAGAAACGCCCCAACGCGGCGCGCCGACTGGCGCCGGCGGCGCCCTCCACGGATGCGATCGCCATCAGGCGGCCTTTCTACAAGCGGGGAAAAACAGGAGATTCAACATGCTGCGGGCCGGGGGGTAACCCCGGCCCGCATCACGACAAGCGCTAAGCGTCAAACGCTTATTCCTTCGTCGTCTTCCAGTAGAACGCCGAATGGATCGATCCACCCGGGTTGAAGCCGCTGACGTTCGAGCGCATCGCCACCTGCTCGATCAACTGGAACATCGGCGCGAACGGCGAGCTCGTTTGGTGCAACCGCTGGATCTCCAGGTACATTTGCTCGCGCTTAGCGGTGTCTTTCTCCAGCACGGCTGCGTTGGTCATGTCGTTGACCTCGGTCGCCGGCCAAGCGTTCCGCCACGCCAAAATGCCGGTGTTGGCGCCTTCATCCGAGTTGTCCGGGTTGCGGGCGAAGGTGTCGGCGTTGGTGTGCGGGTCCGGATAGTCCGGGCCCCAGGCGCCGAGATAGATGTCGTGCTTGCGGGCGCGATACTCGCCCAAGATCTCCTTGCCGGTGCCGGTGCGCAGATCGGCGGTGATCCCCGCTTGCGCCAGAGTATTCTGGAACGCCTGCGCCATCTCCAGCCGGTCCTGATCGTTGCGCACGAAGATCGTCACCTCGAACTCGCCGACGCCCGCCTCTGCGAGCAAACCCTTGGCCTTCTCAATATCCAGCGAATACGGCGTCTCGGTCAGTGCGCCCAGAAAGCCCTCCGGCAGGAACGCCTGATGCTTCTTGTACTGCCCCTTCAGGAAGGTCGAGGCCATGCCGTCATAGTCGATCAGATACTTGAACGCCTCGATCACCTTCGGGTTGTTCAGCGGCTCGACCTTCTGGCTCAGCGCCACATACATGATCCGGCCACGCACGGTGTCGTCGACCTTCACATCGGCGTTGCCCTCCAGGCCCTCGATGTCGACTGGGGTCAGCTTGCGGGCCAGATCGACGTCGCCCTTCTCCAGCAATAGCCGCTGGGTCGCCGGCTCCGGCACATGGCGCAGGAACACCCGCTTCAGCGCCGGGGCGCCGCGCCAATAATCGGCGTTGGCCTCCAGGATATAGCTGTCCTGCGGCTTGAAGGCGCGCAGGCTGTAGGCGCCCGACCCGGCTGTGTTGGTCTTCAGCCAACCATAGCCCATGTCGCCGTCGGCCTCGTGGCCCATCGCAGTGTCCTTATCGACCACCGACGCCACAACAGCCGTCAAGCAGTTGTAGAAGAATGACGGCGCATAAGGCTTATCGGTGACGATGGTCAGCTCATACTCGCCGCTCACCGTGATTTTCTCGGCGACATTTTCCGCCGTGAAGCCGAACTGGGTCAGGATAAAGGACGGCGTCTTGTCCAAAATCACCGCCCGCTGCAACGACCATGCGGCGTCCTCCGCCGTCACCGGGTTGCCGGAGTGGAATTTGGCGTCTTCGCGGATCTTAAAGGTGTAGGTCACTCCGTCGTCGGCCAGCGACCAGCTTTCCGCCAGGCCCGGCACCAACGGCCCCAGATTCTCCGGGTCCAGCTCGACCAACGTGTCATAGACGTTGTTGAGCATGTCATTGCCGGAGAACTCGAAGGATTCCGCCGGATCGAGCGAGACGATGTCGTCGATTTTGTCGGCGATCACCAGCGTGTCCGCCGGTGTCTCCGCCACCACGCGCGCAGGCGCAGACAAGACGATCGCCGCTGCGACCGCCCCTGCTGCAAACAGAAACTTTCTCATCGGAAAGAGGCTCCCCAAAAGTGGCGAGAACGGGCGCGACGCAGCCATAGAGTGCTTGTCGCCGGGCGATACATCCGTTCTCATACCTCATCACCACCCGCGCACGCCGGGTTGTCAAGCGACCCGAGGCCGCGCAGGCGCCCATTTCACAAGCTTAATAGAGCAGATCGCCGATGTCCGAGCCGACCACTCCCCCTCAGCGCATCTTTGATGGGCATAACGACACCATGCTTCGCCTCTGGCGCAAAGGCGATATGGAGGGCCGTTGCTTTATCGAGGGCGACGGCGAGGGACATATCGACGCCCCGCGCGCCCGCGCCGGCGGCTTCAAGGGCGGCTTCTTCGCACTCTACGCGCCCAACCCCGAAGGCGTGCCGGCGTTCGAGGGCGAGCATGAAGGCGACATCACCAACATCCCCTATATCGGCCCGGTCGACGCCCCCGACGCCATGCGCGCCGCCACCGCCCTCGCCTCTATCCTCGCCCGCATCGCCCGCACCGCGCCGGACACGCTGAGCGTTTGCCGCAGCGTCGCCGAGATCGAGGCCGCCGAGCAAGCCGGCGCCATCGCCGCTGTCATGCATATCGAGGGGGCCGAGGCGATCGATGTTGGCCTCCAGGCCCTGGAGCTGTTCCACGCCGCCGGCCTGCGCTCCCTCGGACCGGTCTGGTCCCGCCCCAACAAATTTGGCTTCGGCGTCCCGTTCCGATTCCCCGCCGACCCCGATCAGGGGCCGGGCCTGACCGACCATGGCGTGCGCTTGGTCCGCGCCTGCGAGGAGATGGGGATCATGGTCGACCTCTCACATCTGAACGCCGCCGGGTTCTGGGATGTCGCCAAGCTCAGCACCAAACCGCTGGTCGCCACCCACTCCAACGTTCACGCCATTTCCCCTTCGGCCCGCAACCTGCTTGACAAACAGCTCGACGCCATCGCCGAGAGCAAAGGCGTGGTCGGGGTCAACTACGCCGTTGGCTTCTTGAGGGAGGATGGCCGCCAACTGCCCGATACCCCGCTGCCGCTGCTGATCCGCCACCTCGACCATCTGCTGGAGAAGCTTGGTGAGGACGGCGTCGCCCTCGGCTCGGATTTTGACGGCGCCATGGTCCCGCGCGAGATCGGCGACGCCGCTGGCCTCCCCGCCCTGGTCGGCGCGATGCGGCAAGCCGGTTACGGCCCAGAGCTGATCGACAAAATCTGCTGGGGAAATTGGCTGTCGCTCCTCAAGCGCACCTGGAAATAACGCCGAAATAACACTCGGCGCCGCTCCCGGTCCAACCGCCGCCGTTGGATCGGGAGCGCCTTTTCAAAACAGGTCTCTAGCGCATGCGTCAGCGCCGCCGCCGCCTCTTTGCCGGGCCGCGCAGCCCGCTCCGCTGCAAAATGGTAAACGAAAATTTCTCTTGAAGCGCCGCCCGCCGCTGACGTATCCGAACAAAAGAAGAACATC
>JAHQVS010000180.1 GCA_019634215.1 Paracoccaceae bacterium | reverse complement strand
GGGCCTGGACTGGCGTTTGGAGCTGCTGCATGGGCTCTATGGTGAGGAGCCGCCCGTGATTCCAGTCGATCTAGCCGGGCGTACCCTATCACAGCGCATCGGCGATTTTCCGGCCTTGCGGGCGCGGTTGCGGGCGGCGGCGGCGCTTCTGGATGTGAGTGTGACGTCGACATCGGCTTATGGGGCGCGAGAGGCCAACCGTCTTGGCGTGCCGGTGATCGCCGCCATCGGGCGCGGCGCCGCCGATGTTTGCGACCTCGCCACCACGCAGTTAGTCGACCCGCAAAAGCCAGAGGGGTTGGCGGCGGCAATGGTGCGCGCTCTGAGGGCGCCGCTTGATATCGAGGCTCAGGCGTCACTGTCTCAGCGCGCCTTGGCGGAGGGATGGGCCAGGGCTGGCGCTCGTATTTTGGATGCCGTTTACGCGGCTGCGCATCGGAGATGATGAAGGCTTTAGATCAGTTCAGCATCCTCGAAAGCGAACTCGACATCGGCGCTGGGCTGCGGCGCCTGCGCCCGGCGCGCCAAAGGTTTGACGCGGGCAAACCCCGCAGCCGCTCGTTCATGTTTCGGGGCCAACGCCAACGCGCGTTGGAACGACCATAGCGCGGTTGCCGGGTCGCCGAGCTTCTCGCGTATTTGGCCTAGTTGAAAATGCACCTCGGCGTCGTCGGGAGAAAGCGCAAGGGCGCGCTGATAAGCCTCAAGCGCTTGTGGTAATTGATCAATTTCGCGCAACATGTTGCCGTACTGCACCCATGCGCCAGGTCGAGTCTCATCCCAGGTGAGGGCGCGCTGGTACAGCGCTGCGGCGGTGCGCCATTGCGCTTCATCACGCTCCTGATGCGCGCGCCGCAGCCAATATTTTGCCACGAACAGGCGGCTGCGCCGACGAATTTTTTGCGTGTACCCCACCCCAGATCTCCTTGCTTAGGTGCCAACGCTGAGCTTTAGGTTTGGCGTCGTCAGCAGACCAACTCGGGCCAAAACCATGATTGCCGAGGTTATGGGCTAGGCGGAGAGCCTTGAAAATGTCGGGACGATTCTATCGTGGAGGTTTTGCCCCACCGTGTTGGCGAGGAACCATCCTCTTGTCGATGTGGGAAAAAGGCTGAGTTGAGGCGTATCTCTAAACGAAGAAACGGACCCATCGAGTCCTTCGCTGTGGAGGCTACTGGAAGAGTGTTCACGCTATCGTTCGAGCGCACCTAACATGTGGCTTTGCTGATGCATCGCATCTCAAAGCCAGCTGGTAGGTTTGAAGGTCTTGCGACTTGAGGATAGATCTCTTTGTGGACTTCGGGCTTAGTCCCGATCGTCGTCGTCATCATCTCCAACGACAAGATCCACGGCTCCTCCCGCAACATCGGCGGTGGATTCAACGGCGGTCGCCGTTACGCCCACGGCGGTGTCGACAACAGAATAGACGGCGCAGCCGCTGAGAAAAAAGCAAACTGCGCCGCAAGTTGGTAGTGCGAGGGATAGTAGGGATAAAGTAGGCTCACGACGAGGACTGGCTCGTCGTGAGCCGTCAGTGTTGGATGTCATCACACAAATCTCCAGGGTGATAGGCCGTCTCGAAATTCGACCATTACGCGATTAAAGGTTTAGACCCTGGACACTAATACTATGAGCTAGCGTCGATGATATGGCGCGCTGGCCGCATTTCTTAGGCTGCGAGTGATTTCATCGCAGCGTGGCTCCAGTAATTCACAATGTGAACCCGGAGAGCTGAGGTGAAGCCGCCCTTTTCGGTACGGTTGTCGGAAACCCGCTTGCAGATTTCGTTGATGTCGCAGTTTTCACGCTGCGCAATGTCCTCAAGCGCTCTCCACAGTTCAGGCTCCAGCCGCACGCTGGTGCGCTTCGGGCCGATGCGGACGTTGCGGGTGATCAGTGAGGTTGGTGTGCTGCTGCTCGGCTTGTGCATTTCTGCCCTCCTTGTTTTTCATCTCCACTCTACCAGGGGTTGAGTTGAGTAACTAAGCAATCACCTGAAAACTCATGGGAGACAAGGCGCCACAGTCGCATTTTTTGGGAAAAATCGTATCGGCTAACTATGATGTGGCATAAATGTGGCATATTTTGGTCATGAAATGGCCTTAATGTCCAAGCTCAAGGCATGTATCTGTCCTGCCATTTCCTCTTTTAGCACTTCGTATACAGCGCGTTGTTGCGCAATACGGGATAAACCAGCAAACGACTTCGCTATAATACGTACATTGAAGTGGGTTTCGCCGCCTTCCCTAAAACCGGCGTGACCACGATGAGATTCGCTGTCGTCGATCACTTCCAGTTCAACGGGATCAAACGCCGTTGTCAATTTTCGCCGAATTGTCTCTGCAACGTTCAATCTGTTCTCCATCGCTTCGCCGCACTTGAGCCAGTCACCGCGGCGGCTACACTCTCACATTGGCGTTTGCGCCATGCAGAGCGTCTTGTCGCTCTGACGCGATCAGTAGACGCGCCCTGTAAGGGTTCGGCAAGGCTCGAACAGGCGGGGGCGTTTGAGGGGCGAGGCCGCGCGGGGCGCGCGGCCCAACTTAGTGACGCGGCTGGAGGGAGAGTTGGCATGAATCGCCGCAAAAATTGGGAGATGGACATCAGCGTCTCAAGCGCGAAGCGTAAGCAGGCGCGCAAACGCGGCATGTCCGGCGAGGTTGGGGCGACCACACGCACTTGCGAATGGCAAGGATGTGAGAAAGCCGCCCCTTATCGCGCGCCACGTTCCCGCGATCGTCTGGATGAGTTTCGTTGGTTCTGCCTCGATCATGTCCGCGAATATAACAGTCGTTGGAACTATTATGAGAACATGACCGATGAGGAGGTGCAGCAGAGTCTGGAATCGGACCAGCTCTGGGGCCGCCCCACCTGGAAGTTTGGCAAGCAGCCGCCGCACGTGGCGGGCCGTGTTAACCCCCATGCCGACGGCGAGGCGTGGCGCCGCTTTGGGTTCGATGATCCGATGGATGTGCTGGGAGAGAAAGCAACCCTCAATCCTGGCGCCCAAGACCGCCGCGGTGAGCTGCGCGAGCGGCTGTTGCCGAAAACCGTGCTTCGCGCGTTGGAGATTATGGATTTGAGCACCATGTGCTCTAAGCGTGATATTCGCTTACGCTACAAGGAGTTGGTCAAGCGCTACCATCCAGATCAGAACGGCGGAGATCGTTCGGACGAGGCTCGGTTACGCGATGTGCTCTGGGCTTGGGAGCAGTTAAAGGGCTCCGACTCTTTTCCTGAGAAATGAGGGCTCTTCCTGCCGTCGCCGCAGATTCGTGAAAAAGCGGCGGCGACCTGCCGTGCGCACGCTTGCCCTCGCCGCTTCGGGCATTATGGTGCCGCTTTGGAAATTACCCCGAAGGCGCGCGTCTTGTGACGCCGCCCCGCCTCACCGCAACCGCCGCTAAGGAGCGTCGCCATGGCCGACGGAGCGCCCAACCTCGCGCCCACCCCTGACACCGAGTACGACGCTTCTGAGCTGTTCAACGTGGCTTTTTCAGCGCCGGTGCCAGGCTTTCGCGAACCCGGACCAAGCGTGCCGGATTTGGACCCGAGCTATCGTTTCGACCCAGATACCACTCGCGCCATTATCGCTGGCTTCGCTTTCAATCGTCGGGTGATGATCCAAGGCTATCACGGCACTGGAAAATCCACCCATATCGAACAGGTGGCGGCGCGGCTGAACTGGCCTTGCGTTCGGGTCAATCTCGACAGCCACATCAGCCGAATCGATCTGATCGGCAAGGACGCCATCGTTATCGAGGATGGTCAGCAGATCACCCGGTTTCAGGAGGGCATCCTGCCCTGGGCGCTGCGCAATTCTGTGGCGCTGGTGTTTGACGAATATGACGCCGGCCGCCCGGATGTCATGTTTGTGATCCAGCGAGTACTGGAGCGCGAGGGCAAGCTAACGCTGCTCGATCAGAATACTGTCATCACCCCGCACCCAGGATTTCGGCTCTTCGCCACCTCCAACACCGTTGGATTGGGCGACACGACCGGGCTGTATCACGGCACCCAGCAGATCAACCAAGGACAGATGGACCGCTGGTCAATCGTGACCACGTTGAACTATCTTAAGGTCGACGCCGAGGTGAAAATCGTGCTGGCCAAGGTGCCGCGCTATGACACGCCCGAGGGGCGAATCATCGTCGAGCGGATGGTGCGCTTGGCCGACGCCACTCGGAACTCGTTCAAAAAAGGCGACATTTCGACGGTGATGAGTCCTCGTACAGTGATCGCCTGGGCCGAGAACGCCGAGATTTTCGGCGCGGACCTCGATTACGCCTTCCGCGTCACCTTTTTGAACAAGTGTGACGAGCTGGAGCGGGAGACCGTCGCCGAGCTGTATCAACGCCACCTTGGCGGAGAGCTGCCGGAAAGCGCGGCGCGGGCGGCGTTGGGATAAGCTCTCCCGCCTCCCATATGGTGAAGATGACGAGACAACTTATACGAGGGGGCGCGTTGCGGCGCAGCGCGCTCCTGTCAGGCTTCGGGGGAGCGTCATGAGCAAGAAATCCGACAATCCTGCCGAGCCATTCCGCAAGGCAGTGGCCGAGGCCACACGCGCCTTGGCGGGTGAAGCCGATTTAAACGTTAAATTCTCGGTCGATCCTCCGGGGCTTGCTGGCGACACCGCTCGGCTGCCGCAGGTTTCGCACCGGATGAGCCCTCAGGAAGTGCGCCTCGCTCGCGCCCATGGCGACGCCTACGCCATGCGGGTGCGCCACCATGATGCGGGCGTCCACGCCCAATACACCCCTTCCGGCGATACGGCCCGACAGTTGTTTGACGCCATGGAGAATGCTCGGGTCGAGGCTTTGGCTTGCCGGCAAATGCCCGGCGTCGGCGATAATCTCGATGTGATGCTGAGCGAGGAAGGCAAGCGCAAGGGCTGGGGAGACGCCTCTGGCGCGCGTTTGGGCGGCGAGGGTGAGATCGACATCGCAGAGGCCGCGAGGTTGCTTGTGCGGCAGCATGGCTCTGGGCGGCAGTTGCCGGGCGCGGCGGCTGAGGCGATGGTGCGATGGCGTGAGGCGCTGGAGGAGCAAACCAACGCCTCTTTGCCGGAGTTGCAGGGCTGCCTGGCCGATCAGAAAGCCTTCGCCAAATTAGCATGGCGCATGATTGACGACATGGGCTTTGGCGAACAGCTCGGCCAAGATCCCGATGAGCGCGTGGAGCAAGACGAACAGCCGGAAGATGATCAGGACGAGGACCCCGACTCTGCTGGCGAGGACTCTGAAGGCGATGAGTCAGAGGAGAGCCAGGACGGCGGCGCCGAAGAACGCTCCGACGAGGCGCGCGAGCAGGAGGAGCACGACGCCGCGGCCCAGATCGCCGCCGACGTCGATGATGAGGGCGCCGAACCTGAGAACGAGCTGGATGATCCTGAAGGCGCGCCCCCAACCGCCCAGCCCGCTCCCGCGCCGGATAGTGAGGCGGACCCTGAATACCGCGTCTACTCACGCCATAGCGACGAAACCGTCCACGCTGAGGACATCTGCGATTTGGAGGAGCTGGAGCGCCTGCGCGGGTTCCTCGACCAGCAGCTCGCCCCGCTTCAGGGGGTGGCCTCGCGTTTGGCCAATAAACTTCAGCGCCGCTTGCAGGCTCAGCAGAACCGCTCCTGGGAGTTTGATCGTGAGGAGGGCATCCTCGATGCTGGCCGCTTGGCCCGCGTCGTCGCCAACCCTACAACGCCGCTGTCTTTTAAGGTCGAGCGCGACACTGAATTCCGAGACACCGTGGTCACTCTGTTGCTGGATAACTCCGGCTCCATGCGCGGGCGTCCGATCTCAATTGCGGCGATCTCCGCCGACATTCTGGCCCGTACGCTGGAGCGCTGCAGCGTGAAGGTGGAGATTCTCGGCTTCACCACCCGGCAATGGAAGGGCGGAGAGGCGCGCAAGCGCTGGATCGAGGAGGGGCGGCCGCCCTCGCCGGGCCGGCTCAACGATCTACGCCATATCGTTTACAAGTCCGCCGACGCCCCTTGGCGGCGGGCGCGGCGCAACCTTGGGTTGATGATGCGCGAGGGGCTGTTGAAAGAGAATATCGACGGGGAGGCTTTGGAGTGGGCGCATAAGCGTTTGGCGGGTCGGCCTGAGCAGCGCCGCATTCTTATGGTGATCTCCGACGGTGCTCCCGTTGACGACTCAACCCTGTCGGTGAATCCGTCGAATTACCTCGAAAAACACCTGCGGGACGTGATCGAGATGATCGAGCGGCGCGGCGCGGTCGAGCTGCTCGCCATCGGCATTGGCCATGAGGTCACTAGATATTATCGCCGAGCCGTTATGATCACTGACGCGGAACAACTTGCAGGTGCGATGACCGAGCAATTGGCGGCTCTGTTCGAGCAAAACCCCAAGTCGCGCACAAATCGGAGCGCGGCTTAAGGTGTGACATGACGGGCAATTTCCGCCGGAACATGGCCCATAAGCCGTGGTTCTAGGAGGACGGACGTCCGCTGAGCGGATCTAAGCGCGTGAAGCTTGACGCCGCCGCCTTCCATGCCGCATCGGCTGGGGAGCGTTAATTATGCGTAATGGGAAGGCGATAAGCATGCGTCGAGCGAGAGCAGCGTTGCGCGCCCTTGGTTGCGATTTGTCAAAAGGCGCGGCGGCGCTCCTGTTGGGGGGCTTCGTTTGGATAGGGACGCCGTCTTTTTCCGAGGCGCAACCCACGACGCCATCTTTGCGCATCGACGTCGTGACCCCGCAAGCCACTCCGGATGTCGTCCCTGATTTTACCCCGAATACCGCCCCTGAGCAATCTGCCCAGCCTGCGCCGCCGGCCTTTGGCGAATGTGAGCAGGCTGTGGACGACGAAGCGTTGCGCACCGAGCTGAGCGACCGCGCGCAATCGGCGATGCGGGCGGCGATGCAGGGCGTGGATTATCGAGATTTGGTGATCCAAAGCTGGCGGTCGGCGGAGATGGACGCCAAGCTGGAGCGGATCGTCGACGCCAAGCTGGATATCCTGCGGGCCGACCGCGCCTATGTCGAACGCCTGCTCGACGGCAATATTCCCAGCCGCGCCGAGGAGATGGCCACGCGGGCCGCCACCATGGTGTTCGAATCTCCAGAATTTGCGCAGGCGCAAGAGGATTTGCGCCATCAGCTAGCTGGGCGGCTGGAGCCGATGGTCGCCGACGCTGACGCCGTGGCGCAAAGCTACGCCGCGCGATGTGTACAGGCGTTTCTGGGCGCGCGTTACGCCCAGTCGGTACAGTCCGCCTTCGAGGATGAGTTAAGCAACCCCGCACCCGCCAATTTCGAGGTTTCCGGCGTCTCCACGTCAGTGGCGCTCAATCTCTCCGCCGTGATCGCCGCCATGTTGGCTGTAGTGTTCCGACGTTTGGTGCGTCGAATCGTCAGCGCGGTGGTGCGGCGCCTGGCTGGCGCGATTGCAGCACGGGCGGCGGCTTGGGCTTCGGTTCTGCTGGGGGCGCTGTTATTGGTGTATGAGCTGATCGCCGGTGCGGATGGCGTGTTCCCGGTGATCCGGGAGGAGTTGCTCAGTCTCGACACCAAGCTGGAGATCCAGCAGGCGTTGGTCGAGGAGCTAGAGAATGTCGGCCCGGAGGAGTTCGATCGCCGCGCTGAGGTGATCGCAGAGCTGATGGTGGCGCGCTGGAAGCAATTCAAGCAGGACCACCGCGCGGTTCTGGAGCTGGCGGAAAAATACCCGGGCTTCCGCGATTTCCTCTCCAGCGTCTCCAGCGAGCAGTTCGACACGGTCACGACGGCGGTGGCGTCAATCAATCGGGTGGGCGGCGAAGAGGCGGTGTTGGCCGCGCTGGACAATGGGGTGCTTGCGGCGGCCGTGGACATCCCGGGCTTTGCTGTCCACCTGGATGAGTGGGGCGCTCGCGGGGTGTCAGTCGAGGAGCTGGTGGCTTGGAGCGCCTTGGCCGGCGATCGTTTCGAGGAGGCCTTGCGCCACGGCTTGCCAGAGTTGTTGCGGCCTGACGAGGTGACACAGGAAGAGCTCAGTCAGGTGCTCAGCCTTGGCGATCGCCGGGCTATCCGCCTCGCCGCAGCTCTCACCGGAGCGCAGCGCGGGGAGTTGTTGGCGTTGGAGCCGGATCTCGCACGCGCCTTGGCCGCCGCTTTCCCCGCCGACCGCATCGCCGCCCTGTTTGAAATGTTACGGCCGTTGCCTCTCGACGAACGGTTGCCGTATCTGCGCCGGGTCGCGGGCAAGACTGAGCTGATTGATAGAGCCTCCGCCCGCAGCGCGGCGGCTGTGGCGAACAGCCGAGCGCCGGGTCAGGCGGTGTCGCTGTTGCTCGATGAGTCGCCTTTGTGGAGTCCGATCAGTGCTGTCTATGCAGTTAACGCGGTCAGCAGTGGTGACGTCGGATTCGGGGTGGTGGCCCAGCGCTATGGTTGGGCGCTGTTGCTGGTGTTCGGGTTGCCGTTGCTGTTGGTGTTCTGGATTCTACGGCGAATTCTGCGTTGGATCATGCCGCGGCGTCCGGCTCGCAACGATTTTTATGCAGATTACTTTGAGGGAGGTTCACGTGACGCATGAGCAGGCGTCGCAGGAGCAGGCATCGGTTGCGCTGGAGGCGCCCGGTATCCGCTTGCTGACCATCGAAACCCCCCCTCCGAATTTGGATATTGAGATTGGCGAGATGGTGGCGGTGTCGGCGGTGCACGCCTCTAATCTTATCCGCGATGTGAGGGAGATGATCACCAATGCCCTCGGCGGACGGATGCGGCGCTATGAGAGGCTGCTCGACGCGGCAATGACCGACGGCCTCGCCCGCTTCCGGGCGGAGTTGTCCGCGAAAGGGTATGATGGTGCTCTTGGCGTACGCTTTGCCCACCCCACCATTGTGCAAGGGGCTGCTGAGCTGGTGATCTATGGAACCGGCTTTCGCTATCGTCGTGTTTCAGGCAGCGCGCCGACGCAGGGCTGAAATCAACATCAGCACGCTGCCAAGGACAACGCTAACCACCGCCGCAGGTTGCCGCAAAACAGGCTCCACGACGCTGAAATATAAGTCTTGGTGGATATGACGCTCGATCGCCGGCTGGATCAGCAATCGGCTGTCGCGATGTAGATCAAACCAATACTCGCCAATTGAGCGCAGACGGAATCCTGCCAGATCCGCCGTCGCGAAGTCGGCTGCAAGTGCGATTAGTCCAATCGCAATCAAGATGGCCCCTAAAATCCGCATGCCCCATAGCCTCCCGTCTCATTTTGTTGAGCATTGGCGTAGCTGGTTGGACAAGCGCGGGCAATCAATTCACGTCGTCGCCTGAGGTGGAGGCTTTATGAGGCAAGCTGATGTGGCCAGCTACAGCAGCGATAATAAGCGAGCGGTTTGTAGGAAATTGGGGGCGATACAGGAGGTTGCGAACGCCAGATTGCGGCGGCTGATGGAGGCGCCAGCAGCGTGGTGAAGGCTGCGTTCCAGCAGTTTAGCGTATCCAAAAGTTAGGAAGTGAAATATTGGCGACAACTCTGTCTGGATATTTTCTATTCTAATATCCAATTGAGCCCCAGAGCAGTTTACGACCAAGTCAAAAGAGACTCTATGATTGCTTGGTGGGTGCTGCTTGGTGTCAGTAGAAAGTAGATTGAGCTGTATTTTTACTCGCGTGCCCAGTTTGGTATAAATCGTGCTAATCGTACCTCGGTTGTTAGGCCACGTTATAGAGGGGCTGGATCGGCCTTCTGCCAAGTAAAGCAAGGCAAGTTGATGGCCAAAACTACTGCGGATGACGCCTTCCCAATAATTTTCCGGTATAATAATTGGTAAGGCTTTCACGGAAATTGCGCTCTCTTTTCTCCATAATGTATCTGTGTTCTGAATTTGAATTTTCTTATCTGTGAGTGAGATTGTGTGTGCTTTTAATTGTGGCTGATGCACTCTGATGTTGCTTAAGTTTTGTTCAAGTATTCTGTAACTGTCCGTAAGATCTTGAAAAGCTTTTTGGGGTTGTTTCCATATATCATGGGGGTTGTTCAGTAGTACGGATAAGTGATCAACACAGGAGTTTTCCCTGCTCTGAAATTTGATGGAGAGCTCTTTAATGTCTTTTAGTGTCGCATTCTCTGGATTTTCGAACAGAAGAGCTGGTATAAGCTCGTAAATTTGATATTTTCCTGTTGTATTAATATTGTAAGGGTTGTTGAGTATTTGGGTTTTTTGATTTGAGTTCAGTTGTATCTCTAGATGATTACCTGCGCTTATATTTGTTTGATTGCATGTCGCAAGCGCCAGTTGAAGGCGCCAAATGCTCGTCTCTTCAACCGCAAGTACCTTGGAGGTGGAGAAGAAGTAGCCTAGGCATAAAAATACAATAAAAATGCGCATAATGGCTTCCAATCCCCGATTCGTTATTGAGTTGATTTTAACGTAAATAATGCGCGTATTAGGGTCAATCATGTGGTAGGTGACTTATCCCGTCCCGCTGCTGCTGCGGTCGGCGTCCCTCAAAAGTTTGAAGGGCTATCTGGTGAAAAGCCTCAATATTTCATAACCTTAGCGTGAGTAGTTGAGGCTTCGCTACGAGGGTTGCTGCTTTGCCGATGTCAGCCTCCAGGGCGTTGTCGCATATTTTCCGGCAACCATGTGGCGAGTTCAGGGAAAGCAATCAGCACAAAGACCATCACCACCATGATCAGGAACATCGGAATCGCCGCGCGGGCGATGAAACCCATCTCATGATGCGTCATGCCTTGCAGCACAAACAGATTGAAGCCGATCGGCGGCGTGATCTGCGCCATCTCGACCACCACCACGATGAAGATCCCGAACCAGATGATGTCGATGCCGGCCTGACGGATCATCGGCTCTACGACGGCCATGGTCAGGACTACGGAGGAGATGCCGTCAAGGAAGCATCCAAGGATGATGTAGAACACCAGCAACGCCATAAGCAGTTCAAAGCGCGACAACTCCAGCCCGCCGATGAATTCCGCCAATGCACGCGGCAGGCCGGTGAAGCCCATTGACAAGGATAAAAACGCGGCGCCGGCGAGGATCAGCGCGATCATCGCCGAGGTGCGGGTGGCGCCCAGCAAGCTGTCGACAAACACCGTGCCGCTCAATGAGCCCTGCGCCGTCGCCAGCAGCAGCGCGCCGACCACGCCGAAGGCGGCGGCCTCAGTGGCGGTGGCGAAGCCGAGATACATCGACCCGATCACCAGCGTGATCAGCAGGATCAACGGGATTAGAAATCGCGAATTCTCCAGCTTGCGCCAAAGAGACATCGGGGGCTCAGGGGTGGGCGCGAAGTCGCTCGACAGGCGGGAGGCGATGGCGACATAGGCCATGAACATAGCCGCCAAGGTGATCCCGGGCAGGATGCCAGCGATGAACAGCTTGGTGATCGACTCATTGATGGTCACGCCATAGACGATCAGCGTCAGTGATGGCGGGATCATCAACCCGAGAGTGGCCGCCCCGGCCAGCGTGCCGATCACCATCTTCTCCGGATAATTGCGCCGCCGCAGCTCCGGGATTGACATCTTACCGACGGTGGTCAGCGTCGCGGCGGAGGAGCCGGAGACGGCCGCGAATACTGTGCAGCCGACGATATTGGTATGAATTAACCCGCCTGGCAGCCCCGCCATCCAGGGCGAGAGGCCCTTGAACATGTCCTCCGACAACCGCGTGCGGTACAGAATCTCCCCCATCCAGATGAACAGCGGCAGCGCCGTCAGCGACCAGGAGGAGGAGGCGGTCCAGATCGTGGTGATCATGGCGTCGCCGGCAGGGCGGGAGGTGAACAGCTCCATGCCGACATAGGCGACGCCCATCAGCGCCAGTCCGACCCACACACCGCTGCCGAGCAGCAGGAACAGCACGAACATGAAAATTGCGATTGGGGCTAAGGTCTCCATGTCGTATCAGCCCCTCAAGCGTGGGAGTTGGCGTCGGCGGTGTCGGACCGCACGCCGTGTTCGCCACTGAAGATCAGACGCAGCAGATTGTCCCAGAAAGCGATCGCCAGCAGGATCGACCCCGCCGCCATCGAGAGTTGTGGTATCCAAATCGGGGTGGCGTCCTGGCCCTGGCTGACATCGTTCAGCTTATGAGACCAATACACCGCCTTCACCGCATAGCGGGCGAAGAAGGTGGCGGTGAGGGCGCCGACGCCGAAACACCAGATCTCTAGCCAACGCCGACCCGGCCCAATGGCGTTCAGCACAATCGACACCCGGATATGCGCGCCATGGTTGAGCGCGTAGGCGAAGGCGAAGAACGACGCCCCGGCCATGCAATATCCGGCGTAATCCGTGCCGCCGGGAAAGACATTTCCGGTCCAACGGGCGGCCATTTGCAGCAGGATGATCACCAGGATCGCTATCATGAAGCCAGCGGCGATCAGGCCGCCAGCGAGGTACAGCGCGTCAAGCCCGCGTCGCAAATAGCCGGGTTTGGGGTGCATGGCGGTCCTTAACGTTGTGATGGCGGGCTGTGGTGGTGGTCTGTGGCGGCGGAATGGTGGAAGCTGGTATAAAGTGCATGGAAAAGCCGCGCCCGACACCTCTCAGAATGTCGCGCACGGCTGAGATTGCGACGCCGGTTCAGTTGGCTTTGTAGGCCTCTACGATCGCCTTGCCCTCATCGCCAGCGGCATCGAGCCATTCGTTAGTCATGGTCTCGCCAATTGCTTTCAATTCATCGACCAAGGCGTCGCCAGCGCGGCCCACGGTCATGCCGCCATCCTTCAGGCCTTTGAGGGTGAAGCTGGTGTAGTCCTTCGATCGCTGCAAACCATTGGTCTTTGCGTCTGCAGCGCAGTCGCGGAGGGCGGTTTGGGCTGCTTCGTCGAGCCCGTCCCAGGAATCCTTGTTCACCATTACAGCGTTGCGCGGGAGCCAAGCGTCGACCTCGTAGAAATGCGTTAAATGCTCCCATACCTTGCGGTCATAGCCGGTGGCCCCTGAGGAAATGAATGCTTCGGCCACGCCAGTGGCCAGCGCTTGGCTCAGCTCCGCCGCCTCGACCTGCACGGGCAGCATGCCGGTCAACTCCGCCATCCGTGCGGTGGCGCTGTTATAGGAGCGGAATTTGATCCCTTTCATGTCGGCGACCGAGGTCATTGCTTTCTTGAAGTATAGGCCCTGTGGCGGCCACGGCACAGAGTAGAGGTAGACGAGGTTCTGCTCCTCAAGCGTCTTCGCTACGGTCGGGCCGGCGGCCTCCCACAGTTTCTCATGTGAGTCAAAGGAAGTGGCGAGGAAGGGGATGGAGTCGACGCCGAAGATCGGGCTCTCATTCTGGTGTGCTGAGAGCAGCCGTTCGCCGATCGGAGCTTGGCCGGTTTGCACCGCACGCTTAATCTCGTTGCCCTTGAACAGCGAGCCCGAGGGGTGGGTCACGATCTCCAGCGCGCCGCCGCTTTTTTCGCCGACGCAGCTCGCGAACTCCGCCGCGTTCTCTGAGTGGAAATTGGTGGCGGCGTAAGCCAGCGGCATGTCCCATTTCTCAGCATGGGCCGAGGCGGCGGCGCCGAGAATCAGCGTGGCGGCCGCGATGGTGGTGATGCGCATGCGTGTCTCCCTCACAAAAACGCTTGCTTAGTTCTGTTTGGCGAGCGATCGCCGCTTGCATTCAAAACCTGTGATCCCCTTAGGCGCCAGCGTTAAATGCAGTGCAGCTTTGGCAAATGCGAGGAACGGCGATGAAAGCGGCGGGCGGCAAGGCGATTTACGGCGCGGCGGTTGGCATTTTGATGCTAGACGCGCGGTTTCCCCGCATTCCCGGAGATATGGGCAACGCGCTCACATGGCCGTTTCCGGTGCATTACAAAATCGTGCGCGGAGCCTCTCCTGACCTGATTGTGCGGCGCCAGGCTGAAGGCGCTCTCGGAACCTTTGTCGACGCCGCGCGAGAGCTTGTCGCCGATGGGGTGGATGGCATCACCACCAATTGCGGGTTTCTCTCGATGTTTCAGGAGGAGCTGGCGGCGGCAGTGTCGGTTCCTGTGGCGACATCGTCACTGATGCAGGTCGCTGCGGTCGAGCAGTTGCTGCCGCCGGGGCGTCGGGTTGGGGTGTTGACCATTTCCGCCTCGACCCTGACAGCTGAGCATTTGGTGAAGGCCGGTGTGCCAGTTGATGCGCCGATTGGGACCACCGAGTATGGGCGGGAATTCACTAGGGCCATTCTTGACGATGAGCCAGCATTGGATGTGGCGCTGGCGCGTCAGGACAATGTCGAGGCGGCGCGAGCGTTGGTCGCGGCGCATCCCCAGATTGGCGCCTTGGTGCTCGAATGCACCAACATGACCCCCTACGCCGCCGACATCGCCGCCGCTGTGAAACTTCCAGTATTCAGTATTGAAAGCTTTATCCGTTGGTTTCAGTCGGGGCTGGCGCCCCGCCGCTTTCCGGCCCCTGAGTGCTGACGCAAGCGGATCACAATTGTTAACAAGCATCAGCCATCATGGTGACGATGGTCTTAATACGATGGTATCGTGTTGAAATCTGGACAATTAAACCCGAGTCGTTTGCAGTTATGAGGGAGCCAAATGCAGTTATGAGGGAGCCAAAAGCTCAAAAGAGAGGGGCGGCGCTTAGAGGCGTTCAACTCTAACTTATCTCATAAAATCAAATGAATGGCCTTGATGTGGTGTGATGACGCCACGCTCCGTTTTCCAAGAAGTCGACTTGGCCCCACGCTGTTCAACTCTTGCTGATCATTTCGTCCGGCTGGGAAACATGCGGCTGGACCCATTTTGAGGGTAATATCATGGCGATTAATTTCACGCTGCTTGAGCAATTCAATGGATCTGATGGTGGCGGCCAAGTATTGCAAAACCCGACTTCGCTACAATTTGGCCCGGATGGTCGGCTGTATGTTTCCGAGCAAGATGGCACCGTCAATTCCTTTGCTGTGACAGTGCAAACAACCAATGGTCAGGTCACCGGCGTGTCGGTGGCGGATCATCAGGTGTTGAAGTTGGCGGATGGGTTGGATGTGGTGAAGTCCATCGCCAATCATAACGATAAGCCGAATACCAGCGGCGACTTCGTCGGCTCAACCTTCTCTGGGGTGGTGGACGGCGCCGACTTCAACGGCGAGACCAACGACGCCAGCAATTCGCGGCAGGTGACCGGGATCATCGTCACTGAGGAACCGCAGACGGGGGCCACGGTGCTCTACGTCTCGTCGAGCGATCCGCGCATCGCCCAAAACGGCGAGAAGAACCTCGACACTAACTCTGGTGTGCTCACCCGCGTCACCCAGGTCCTCAATGGCAGTGGCCAGCCGGTTACCGACGGGAACGGCGACTTTGTTTGGGATGCGGTCGATCTGGTGCGCGGCCTGCCGCGGTCGGAGGAGAACCACGCCACCAATGGTATGCTGTTGACCGAGGGTGGTTCCAAGCTGCTGCTACAGGTCGGCGGTTTCACCAACAACGGCGCCCCGAGCAATTTCTTCTCCAATACGGCGGAATATGCGCTGTCGGGGACGGTGCTGGAGATTGATCTCGCCGCTCTGGACGGATTGCCGGTGCAATCGGACGCTGACGCTGGGGTTGCGACCACCGGCGGGACCGGCCCGAACAACTTCTCGTTCGTAGCGCGCGACTATATTTATGATCTGCCGACCCTAGACGATCCAAACCTCGCGAATGCTCCGGGGAACCTCAGTGACGCTCAAGCCATCGCCCAGGGGTTCTTTGAAGACTCCGACGGCATGGACCTCCAAGGGCCATTCGGTGGCAATGACGGACTGAATATGGCGATTCTGCCCGCCGACGCGCCGCTGCGGATCTACGCCGACGGCATGCGCAACGCTTATGACCTCGCCCAGCGCGACAATGGTCAAATCTTCACTATCGACAATGGCGGCAACGACGGTCTCGGCGGGAACCCTAATCTTGATGGTCAAGGCTTCGCCACCAATGATCCGGTCGGCGGCGGCGACGGCGATCCAGAGCCGTTATATCTGGTTGAGGATGGCGCTTATTACGGCCACCCCAACCCAACCCGGGCCAATCAAGACGGCTCCCTGACGGTTCGAAACGATAGCGGCCAACCGGACGGCGCCACCGGGACTAACTTTGTCGGCAACCTGTCTTCGCTCGTGCCCGATGTCGTGAACATTCAGAACGGTTTCTTAATCGATCCGTCGAAATTCACGGCGGACAGCGAGCGTCTGCGTCAGAGCGGCTTGCGCTTGGATCGCGACGGGGCCGATCCGAACAATCTGGTCAGCGACGGCCAAGGCGGAACGTTTGGCCGCGAGCCGATTGCGACGACGGGCTCCTCCACCAACGGAGTAACGATTTACGACAGTGGTGGTCAGGCCTTCGATGGCGCCCTCGATGGCGCTGTGATCGCGGTGCAGTTCAACGGGTCGGTGACCGCCTTCAACGTCAATGACGCCGGAACCGCCTTGGCGCCGATCATTCAGAATGGCGCGGTAGAGGATCAGGACGGTGTTGCGCCGCTGGTCAATGTCGGTGGCCAGCCGCTCGACGTTGTGAATGGGCCGAACGGTCTGCTGTTTGTCGCCCGCATTGGCGGCAGCGACATCAGCGTGCTGGTGCCCACGGATCTTCAGGTCGGTCCCAACCCGGATGTCGACGGCGATCAGATTCTCAATATAAACGACGCCTTCAGCCAGGATGCCTCCAACGGCGCCGCCGTCACCTTGTTGCCAGGGCTGCCGCCGTTGGTCTGGGATTTCGACCCCAACCAGGATGGCAACCGGCCCGGCCCGAACGGCATCAGCGCTGGCCTGACCGGCGTCGCCGTCAACGGCGTGGATGATTTCGAGACCTTCTTCACAACGCCTAACCCCGACGGCACCACGCCGCTCGACAATGTGAAGTTCATCACAGCTGCGCTCGGCGGCACCACCCAGATCGAGCAGGTCGCTGATGGCACCATGGCTGGAACCGCCAATGACGGCCTGTTCCAGTTCCAAACCGGGGTGAGCATCAGTCCAAATATCGATGAGTTTACCGTCACCTGGACCATCAGCAACCCAGGAACCACCATTTTCGACCCGAGCCAGCAGATCGGCGGCTATATCGGAACTGGCGACCAGAGTAATTTTGTGCGCATCGTCGCCCGACCCGATCCGGACAACAGCTCGCCGGTGGCTGGTGAGCTGTTGGTTGAAGTTGAGGAAAATGACGTTGTCGTCGCCTCCTCCGCGATCAAGATCGCTGATCTGTTCGCGGTCGATGTCACTCCCGACCGGTTGATGAACTTGAAGCTGACCATCGATCGCGCGGCGCAGACGGCGACGCCGACGGTGGAATATGTGCTCGACGCCACTGGCAATGTGGTGGACGGCACGGGCAATGTGTTCACCCAAACTGGCGCGCCGCTCGACATC
>JAHQVS010000179.1 GCA_019634215.1 Paracoccaceae bacterium | reverse complement strand
CAGCAGGCCGCGTGGTCGCAGCCGGAGGCGTTTCAGGCGGCGTCACAACGCACGGCTCCGAACGGTCTCGCAGATGGCTGAGATGATGACAGCGCAGGACTTCGAGCCTGGGTCGAGATGGCCGATCGCGCGTTCGCCGAGGAAAGCGGCGCGCCCCTTGGCGGCCAGCATGTCTTTGGTGGAGAGCAGGCCGGTCTCCGCCACTTGGGGGATCTCGGTGAGGATGTCCTCATGGGGGCGGCTTGCGGCGGCCATCTCTGTGAGGGACTGCGCAACGGGGATCAGCACGTCGAGCATGGTTTTCATGCCGATATCGGCCTTGCCCCGCGCCTTCACCGCCTCCGCCCCGGCGGTCGCCATCGCGGCGGCAGTGTTTGCGCTCCAGGGTCCTGCGGCGCCGGAGACCTTGCTCATGTCAAGGAAGTAGCTGGCCAGCAACGGGCCTGAGGCGCCGCCAATGGTCATCACCAGTTTTTTCGCGATCGCCTTCAGCGCCTCATCCGGGGATTTCGCCGCCAGTTCCTCGCGCATCGCCAGTAGGGTTTCGGCGCCGCGCTTCATGTTGTGGTAATGGTCGCCGTCGCCGATGGCGCGGTCGAGGCCTTCGATTTCCGCCTCATTGTCGCTAATCGCTTTGGCGGCGGCCTCGATGCAGGCCAGCAGCAGCGCGGTTTCCGGGGTCGCGCCTTCATTGGGGGGATTGGCGGGGGTCGGTGTCGTCGGCTCCATGCGAACGCCCTCCTGGTTAAAGAATATCGTCGCCCCTGGCCGCGCCGAGACGCGAATTGCGTCGCCTTCTTGCAGGCGCGCGCCAGCATCCAGAAGGGCGTGGACATGAGCGCCCCCGACCTCCAGCAACGCCACGGTTTCAACGCCGAGATGCTCTACGGTCAACGCCCGTCCTTCGACCCCGGCGCCGTTGAGGCGGACGTCCTCTGGCCGCAGCCCCATTCGGGCGGCGCCCTCGGGGGCGGGGAGGGGGCCGAGCTGCTCGATGTCGAGCAGGTTGATTTGCGGGCTGCCGAGGCGTTGGGCGGCGTAGATGTTGGCGGGCTGGTCATAGACCTCACGCGGGGCGGCGATCTGCGCCAGCCTTCCTTCGCCCATCACGCCGATGCGGTCGGCGAGGGTCATCGCCTCAAGCTGATCATGAGTGACATACAGCACTGTCGCGCCGAGGTCGCGCTGGATGCGTTTCAACTCGACTCGCAGGTCCTCGCGCAGCTTGGCGTCGAGGGAGGACAGCGGCTCATCCATTAGAAACAGATTGGGCTCGCGCACCAATGCCCGCCCGATCGACACCCGCTGCATTTCACCGCCGGAAAGCACGGTGGAGCGGTTCTTGAGCTTACTCTCGATCCGCAGCATCTCGGCGATGTCCTGCACGCGCTTCTTCACCTCAGCTTCGGGGCGTTTGCGTCCTGGGGCGCGCAGCGGGAAGGCGAGGTTGTCGAACACCGTCAGATGCGGATAGAGCGAGTATTGCTGGAACACGAAGGCCACGTCGCGCTCAGCCGGGGGCACTGTTGTAACGTCTATGCCGTCAATCTCGACCCGCCCGACGTCAGGGGTCTCCAGCCCGGCAAACAGGCGCAGAGTGGTGGTTTTGCCAGCGCCAGTCGGCCCGAGCAGCACCACGAATTCACCGTGGCCGACCTCCAGCGACATATCAGCGATCGCTGTCGTGTCGTCGAAGCGCTTGGTCACGGCGTGGAGTTTGGCTTCAGCCATGGGCGTGGGCCTCCCCGTCGGCGTCGAATAGAGCGCTGTTGAGGGTGCGGTCGCTGGCGGGGTCGAACACAAGCACTCGGGCGGGATCGAAGGAAAGCCCGACCAGTTCGCCGTCGCCAACGCGGACAGTGTTCGGCGCGCGGACCCTGAGGCGGCCGGCGTCGGTGTCGATGGTGATCAGCTGCCGTGCGCCCATATACTCGACGGCGAACACCCGGCCTCTCAGCGCGCCGTCCTGCGAGATGGTGATGTGCTCCGGGCGGGCGCCCAGCACCGACTCTGTGCGGGCCAGCCCCTCGCGCGCCTCCGGCATGGCCAGCCGGGCGCCGTTGACCTGGATCTCGGTGTCGCCGGGGCTGACATTGCCTTGGGCCGGAAGGAAGTTCATCGATGGGCTGCCGATGAAGCTGGCGACGAATTTGGTCGCCGGGCGGTTATAAACCTCCATCGGCGCGCCGATTTGCAGCACATCGCCCTTGTTCATGACGCAGATCCGGTCGGCCATCGACATCGCCTCGATCTGGTCATGGGTGACGTAGACCGAGGTGGCGGAGATTCGTTTGTGGAGCAGCCGCAGCTCCTCGCACATCAAATCGCGGAACTCTGCGTCGAGCGCGCCAAGAGGCTCATCCATCAGGAACGCCTTGGCGCGGCGGACAATGGCGCGGCCAAGCGCGACCCGCTGACGATCCCCCGCCGCCAACCCGCCAACGCCGCGATCCAGCAGCGGCTCGATCTTCAGCAAGCGCGCGACTTCCTCGGTCCGCTCCCGAACCTCGCGGCGTGGCAAACCTTGCAGCCGTAGCGGGAAGGAGATGTTGCCGCGTACGGTCATGTGCGGATACAGCGCGAACAGTTGGAACACGAAGGCGATGTCCCGCTCGGCGCCGCGCTTGTAGGTGACGTCTTCGCCGTCCAGCAAGATGCGCCCATCGCTGGGAGTCTCCAGCCCGGCGATCATCCGCAGGGTGGTGGTCTTGCCGCAGCCGGAGGGGCCGAGCATGACGAAGAACTCGCCGTCCTCGATGGTGAAGCTGGAATCGCGGACGGCGATAAAGTCGCCGAAGTTTTTCTTGAGGTTCTCGATGCGGATTTCGGCCATCGCTCAGTACCTCTGCTCGGTCTCGCCATGGGTGACGGCCCGCAACGCACCGCATTCGCAGCGGGCTTCCCGGATCGTCTCAGAGGAGGAGGCGTTGCTCATCGCTTACTCCGGGAAATGGCTGACGATCACGAAACCGATCGTGCCGGTCAGGATCACGGCGAAGGACCAGCCGTAAAGCCACAGGGAAAACGGTTGCATCAGCATCAGCACGCCGAGTGCGATCAGGATGGTGGCGCCATTCTCCCAAGGGCCGCGCTGGAAATAGCGGGTGGGTTTGTTTTCGGGTTTTTCGCTCATTTCCGCACCGCTCCGAAGGTGATTCCGCGCAAGAGCTGGTTGCGCAGCATGACGGTGAAGATCACCACCGGCAGCAGGAACAAGGTGGCCCCCGCCGCCACCGCTGGCCAGTCGAGGCCGCCTTCGCCGATGATGATCGGGATGAACGGCGGCGCGGTTTGGGCGTTGCCGCTGGTCAAGAGCAGGGCGAAGGCGTATTCGTTCCAGGAGAAGATCAGGCAGAAGATCGCCGTCGCCGCAATACCGGCGCGCATCTGCGGCAGCACCACCTTCACGAAAGCTTGCAGCCGGGTGTAGCCGTCGACCACCGCAGCCTCTTCGTATTCGCGCGGGATCTCATCGACAAAACCCTTCAGCAGCCAAACCGCCAAGGACAGGTTGACTGTGGTGTAGAGCAGGATCATCCCTGCGGCGGTGTCGGACAGGCCCAGCTCGCGATACATCAGGAAGATTGGGATCGCCACCGCGATTGGGGGCATCATTCGGGTCGAGAGGATGAAGAACAGCAGATCATCCTTTAATGGCACTTTGAAGCGGGAAAAGCCGTAGGCCGCCAGGGTGCCCAGAAACACCGCCAGGAAGGTCGAGCCGAAACCGATCACCACCGAGTTCCAATAGCGGTCGGCGAAACGGGAAGGCCCGGTGATGACCATATTCCGCTTGCGCACCAGCTCATCGTACCAGGTCTCCGGCGGGCCGAGGCTCTCGATATATTCGTCGGTTTGGCGCGAGCGGGTGGTGAACAGGTTCACATATCCCTCTAACGAGGGCTCGAACACCACCTTGGGCGGATAGGAAATCGAATCCGGCGGCGACTTGAAGCCAGTCATAAAGATCCAGACCAGCGGGATCATCGCCACCATGGCGTAGGACACCACCAGAATGCCGGCGATCCACTTCGCACGCGGGCTGGCTGTGGTGACGGAGAGCGATGGTTTGCTCATGACGTCACCCGTTTCAATGCTTTGACATAGATATTGCCCAGTCCGAACACGGTCACAAATAGGATGATGGCGAAGGCCGAGGAGTAGCCCGTTCGCCACTTCTCAAACGCCTCGCGTTTGAGATTGATTGAGGCCAACTCCGTGGTCGATCCGGGGCCGCCGGAGGTCAATTCGACCACCAGGTCAAACATCTTAAAATTCTCAATGCCCCGGAACAGCACCGCCAGCATGAGGAACGGCAGCACGCGCGGTAGGGTGATGTACCAGAATTTTTGCAGCCAGTTGGCGCGGTCGATCTCGGCGGCTTCATACAGATAATCGGGGATCGAGCGCAGCCCGGCGAGACAGAGCAGCATGATGTAAGGCGTCCACATCCAGGTGTCGACGATCACGATCGCCCAAGGCGCCAGCGAGACGGAGCCGATCATGTCGATCGGGCCGAAGTTATGGAACACGTTGAGGATATAGCTGAAGATGCCGGTTTGCGGTTGGTAGAGATAGGTCCAGAACGTGCCGACCACCGCCGGGGACAGCATCATCGGGATCAGGATCAGCGTGGTCCAGAACCCAGAGCCGCGGAAAGCACGGTTGATCAGCAACGCCAGTCCAAGGCCGAGGATGATCTGGATCGCCATGGTCCAGACCACGAAGTGGGCGGTGGCCTGCATATAGCCCCAGATGTCCTCGGAGCCGAGCAAGCGTTCGTAGTTACGTGTCCCGACCCATTTGAATTCCCGCCCCGGCTGATTCGCGCGGAAGTTGGTAAAGGACAGGTAGACTGTCCAAAGCAGCGGGAAGATGTTGATGGCCAGCAGCAGTAAAATCGTGGGGGAAATGAATAGCCATGCGATCGCCCGGTCGGAGAGTCCGCGCACTCGATGCGCGATCCGTTGCGGGGTGGCGCGCGCAGCGGCCGCCGCCGCTTGATCCACTGTCTGCGTCGTCATCTGGAGCGCCTGAACCGAAATCAAAGAGAGAAAGCACTGGAGTGATTAGTGAAAGCAGCGGCCCATAACTTGGGATTTAACCCCTGGTTTCTGGGCCGCTATTCCGTCACTTGTCGCTACAACTTGCCGTCATCCTCGAAAGTGATCGTCCAGTCGTCGATCATCTTGTCGAGCGCTTCCTGCGCCGTGCCTTTTTCGGCGACGACATAGTCATGGACGCGTTTTTGCATCGACTGCAGCAGTTCAGCGTAAGTCGGCTCTTGCCAGAAATCCTTGACGCCATTCATCGCGACCAAGAAATCAGCGGCGAAAGGCGCGCTGTCGGCGAAATCCGGCGCGCCGGAAACCGCCTTGTGGCAAGAATAACCGCCCAGAGACCACCATTTCTTCTGAACACCCTCTTGGGCAAACCACTTGATGTATTCAAGCGCCTCGGCCTGCTTGTCAGAGTAAGCGACAACCGAGATGCCTTGGCCGCCGAGAGTGGAGGCTTCGACATTTTGCCCTGGGTTGACGAAATAGCCGGTGACGTCGCCGCCGACCGCTTCGTCTTTGGCGAGGCCCGGCCAGAACGCGAACCAGTTCATCATCATCGCCACTTGGCCCGATTTATAGGCGTCGAGGTTGGCGACCATGTAGCTGTCGGAATAGCCCGGCGGGGTGCAGCAGTCATAGATGGACTTGTAGAACTCCAGCGCCTCGACAGCTTCCGGCGAATTCACCACCCCGGCCATATCGTAGCTGCCGGGCTCTTTCTCATAGTCAAAGCCCCAGGAGTAGAGCGCCGAGGTCGCACCCATGGTGATCCCCTCCGAGCCGCGCTCGGTGAAAATCGCCGCGCCGTACACGGTTTTGCCGTCGATATCGCGGCCCTGGAAGAACTCGGCGATCTCCTTGAGCTCGATCCAGTTTTTCGGAGGAGCGAGGTCGCGGCCATGCTTGTCCTTGAACTCGGCCTGGAGTTCGGGACGGGCGAACCAATCCTTGCGGTACACCCAGCCGAGGGCGTCGCCCATCGCTGGCAGGGCGTAATAGTTTGGGGTGCCTTTAGGCCAAGTTGAGTAAGCGTAGACCGTCGCCGGGAGGAAATCATCCATCGAAATGCCTTCGGCATCGAAGAAATCATTCAGCTTTACATAATGGTTGTAAGTAGCGCCGCCGCCGATCCATTGGCTGTCGCCGATCATCAGATCGCAGAGCTTGCCGCCGGAGTTTAGTTCATTGAGCATCCGATCGGCGAAATTGGTCCAAGGGACGAACTCAAAGTTCATCTTGATGCCGCTTTGCGCGGTGAAATCCTTGGACAGTTCAACCAGCGCATTCGCGGGGTCCCAAGCGGCCCAACACAGCGTGATTTCCTTGTCTTGAGCCTGCGCACCAACCGTCATAGCTGTGACGGCGGCGGCCGCAATAGCGAACGCCTTCAATTGACGCATGTCTTCCTCCCTGGCGGAACGGCCGCCCGCACCATGGCTCTATGGCCATCTGTCGTGCGCCGGCGAGTGTGAGCGGCCGCGCCCAAGTTTATCGCCGACTAGGGAGAGCTAAACATTTCCACTAAACCGAGTCAAGCGCCTCCCCCAATTGTAGCAGACAGCAATTACCTCGTTTATTGAGGGCGGCCGAGGGATATTGCAGGTTGGCGACCCTGATCTGCCACAGAGCCGCCAATAGCTGTGAAACTGGTGGTTTCAGTCTTTCAGGATGTTGGAGGCCTCACTTTCGCTTTGCATGCCGACATGGGCCCGCACGGCTTCCTCGGCGGCTCGCGGGTCGCGGTTCTTGATCGCCGCCACCACCTCGCAATGCTCCTGATAAGAGGTGGTGAGGCGGTTGGGCGCGCGGAGCTGATGCCGTCTGAACGGGCGCAGACGCTGTTGGAGGTGGCGGACGTACTCGCCTAGGAACGGATTTTCAGCGGCGTCGGAGAGCGCTTGGTGAAAGCTTTCATTGTGAAGGCTGTAGACCTCGGCGTCGTTGGCGTCGGCGGCCTGTCCGCAAGCTGCGAGCGCATCCTCTAGGTTTTTCTTGTGCTCATCAGTCATGGAGCCGCAAGCTAAACGAGCGCAGCTCGCCTCAAACTCGGCCATGGTCTCATACATTTTCATCAATTCTAGGGCGCCGAATTGACGCACGAACCTTCCTTTGTGTGGCCGGCTCTCCACGAGGCCAGAGCTTTCGAGGCTAAGAAGGGCCTCGCGAACCGGGGTGCGGGAGACGTTAAAGCGCCGAGCTAATCGGGTTTCATCCAATCGGTCGCCGGGGCGCAATGTGCGCTGGGCGATGTCCTCTTCAAGCATGCGGCGCAACTCTTGAACGGTAAGTTTTCGGTGTGACGTGCCTGGTGGCTTTGGTTTGGGGGGTGCCATAAATGACCGTTAATGATGCTCTCTCTATCCAGGCCCCATATTGGAAGCGATTGACAAGCGACGCCATTTGAACCAGCACAAAAAAGCGGGCGGCGCGGCGACGTGTCGCGTTGGCATCTCTAAAAGAAACGGGTGCGAAGACACCCAATATCGGGAGGAAATCATGAGTATCAGACTGTCGGCCGCGGGGATCGCGGCTGTTTTCACATCTATTGCCCTGGTTAGCTCGGGCGTCGCCCAGGCTCAGGAACTGCGGCTCAGTCACCAGTGGTCGACCAAGGATGTTCGCCATAAGGTCGCACAAATCGTCGCCGACGAGGTTGCGGCGGCGGATGTGGGACTCGAAATTAAGATCTTCCCGTCCAAATCTCTGTTCAAACCGCGCGAGCAATACAAGCCGCTGAGTCGCGGCCAGCTCGACATGACGGTGTTCCCGTTGGCTTACGCCGGCGGCCAGCGGCCCGAGTTCAATCTCACCCTGATGCCTGGTCTGGTGAAGAACCACGACCACGCGGCGCGCCTGAACGAGAGCGCGTTCATGGGGGAGATCGAGAAGCTGATGGCCGAGGACGATGTGATGGTCCTGGTCCATGGCTACCTGGCGGGCGGCTTCGCCGGTAAGGACAAGTGCGTCACCTCGCCTGACGATGTGAAGGGCTTGCAGATGCGCGCCGCCGGCAAGGCGTTTGAGCAGATGCTCGCGGGGGCAGGCGCCTCGATCGCTTCAATGGCGTCGTCTGAGATCTACAACGCGATGCAGACCGGGGTGCTCCAAGGGGCGAACACGTCCTCGTCCTCGTTCGTGTCCTACCGGATCTATGAGCAGGTGAAGTGCTACACCCCGGCGAGCGACGTCGCGCTGTGGTTTATGTATCAGCCGCTGCTGATGAACAAATCCACCTACGATCAGCTCTCCAAGGAGCAGCAGGACGCGCTGTCGGCCGGCGCCGCCAAGGCGGAGGCCTACTACTTGGATGAAGCCAAAAAGCAGGACTCCGAAGCCGCTAAAGTGTTTGAGGAGAACGGCGTCGAGGTCAAGAACATGACCCCGGAAGAGTTTGCCGCTTGGCGCGAGATCGCCAAAGGGACGTCCTACAAGCAGTTCCTTGAGCAGGTGCCGAACGGTCAAGCGCTGCTCGACATGGCGCTTGAGGTGGAGTGATCAAACCTGATCAGCGGCGTCGCTGGCCGCCGTTGGATCGGTTTTGAGTGACGCAGGTCGGAGCGCCGCTCCGGCCTGTTTTTTCAAGTATCGAGGGATGTTGTCATGGCGACGCTTGCGCCCGCGCACGCGCCCCGCGCCCGAACCGGCGCGCATCGGGTGGTGGCGGCTTTGTCGACTCTCTGCGGCTGGGCCGCCGCAGGCATGATCGTGACGGCGGTGGGGATCACCTGTCAGATGATCTGGGTGCGGTTCGTGCTGAACCTGTCGACGGTCTGGCAGACCGAGGTGGTGATTTATCTGATGATCGGCGCGACGTTGATCGGCTTGCCCTACGTGCAGTTGCTGCGCGGGCATGTGAACGTCGATTTGCTGCCGCGTTTGCTGCCGCCGAGCGTGCGCAAGGCGCTGGCGTTTCTGGTGTTCGGGCTGACCCTGGCGGTGATGGGAGTGATGGCGTGGTACGGCTATGAGCTGTGGCATGTCGCCTGGTCGCGGGGCTGGACTTCGGACACGGTCTGGGGCGCCAAGCTGTGGGTGCCGTATCTGGCGCTGCCGGTCGGCTTCGGCCTTTACATGCTGCAACTGGCCTCGGACATGTTGGCGGTGGCGACCGGAGAGGACAAGCCGTTCGACCTCGACGACGACGCCTCATTTGGCGGAGACGCGTAATGGACCCGTTGTTGTTAGGGCTGCTGGTCGCTGTTGCGACGATCCTGGTGTTGTTCTCCGGCGTGTCGGTGGCGGCGGGGTTGCTGATCGTTTCCGCCGGGTTTCTGATCGTGTTCGACGGCATGCGTTCACTGGAATTAATGCCGGAAATCTTCTTCGGAAAATTAGATAATTTTGCGCTGTTATCGATTCCGATGTTCATCATCATGGGCGCCGCGATCGCCTCGACCAGGGCGGGGGCGGACCTCTATGAGGCGCTGGATCGTTGGCTGACGCGGGTGCCGGGTGGGTTGGTTATATCCAATCTTGGCGCCTGCGCCTTGTTCGCGGCGATGTCGGGCTCTTCGCCTGCGACCTGCGCCGCGATCGGCAAGATGGGCATCCCCGAGATGCGCAAACGCGGCTATCCGGACGGGGTCGCCGCCGGGTCGATCGCCGCCGGGGGCACGTTGGGGATTCTGATCCCGCCCTCGGTGACCATGATCGTGTATGGAATCGCCACTGAAACCTCGATCGGGCGGCTGTTCTTGGCCGGCGTGTTCCCGGGGCTGTTGCTGGTCGTGCTGTTTATGGCCTGGTCGATTTACTACACCTGGCGACATGGCGGCGCCGACGTGTTGGCGCGGCGCTCCTTCACCTGGGCGCAGAAATTCGAGGTATTGCCGAGGGTGTTGCCGTTCATCGCCATCATCCTGGGCGTGCTCTACGCGCTGTATGGCGGAGTCGCGACCCCCTCCGAGACGGCGGCCGTCGGCGCGCTGATGTGCATGGCCGTGGCTGTCGTGATATACAAGCTATGGTCGTTTCAGGCGATCTGGGTCGTGCTGCGCGACAGCACCCGCGAGAGCGTGATGATCATGTTTATCATCGGCGCGGCGGGCGTGTTCTCCTATATGCTGTCCTCGCTGTTTATTACTCAATCGATCGCGGAATGGATCTCGACCCTGGATGTCAATCGCTGGGTGTTGATGGGGGTGATTAACCTGTTCTTGCTGGTCGCAGGGTTCTTCTTGCCCCCGGTGGCGGTGATCCTGATGACGGCGCCGATCCTGTTGCCGATCGTCACCGGCGCCGGGTTTGATCCGATCTGGTTCGCGGTGGTGCTCACCATCAATATGGAGATCGGCCTGATCAGCCCGCCAGTGGGGCTCAACCTCTATGTTATCAACGGCATCGCGCCGGACATCCCGCTGAAAACCATCCTGCTCGGCTCGCTGCCGTATGTCGCCTGCATGGCCATCGCGATTGTGATCTTGTGCATCTTTCCCGGAATCGCCACTTGGTTGCCCGACGCGCTGATGGGCCCGCGTTTGGGGTGACGCTCTCTCCGCGTCCGCCCAAACGCGGGCGGGCGCGGAGAGAGGCGAAACCGCGAGAGGAGAACCCGGATGACCTCGGGCATGAGCACGCTGAACGATCTGCTCTATTCGCTGTTGGAGCGCGGCGCGCGGTTGGTGGATTGGGGCGGCGGTGCCAAGCCGGACGAGCGGACCGCGCTTCAGTTGTGCGAGACGTTGATGTCGTCCAAGGGCGAGGCGTCGGGCGTGGCGTTGGCGGCGGAGATCCTGCGGAAATTCGATGGGTTCGACCGGGGGGAGCGGCTGGAGTTTTTCACCCGCCTTGCTGAGGATTTTGACCCCGATCCAGAACGATTGGCGGCGGCGACGGCGCGGTACTTGAACGACCCGTCCTCGGAGGCGTTGTCGCAACTGATCGACGCCGCCGAGCCGCGCCGGCAGGAGCTGCTGCGCCGGTTGAACTTCGCCCCTGGCGGCACCGAACGGCTGGTGGCGATGCGCAAGGGGTTGCTGGGGTTCCTGAAAGAAAACGCGACCCTGACGCGGATTGACGCCGATCTTGAGCATCTGCTCGCCTCCTGGTTCAATCGCGGCTTCTTGGTGCTGCGGCCGATCGATTGGACCACGCCGGCGCATATTCTGGAGAAGATCATCCAGT
>JAHQVS010000178.1 GCA_019634215.1 Paracoccaceae bacterium | reverse complement strand
CCCAGCTTGGGCCGGGCCGCCAGGGCGACGTTCTCATGCAGGCTCAGGGCTGCGAAGATCGATGTGATTTGGAAGGTGTAGGCCATCCCCAGCCCAATACGCCGATGCGCGGGGGCTTGAGTGACGTCGACTCCATCAAACTGAATGGTGCCGTCGCTGGGAGGGATTCGGCCGCTGACCAGCCCGACAAAGGTCGATTTGCCTGCGCCGTTCGGCCCGATCAGCGCTCGCACCTCGCCCTTGGGCAGGTCAAAATCTACGTTTTGAACTGCTTTCACCCCACCGAATTGGCGCGAGAGCCCGCGCGTGGTCAACAAGTTCATGGCAGCCACCCCCACACCCTTCGCCTGAGTTCGCCAACAATGCCGGCGCGGGCGAACAAGGTCAGCAACACCAGAGCGAGGCCGGCCACTAGCAGGTAGGCGTCGGTGAATTCACTGGAGAAGTCGATCAGGTAGAACATGAACAGCGCGCCGACGAAGGGACCGATCGTGGTTCCGGCACCGCCCAACAGCACCCAGAGCAATGGTAGGATCGAGTATTGCACCGAAGCGAAGGTCGCTCCTGCATACCCGAACAACAACGCGTAGGCAGCGCCTCCAGCCCCGGCGATAAGCCCTGACAGGATCATCGCCTGCAGTTTCAGCCGGGTGACATTGTAGCCCAACATCTCCGCCCGGGCTTCATTCTCCCGTATCGCGACGAGCGCGCGCCCAAATGCTGAACGCACGACAAAGGCAATGGTGAATAAGGTGATGGCGAACAGGATCAGAGCGGCGAAGAAACGGTTGGTTTCATTCGATAGATCGACGCCCCATAGCACTCGGTCAGCTTGCTGAATCGCAAAACCTTCGTCGCCTCGAGTGTATTCTCCAAAATAGAGCGCGGCGAGGAAACCTGATTGCGCAAACATCAGCGTCACAATCATAAAGGCCACACCGACAGTCCTTAACGCCAGCGCGCCGACGATGGCGGCTAACAGCGTGGCGGCGATCAACCCAACCAGAAACGCGGGCGCAGGAGTGAAGTCGAGGTGCTGGATCGTCAACCCTAACCCATACATGCCGGCGGAGAAGAACATCGCATGACCGAGGCTTAACAGCCCAGTGTAGCCAAACAGGATATTGTAGCCCATGGCGTAGACGGAGAGCACCATCACCCGCGGTAAGACGCCAGCATGGTAAGGCGGCAGTACGAAATACAGCAGCGCCAGCGTCGCGACTAATCCCCCATGCAACGCCCAGGGTCGCCAATCTTCCCGCTTCATGCGACACGTTTCCCAAAGATGCCTTGGGGGCGGAAGATCAGAACAAAGGCCACGAGCATGGTCGCGATGATCTTAGCCAGAGTGGGTGAAAAGAACATCGAGATGACGCCGTCGCTCATCCCAATCAACACTGCCGCCACCACTGTGCCAGCCACACTGCCGAGCCCGCCAATGATGACGACAATGAAGGAGAGCAACAATGGGTCGCCGCCCATCAGGTAGTGCGCTTGTTGGATGGGGGCGATCAACACCGCCGCCAGCGCCGCCAGTGCAGCGCCCGCGCCAAACACCAGCGCGTACACCCGATCGACATTGACACCGAAGGCGCGCGCCATGTCGGGATCGAGTTGGCTCGCCCGTAAAATCATGCCAATCCGGGTCCGAGCCAGAACGGCCCAGACCCCGACCAACAACAGGATAGCGGCGACGATCACGAACAGCTTGTAGGTTGTGGTGCCAAAACCCCATGGGTAGTACCACTCCAGCCCATTCTCGCCGTACTGCACCCAAGGCAATGCGATCCGTTCGTTAAAGGGCGGCTCGATCGGGCGCGCGTCCGGGCCATAGGTCATCAATGTGGTTTGCTGGATAATGTAGAGTAGACCGATGGTGGCGACGATGGTGCTTTCCGGGTCATAATCGACCCGGCGCAAGATCAGGAAATCGCAGAGCGCCGCCAACGCCCCGGCGACCAGCGGCGCCAACACCAAAGCCGCGATAAAGCCGACTGCTGGATGCCCGCCCACTGACGTCGACACCCACCATGCCAGCACTGCGCCGATCATGTAAAACTCGCCATGTGCGACATTCACCACGCGCATGACGCCAAACACCAAGCTGAGCCCGACGGCGGTCAAGGCCAGCACCGCCGCCTGAACCGCGCCCTCGATCGAGGCCAATATTAAATAGGGGCCGAAGTCCATCCGCAGCCGCCCGCGCCGTCGAAGGCGCGCTCCTCTACCGTAGCGCTTTTCTGGAGGTGGGCGCTAAGCGGCAGCTCAAACACCCGAAAATGCAGGGGCCTTTCCAACTCTGGTCCAGCCCCCTTAGGCCATCACACCGCCGCTTTAGAACGACTTGGTGGTGTAGTCGACTTCGTCCTCATAGAGACCGTCCTCAAGCGAAGTAGTGTGCACCAGGTTCAAGCGCCCGCCTTCAACTTTGGATATATATTGCAGGCCGAAGGTCTGGTGGGTTTTGCCGTTGAATTTCTTCAACCCTTGTGGATGCTCATGCGATTCCGGCATGTCAGACATGGCTTCGACCGCTTCGATCAGCTTGGCGCGGTCCGCCGGGCCTTGATAGCCGGATGCCTCCATGCCCGCCTTGATGATATACAGTGTCTCCCAGCAACCGAACATGTGGGCGTAGGTTGAGACGTCGGCCGAATCCGAAACGGACGCGCCATTGTCATCAACGCCAACTGCTGTGCGATAGGCTTTGTCGAACTCAGTTTGGTTGGGTTGAGCGTAGCGTGGGAAACCCTCCCAGAAGTAGGAGCCTTCCAGGAACTGGAGGCCGGGGCTAGTGATGTCCACCGCTTCCAGGCTGTCGATAAAGCCAAAGATCTGCGGTGCGCTGGGGCCGAAGAACTCGCCCATCTCCTTCACGAAAGTGAGTACGGCGGGGCCGACCATCACATGATAGACCACTTCTGTGCTGGCTGGGATCTTTGGGAAATATTTGGTGAAGGAGGTCTCAGTCGGCGGGATCGCAATCTTTGCCACTACTTCGCCGCCCTGAGCCTCGATCGCGGCGGAGAAAAAGTCGCGGTGGTCATGTCCGAAAGCGAAATCTGGGAAGATCATGGTGACCTTCTTACCAAGATTATCCGCCACATATGGGGCCATCGCTTGCACTTGGCTCTTCACGTCGGTGATGCCGGGCTGAAGCGTGTACCGATTTAGAGCGCCGCTGGCGACATGGTGACCTTCGGAGACGACGAAGTATGGTAGCTTCAACTCACCGGCGCGGGGCGAGGAGCCATAGACCACATGGCTGAACAGCGTGCCGAAGGCGATGTCGCAGTTGTGGCGAGTGGCGAACTTTTCGATCACCTCGGCGCCGCGCTTCGGGTCGGTGCCGTCATCCTCGGCAACGATCTCGATCGGGCGACCGTTTATGCCGCCAGCGTCATTGATCTTTGCCACCGCCGCTGTCGTCGTGCGGTCATACCAGCGGCCATAGGCGGCGCCGATGCCGGTGCGGTGGACTTGGAAGCCAATCTTAATCGGCTCGCTGCTCTGGGCCTGGGCGTAGCCAAACACGCCTGGCGCTGTGGTTGCGGCGGCGCCAGCGCCTAAGACGCTAAGCGCGCCACGGCGCGTAAACATTGAGCTGTTGTTCTTCCCCTTGGGCATCATGGGTCTCCCTCGGATGATCGCGCCATCGCCGGCCAATATCGTGTGTGTGCAAACAAACTTCCGCAGAAGCTTCGAGTGTCGTCAAGCCCCTTTCGGTGAGGCGAGGAGCCACAGGCCCAGGAAAGTATACCCCACCATGAATGCTGCGAGGGGCAATTGACTCAAGGCGGCGCGCCTCCAATCACCGAACGCTCGAACCGCCATGGCGTGCGCCAACATAACCGAAAGAATATGGCCTGCGACTATTGCCATGGTTTGTGTGTTGAAGATCAACTGTACTGTTTCAAGGCGATTAAAAAAGCCAGTGCTCACATAAAACACGCCGAGTCCAAGGTAGTCAGCTCCTGTTCCAAGCGGGTCGCTGGCCGACAGCAGCCCATATTGTAGGTTCACCAACATTGAGGTGAGATAATGCGCCAAATGATAGCCGAGGGAGATGGGGGTTACCGCCAGGGCAAGTGCGGGGAATAAATCGCCGAAGGCGGCTTCCTTCCCGCCGCATAGGCGTGTGAGTCGCAAGCCGACCCAGACAGCTCCGGCGAAGACAATCACCAGCAGCAGGTTGGCGACGAGCAAGCCCCCCAAGGTTTCATTGAAAACCGCTGATCGACCCGGAAACTCCAATGGGTTGACGCCAATAAAGCCTAGCCACCAAAAGGTTTCATTCAACCCGTCAAAACTGCCGACCCCTAGGGATACCAAAGCGAAGACGCCCATTGAGATGCTCACCGAGTCGCGCTGGAACAGCCGCCAGCCAGGTGAGCCAAGGGCTAGGGCGCCTCGCCGTCGCCCAATTGGTGCGATGTCTGCGAACAGCCGCATTAGGATGGTTAAAAACTCCGCCCGTGAGAGCCAAATCTCGCCGCCAAACAACAACATGCCGACGAGAGTAGTTAGCCAATAGCTCAACACGACGAGGGCGAGGCGTGCCGGATCGTCTGGCGCGGGATCAGCGAAGGCGAAACTAGCGAACAACAGCAGACCGACAACAGCGAGCCAGCACCCCGCGCTCTTGGGCAAAGCCAAGGGCGGAGATCTATCACCACTGAGAAGCCGGTATAGACCGGTCCAAGGGTTGAGCCAGCGCCACAGATCGCCAAGCAGGCTTTGTAGGATCAGCAACACCATCCATAGCAAAGTCCAAATCGCCAAGGGTAGCGGGTTGAGCAGCGGGTCGCGTGAGCCTGTGATCCCCGCGACAATCAGCGCCCAAAGGCAGAGTGTGGACAGGAGACTGACCGTGTCAGCGCCGCGAAGCGGGGGCGCGGGTATGATCGAGCGGCTCTTAAATGTGGCCTCGCTCCAGCGGGTGGGGATAAACAATAATGCCGCGACCGTCAGCGCTACGGCCCAGCCGCCGGCCCAAATGTAAAAGCCGGTGGGCAGCAGCAAGACGAGGCCGCCTTCAGAGACATGCGCAATGGCGGATGTGGGGGATATCGCCACCTGCAGGAACAACAGAGCGAGCGCACCGCCCAGGGAACGGCGAGAGGGTGAAGGATTGACGGCGCGTCGTCGTCGAAACATGCTTGTGCACATATGAACACGATGAGGCGTTCGAGATGCGGAGCCAATGGAAAATTGCAGGGTTCGCCTTGGCCGGAGTTTTCGCAATCGTCGCCGCCGTCGCGTACCAGCCTGAGTCCCGAGACATTCTCCTGGGCGACGCTACTGCGCGCGCCATGACAATCGGGGATCACACGGCCCTGCTTGTGACCCTCACGATCGACAATCGCGGCGGGCCCGATCACTTGCTGGCAGGTGGTTCTCCAGAGGCGAAGGGGGCTATGTTGCAAGGCGCTCAATCAGGCGATGGCTTGCCGCTGCCGGCCAAAGGCGCCGCGAGCCTCGCGGCGGATGGTGCCCATTTGATGCTATTTGAGCTTGAGGGCGAGCCGCTCCCGGGTAGGTTGGTCCCGATCACTTTAACCTTTCAAGATGCTGGTCAAGTACGGGCCAAAGCTAAGATTAGCGCCTCCATGAGCGGCGCTTCTCCTCATGCGGCTCATGGGGTGGCTATGCGGCAGGTCACCGGAGACCAAGAGCCTAGCGTGTCGATCGAGGTGGTGTCGGAAGGAGAGGGCTGGCGCGTGACGTCTGAGGTCGTGAATTTTCGCTTCGCACCGGAACAGATGGACGGCCCTCATAAAGACGGCGAGGGCCATGGACATCTCTATCTGAACGGCCTGAAGTTACGGCGGATGACCAGCGCGGAGGCGCTGATTGGAAGGCTCCCTCCTGGTGAGCATGTCGTGCGCCTCTCGCTGAACACAAATGATCACGCCGCTTATGTGGTTGGTGGCCGCCCAGTCGCTGCCGAGGCCGTAATCACGGTCGCCGAACCATAACGGAGGCCGAGTGATAGAGGGCGCTGCCCATTCTCTTCACTATGTGTGTGGCCTCTCGACAAATCGCGCTGCTCTCGCCTATCGTTTGTGTGCAAGCATTTAGGCGCTGGTTCGTGGAGGTAGGCATGTCGGGTCAGAGAACGCTCATCCGTAACATCGGTTTGCTTCTGTCTGGAAAGCTTGAGCAGCCGATTCTAGACGCCGACACGGTTTTAAGTGTCGACGGCAAAATCACCCAGATCGGCAAGGCCGCAGACATTGACGAATCCGGCGTTGACACCATTATCGACGCCAATGGCGTGACCCTCGCACCGGGTCTCATTGATAGCCATGTGCACCCGGTGATTGGCGATTACACGCCTCGCCAACAGCAGCTTCATTGGATCGACTCAACGCTGAACGGCGGCGTCACAACTATGATCTCCGCTGGCGAGGTGCACCTGCCTGGCCGCCCGAAGGATATCATCGGTTTGAAGGCGCTCGCGATCGCTTCTCAGCGATGGTACGAAAACTTCCGACCCTCTGGGGTTAAGGTTCATGCAGGCGCGCCTGTGATCGAGCATGAAATGGTCGAAGAGGATTTCAAAGAGCTGGCCAACGCCGGAGTGAAGCTTCTCGGCGAGGTTGGTTTGGGCGGCGTTAAGGATGGGCCGACCGCGCGCAAGATGGTGGAATGGGCCCGCAAATACGGCATCCAAAGTACGATACACACCGGAGGCCCGTCGATCCCTGGTTCAGGTTTGATCGACAAGGACGTTGTGTTGGAGGCGGGCACGGATGTCGTTGGTCACATCAATGGCGGCCATTCAGCACTGCCGGACGAACAAATCACCTGCATTTGTGAGAGCTGTCGTGCTGGACTTGAGATCGTTCATAACGGCAATGAACGCGCCGCATTATTGACGTTACGCACATCTAAGGAGTTAGGCTGCCTTGAGCGCGTTATCCTTGGCACGGATGGTCCAGCGGGATCGGGCGTGCAGCCACTAGGCATCCTGCGAATGGTTGCAATGCTTTCCAGTTTGGGAGATTTGCCGGCCGAACAAGCCATCTGTCTTGGCACGGGCAACACTGCCCGGGTTCGCGATCTCGATTGTGGAATCATTGAGGTCGGGCGTTCGGCGGATTTCGTGCTGATGGATCAAGCGCAACACGCCCCGGGTGCAACCATTCTCGAGTCGATTCAGCTCGGCAATCTTCCTGGGGTGGGGATGACGGTTATTGATGGCGTCATTCGCACCCAGCGCAGTCGTAACACGCCGCCCGCTACTCGTTTGCCGCTGATTGTTTCCCGACCGTCCAACGCATGAATACAAGGTCACGAGGGACTAGAAGATAGAGTTTGACTGTGGATCAGGCCGATGCGCGCAGCTTTAGTTGCGCGTTGAAAAGGCGCTCGTCATTCTCTGCAATGCTCTTTACCGGTGCACGCGCCAAATCCACGACTAATTCGAATGCAGTCTCGCCGATGCGAACAATGTCTTGCGAGACTGTCGTGAGCGAAGGCCAGAAATAGCTACTTAGGGGGTGATCGTCATGCCCAGCGACGCGTAATTGATTTTGGCCAATATTCGAGGTGTTCATCAGGCTAGCCTCATTTGCCGCCCTCAATACGCCCATCGCCAGGCGATCATTTGCGCAAAGTATTGTCGATTCTTGGAGTTTGCCACGGCTGAAGTAATCTTTCATCAGCTGATATGCGCTTGCTTCAAACTCCCATTGGTTGGCGCAGGTTTCTGTTCGTAGCACCACGGGTGTGAAGCCTAGTTCTGAAATCCGACTTCTATACGACTGCTCCCTCTCCTGAGCATTGCTATTCACATTTGGCAGACTCAGAAATTTAGGTGGGGTCCCTGATCGGCATAGATAGTCAGTGATTAATCCAATACTTTGTACATTATCTGTCCCTACAAAAGGCAGTTCTGTCTCTAGTCCTGGGCATCGAGCGTCAACGAAAACAAGCGGAAGCTGAGAATGCAGTTGCTTAAAATGAGCTGCATTCTCATGTGCTCCGACGGGGGAGATAATCACCCCCTCTGCATTCATGGAACGTAAGTTCTCTAGAGCAAGCACCTCTTTTTGGGGATCTCCGTGAGAGTTTTGAATAATTACTGAGAGTTCTAGGGATTCTGCATGCTCCTCGATCGCTTGCAGTAATTTCATATAAAAAAGATCATTCATGTGCGGGAGAACTACTCCAAACAGGCCGGTTTTTTTTCGATTCATATTGCGTGCAAAAAAATTAGGGACATAGTCTAGCTCAGATAATGCTTGAGAAATACGGATTCTAATTGAATCTCGAACTGATTCTGGATCATTGAAATACTTTGAGAGAGTTGGCCGAGATACTCCAATCTTCAGTGATAACTCCTGCATAGTACTGATGCGTTGTTTCATACGCGGGACCTGTCTCGATTGTACTTATGGCGCGGGCAAAATTGATGGTGCGTCGGTTTTCTATTGTGAAACAGAATGTTTGATGTTTTCATGACGAAACATAGTTGAATTTAATGTGTATGTATGGAGAGATTTTTGAGTGTGAATTTATATGACATAGCTAATATTTAGGGGAGTTTTATTCCATATCCCACATATTTAGCTGCAATAGTTCTTAGATAGAATATGGATATTTCGGGATAAATCACTGATGTCTGCATCAGGTGCTTCCAGCTTAGTATCATGTCAAAGTGGACTAGAAATTTGTTGTTCATAATCTATTTTGGCGTATTCTTGCGCTCAGCAACCTGTTAGACGGCATTTCTGATCAAGAGTTCGACCTCAGAGCCTTTCGTCATAAACTCTCTAGAAAAACAAACACTCACATATTATGAAATGAACATTATTAGCAATGCCGCCATCTTTTGTCATTAGATGAGAGTTGCTGGCTAAGCAGGAGTCGGATTTATTTGAGGAGGGGAGCGGATTTTTACTTCGTGAAATGTAATAATGAAAGTTGTTTTTGGGTGTAGTTGGGCGTTATAATGTTATTGACGCAATATATT
>JAHQVS010000177.1 GCA_019634215.1 Paracoccaceae bacterium | reverse complement strand
CGCATATCTTCGATGTCGGCGAGACGGTGGATTCCGCCGTCCAGCTCCTGTCGGCGCAGGCGTTGGAAAAGCGGCTGGATCTCACCGCCTTTGTCGACCCGGCCCTGCCGAGTGAGCTGAGCGGGGACAGCGGTCTCTTGCGCAAACTCGTGCTCAATCTGGTCGGCAACGCCATCAAATTCACATCCGAAGGCGGTGTCGCGGTCGAGGTGCGCAAACTCACCCCCCTCGTCGCCGATGACAGCCGGCCAAATCAGCCGATCACCATCGAGCTGACGGTGCGCGACACCGGCATTGGCATCCCCAAAGACAAGCTCGCGACGATCTTCGACCGCTTCTCCCAGGCCGACGCCTCCACCAAGCGCCTGTATGAGGGCACGGGTCTCGGTCTCGCCATCTGCAAGGAGATCGCTGCGCTGATGGACGGGGCGATCACGGTCGAAAGCGAAGTCGGCGCCGGCAGCGCCTTCCGCGCCACCCTGACCTTGCATCATCTCGATCCGGAGGCGCCGTCGCTGCGGGACGTCATGCAGTGCGACCTCGCCCAAACGAAAATACTGGTTGTCGACGATAATGCGCTGAACCGGCGCATCGCCGAGCTGCAACTCTCCGCCTTCGGGGCGCAAACGACGACAGTCGCCTCCGCCGCTGAGGGGCTGGGCGCGCTTGCGCAAGCCGCGGCGATCGGCGCGCCGTATGAGGTTGCGCTGATCGATCAGATGATGCCGAACATGGACGGCCTGACCCTCCTGAAAATGATCCGGGCCGACTCGCGCTACGACACGCTGAAGACGATCCTGTCCTCGTCCGCCGGCGTCCGTACAGACAAGGACGCCCGTAAGCTCGGCTTCGACGCCGCCGCGCCCAAGCCAGTCAACCAAGGCCGCTTGGTCGCCGCCATCCTCGACTTGATCTCCGGCGCAGAAACCGACAGCGACCAGGACTGGCGCGAGGCGGCTGTCGAGGCCGTGCAGCAACCAACGCCGCCTCAACCGGCCACCAAGCCGCGCTTGCTGCTCGTCGATGACAACGCCGCGAACCTGAAGCTTGCGGAGCTGATGCTGAAGGGCATGGGCTATTGTGTCGACAAGGCCTGCAATGGCGTCGAGGCGATCGACGCCGCCGCCAAATTCAGCTACGCGGCGATCCTGATGGATGTGCGGATGCCGGTGATGGACGGCGTCGAAGCCACCCGCCGTATCCGCCAGCTTCCGGCCCCGATCAGCGCGACGCCCATCATCGCCGTGACGGCGGATATCGCTGATAATGGCGAGGCCGCGCTAGTGGAGGCGGGGATGGACGCCGTGATCGGCAAGCCGGTGAATGACCAAACACTCCGTGACGTCTTGGCGGAGATGATCGCGTCTGATGTTGCCGACGTGGCCTAAGACGTGGCCTAACACGTGGCCTAATCTGCTCTCCGCCCCTCCCACTTGGCGGCGCATTCTGGCGGCTGCATTGGTGTGACTGAGACGAAAGAGTCCTGGGCGACTGGCCTGGAGGCGGCAGTCCGCACCACCGATCTCCAGCCCGAAGCAGTCATCGTTTGGAGAATACTTGAGTTCTTACTTGAGGTTAATGTGGTATTCAGCCGGATTCGGATTTGAATGCTACCAATTTAATCAATAAATTGAACGAAACATATTAAAATATAATACAAAGTATACATGATGGAATAATGGCAACAAGCTGACTAAAGTTTCATCAGAATTTGGACCCTCAAGCCATCTGGCTTGCTCCCTTGCGGGTAGTCAGAAATCTGTGCGGGCCATATCCCGGCTCCAGTGTCGGGATGGCTTAGATCTCCATTCATGTGGGGACGTGGCGCGTACAGGGAGAGGCGCTCCTGAGAGGGGGCGAACGGGGACCTATGGCTGAGTTTATTGTTACGCTGAGAAATGACGAATCCGATGGCGACTTCAGCGCGGGAGACCTCTCCCTGCGCGAGGCGTTAGAGCTGGCGAACGGCACGCCGGGCGTCGACACCATCACCTTCGACGCCGCCGTCTTCACTGGCGGCGCCGACAGCCTGATCCGCCTGACCGGCGGCGAACTGCTCGCCACCGAAGCGGTGACAATTGACGGCGCCAACGCGGTCGATCTGGTCCTCTCCGGCGACGCTACTGGCGACGACGTACTGCAGGACGGCTCCTTCGTCACCGATGTGGCCGCCAGCCTCACGGCGGCGGGCGACGCCAACCGACTCGACGACAACAGCCGGGTGCTGAACATCACGGCGGCGGACGGCGTCACCACCCTGTCCGGCCTAACCATCACTGGCGGCCACACCACAGCGACCGGCGGCGGCGTTCAGACCAGCGGCGCCCTTGAGCTGACCAACGCCACCGTCAGCGGCAATTCAACCAGCGGAAACTTGGCCCACGGCGGCGGGATCTTCACCGGGGGGGAGGCCACGCTGACCAACGCCACCGTCAGCGGCAATTCAACCAGCGGCTATGACGCCGCCGGCGGCGGCGTTCACACCAGCGGCGCCCTTGAGCTGAGCAACGTCACCGTCAGCGGAAATTCAACCAGCGGCTTCGCAGCCTACGGCGGCGGGATCTTCACCGGGGGGGAGGCCACGCTGACCAACGCCACCATCAGCGGAAACTCAACCAGCGGCTTCAGTGCCCAAGGCGGCGGGATTTACACCGGCGGCGAGGTCACGCTGACCAACAGCACGGTGAGCGGCAATGCCACCAGCGGCCGCTATAGTGATGGCGGCGGGATTTTCACCCGCTTCGACGCCACGCTGACCAACGCCACCGTCAACGGAAATTCAACCAGCGGCAGTAACGCCCAAGGCGGCGGGATTTACACTTACTTCGGCGCCCTTGAGATGACCAACGACAATTTCAGCGGAAATTCAACCAGCGGCTTAGCTGCCCTCGGCGGCGGAATCTTCTTCGGCCAGGGCGGCGCCACGCTGATCAACAGTACGGTCAGCGGCAATGCCACCAGCGGCTCCTTTGGTCGTGGCGGAGGGATCGGCAACACCTCCGCGAGCGACGTCACGCTGATCAACAGTACGGTCAGCGGGAATTCAACCAGCGGCAGTAACGCCGGCGGCGGCGGGATTTACAGCTTCGGCGTCACGCTCACGAATTCGATCGTGCTCGGCAATGTGAGCGCCGAAACGGAGTTCGACGAGTTTGATGGCGAGATAACCGCCAACGGCGTCAATATCATCGGTTCGGGAACCGATGCGGACGCCAGCGACGGGATCATCAACGCCGACGCGGCGGACGTGTTCGCCGGGACCGTCGATAATAACGGCGTCCTCGCGGGCGAGCTGGCCGATAATGGCGGCCCGGTCGAAACCATCGCGCTGCTCGCCAACGCCGCCAACCCGGCGCTCGATCGCGCTGATCCGAACGGCCTCACCACCGACGCGAGAGGCGAACAGCGCGACTTCGACGCCATCCCCGGCGGCCAAACCGTCGATCTCGGCGCCTTTGAGCTGCAGGAGCCGGTCGTCACGCCGGACATCACCCTGCTGCTGGTCAACGCCGACACCGATGAGATCCTCGGCCCAGTTTCGCCCAGCGGAGCAATCGACCCGGATCTGCTGAACGGCGCGGCTTTCTCCCTCATCGCGGTGTTCGCCGATCCTGATTTGGTCGAGTCGGCAGTGTTGCAGCTCAATGATGAGCCAGCGCGGACGGAAGGCGCCGAACCCTACGCCCTGTTCGGTGATATCGGCGACGACTTCACCGGCCAACCGCTGCCGGATGGGCCGTTCACCGTCACCGTACGCGGATATTCACAAGATGCGGCCCAGGGCGAGCTGGTGGCGGAGGCAACCTTCATTCTGACCAACAGCGACGCCACCCCTGTCCCGCCCACGCCAGAGCAGGACGCCGCCATAACCGAGCAAGGCGCCCCGATTCTGATCGACGTTCTGGAGAATGACGGCGGCGTCGGCCTGACATTGACGAGCATCGACACCCCCGCCAATGGCGCGGCGGTGATCCAGGACAACCAAATCCTCTACACCCCGAACCCGGGTTTCCTCGGCGTCGACAGCTTCAGCTACGTGGTGGAGAACAGCGACGGCTTGACCGCAGTCGGGGATGTCAGCGTTACGGTCGAAACACCGGCGGCGGCGGAGATCGACCTGTTCCTGATCGATGCGGCGTCGGATGCGGAGCTGGAGCAAGTCGGTGCGGACGGCTCGCTCGATGCGGCCAGCCTGGTGGGCGCGAACCTGGCGATCGAAGCGCGGCTCAACACCGGCGAAGATGTCGAGTCATTCGTGTTCTTGATTGATGACACGCCATTGCAGGTGGAGAACGTCGAGCCCTACGCCTTGTTCGGCGACCTCGGCGGCGACTTCCTAAGCGGCGAATTTCCCGGCGGCGCCTCTGTGCTGACGGTGCAGGCCTACAGCGAAGACAATGGCGGCGGGGAGCTGTTGGCGGAAGATCAATTTCTGCTGCTTTAGCTGTGATCGCAGACAAAGCTCTCACCGCGCCCCCACAGGCGCGGTGAGAGCTTGGCCGCGTTCGGGAGGGGCAGTCTTACTGAGGCCGTTCTACCTCCTGACTCTCAACCCGCTCGCCGAGGCTCATGCCTTGGTGCTGCTTCTGTTGAACCGCTCGTTTTCGCGACGCATCTCACGTTCAAGGAAGTCGACGACGATGGCGATCTTGCGCGAGCTGGCGAGATTTTCATGCCATACGGCCCAGTAGCTGCGGGTGACGGTTCGTTCGGGAAAGAGCCGCACCAGCGATGGATCGTCTATCGCCATAAAATCATGCAACGCGCCGATCCCCGCGCCGCCCCGCACCGCTTCCAGTTGGCCGATGGCCGTTGAGATCTCGATATCGGAGCGCCAGCCCGGCCAGAACTCCTCGGTATAGTTCAGCTCCGGAGAGTGAAGCAGGTCTTCGACATAGCCGACCAACCGGTGCTGTGCGAGATCCTCCGGCTGAGTGGGCGCGCCAGCCGTCTCCAGATAGCTGCGCGCCGCGTAGACGCTCAGCGTGTAGTCCAGCAGCCGCTTGACGCGTAGCCGTCCTTTCGCCGGGCGTCCGATCATGATGGCGATGTCAGCCTCGCGCTGGGACAGCGAGAAATTATGCGTCAACGGCGCAAGCTGCACCCGCAGCTTTGGGAACGAGGCCGCGAGCGCCCCCAGCCTCGGCGCGATAAACGCGCCGCCCAGCCCATCCGGCGCGCCCACACGCACGGTTCCAGCAATCTCGGCTTCCGCAAGCCCCAACCGGGAGAGGCCGGAAACCAGCTCCGCCTCGACACGCTCGGCGGTGTCGAGAAACAGCCGGCCATCATCGGTCAGCTGGCACCCGCGCGTCGAGCGATCGAACAACCGCGCGCCGACGGCGCTTTCAAGCGACTGCAAGCGACGACTCAACAACGCCTGACTGACGTTGAGGCGTCGAGCGGCGCCGAGCATCTGCCCTTCCCGCGCGATGGCGAGAAAATATTTGGCGTCATCCCAATCCATTGCGGGAGAGTATCGCTATTTTTGCATAACGGAGAGATATTTTTGGAGATTTATATATGTAAATATTGATGTCAGCGTCCTCCCGAGCCGAATGGGAGGACCTCATGAAACAGATCGGACATTTCATCGCCGGCGGCGTCACCACTGGATCGGGCCGGGCGAGCGACGTCTTCAACCCCGCGACCGGCGAAGTCTCCGCCAGCGTCGCCCTGGCCTCAGCTGAAGAGGTCGGAGTCGCCGTCGCGGCGGCGCAAGGCGCTTTTCGCGATTGGGCGGACACCCCGCCGATCCGCCGGGCGCGTATTCTCGACACATTCAAATCGCTGATCTGGCAGCGGATGGATCAGCTGGCGGAGGCGATCACGCTGGAGCATGGCAAGACCTTCGAGGACGCGAAGGGCGAAGTGCTGCGGGGCCTGGAGGTGGTGGAGTTCGCGGTCGGCGCGCCGAATTTTCTCAAGGGAGAGTTTTCCGAGAATGTTGGCCGGGGCGTCGACGTGCGCTCGATCCGCCAGCCGCTCGGGGTTTGCGCCGGGATCACGCCGTTCAATTTCCCCGCCATGGTGCCGATGTGGATGTTCCCGGTGGCGCTGGCCTGCGGCAACACTTTCGTTTTGAAGCCGTCGGAGCGGGACCCATCGGTGTCGTTGCTGCTCGCCGCCTATTTGAAGGAAGCTGGCTTACCTGACGGCGTTTTCAATGTGGTGCAAGGCGACAAAGAGGCGGTCGACGCGTTGCTGGCCCATCCTGATGTGCGGGCGGTGAGTTTTGTCGGCTCGACCCCGATTGCCCGCTACATCCACCAGACCGGCTGCGCCAATGAAAAGCGCGTGCAGGCTCTGGGCGGCGCTAAGAACCACATGGTGATTTTGCCAGACGCCGACATGGAGATGGCCGCCAACGCGCTGATGGGCGCGGCGTATGGCTCGGCGGGTGAGCGCTGCATGGCGATTTCCGTGGCGGTGCCTGTGGGGGACGCGACTGCGGACAAGTTGATTGACACGCTGCTGCCGAAGATCGACGCGCTCAAGGTCGGCCCAGGGATGGATCTGGCCTCGGAGATGGGGCCATTGGTCACCAAGGCGGCGCAGGATCGGGTCAACCAGTATGTCGGCCGAGGCGAGGCCGAGGGCGCGAAGGTCGTGGTCGATGGCCGGAACTTCACGGCGCCGCAGGGATATGAAGGCGGTTTCTTCGTCGGCCCGTCGCTGCTTGACGGTGTTACGAAAGAGATGAGCGTCTGGAAGGACGAGATCTTCGGCCCGGTGCTCTCGGTTGCGCGCGCGCAGAACTATGCTGAGGCGGTCGATCTGATCCATGCGCATGAATACGCCAATGGCACGGCGATCTTCACCCGCGACGGCGACGCCGCCCGCGCCTTCTCCCAAGATATCGAGGTGGGCATGGTGGGGGTCAACGTGCCGATCCCGGTCCCGGTCGCTTATCACAGCTTCGGCGGTTGGAAGGCCTCCATATTCGCCGAGCATCATATGCATGGCATGGAGGGCGTGCGGTTCTACACCCGGTTGAAGACCACCACGGCGCGGTGGCCGACTGGTCAGCGTGATGATCCGCAATTCACCATGCCGACGTTGGGATGATCCGGCTAGCGCGAGGGGCGGGCGGTTAACCCGTTCCTCATGACTGGCCGCCCCACCAGCCAGTGCTTTGCTGGCGGAGCGGCCATCCTCCGGGGCGCCGTCGAATGAGCCGAGTGTTGATGAAGGTTCTGGCTCAGTCCGCCGTCAGCACCACCCGCCCGATAATGCGCCCGGCCTCCAGATCATCCAGCGTCTCGCTGGCGGCGTAGAGGGGG
>JAHQVS010000176.1 GCA_019634215.1 Paracoccaceae bacterium | reverse complement strand
CCTATCTACGTGCGCTGGCCCTGGTTGGCGGTGCGGCGCATCTTGGGGTTGGGGCGCTTAATTCCGGTGAGCCTGGCCGTCTCGCCTTGGCGAATTTCTTTGCGGTTGAGCTATTGCCGGGTGTGTTGACGCATGCCCAGGTGGCTCAACGAGGCGCTGACGCGCTCTACGCAGTGAGTTTGGATGATCTAGCGGCTTAGTTAGGGCAGAAAGCGATGAGGTTACCTTAGATAACAGCGCTTGGCGTCAGGGCGCAGTCTCGTGTCGTAAAATACTGCGCCGGTATTCCCTTGACCGCTGAGGAACGAGTAGAGAGGGCCGTTCTATCGCAGCCTGGAAAGCGATCTTCCCTTGAGTTCAGAATCTGCCGCCCCTGCCCCGCCTGACTATCCGTTCGGGGCTTTACCACTGAGCGTGCCGACCGAAGTCGCCGAGAATATTTTGATGATTCCGATCCCGGTGCCGTTTCCGCCCGGTGCGGTGAATTGCCTTGCGCTGCGGGAGGTGGACGGGTGGACCCTGATCGACACTGGATTACGCGGCGACGAGGCGCAGTCTTTGTGGGCCAAGTTGATTGAAGGCCCGCTGGAAAAGCGTCCGATTCGCCGGTTGATCGCCACCCACCACCACCCCGACCATCTGGGTCTCGCTGGTTGGTTCCAGCGCGCCCATGGTGTCGAATTATGGACATCCCGCACAGCTTGGCTGTTCGCCCGTATGCTGCAACTCGATGCTTGGACTGAGCCGCCACATGAGGCGGAAACGTTCATGCGCCGTGCCGGGTATGACCACGACATGATGGAGCGCTACCGCAAGCGCGCAGCGAGAAATTATTCGGTGACCGTTGAACCACTGCCGCTCGGCTTCCATGCGGTCGCCGAGGGCGACCTGCTGGAGGCTGGCGGCCGGCGTTGGCGCGTTGTCTTCGGTCATGGCCACGCGCCTGATCATCTGGTGTTGATCTCCGAGGATGATGACCTGGTGATCGCCGGGGATCAGATTTTACCGACTATCACCCCTAACATCGGCGTTTATCCCACGGAGCCTGATGCAGATCCGCTCGGGGATTGGATCGATTCCTGTCATGCATTTGCCGAGCGTTTGGATGACAGTCGCTTGATACTCCCGGGCCATGGCGACCCGTTCCGGGGCGCCCGGCGTCGATTGCTTGATGTCGCGGCCAAACATCAGCGCGCGCTGGATCGGCTTGTTGAGCATCTGGAGACGCCACGCACCTTGGTGGAGTGTTTCCCAGTGCTTTATCGCCGAGAGATCACCCCTGCGTTGGAGGGATTGGCGACTGTTGAGGCGGCGGCCCACCTGAATCGACTCACCCGCTCAGGGCGTGCGCTCCGCCGCAAGCGGCCTCAGGCGCCAGATTTGTGGGAGGCGGCTCAGATCGGTGGACGATGAGGCCGCTTTGGCGCTTCAAAGCGCGCGTGACAAAAGCCTGTCAGGTGGCGTTTCGCCCGCTCGGGCGTATCGTTAAGGTCCGCCCGCAACATGATTTATGCAGTAGGTCCGATCAGCTTTATCGCGCCGGACGATAGGCCTTGGGGGGCGAAAAACCATGTTTAAAATCCCGATGTGGCGCGCCGATAACCGCAGCGTCACGCTAAATGCACCTCTTGCGCAGGTGGCGCTCTCTTCGGAGGAAACCGGTGAACACGCCGAGACGACGCCGTTGCCGCCCGCGATCGCAGCGACGCCGCCGGAGGACAAGACGCCCGCACAATGGGCCTATGAGCGCATGATCCTTTATATCCAGAATTTTGAGAAGACTCTGGATGACGCCCATGAGGTTGGTTTGGGCTTTGTGTCAGGCGGAGCTGGGGTGATGCGCATCACCGGCATGGGCTATTTCGCGCCGGATCTCATCTCATTTTATGGGGTCGATGAGCAGGGCGCAAAAACCCAACTGGTGCAGCATGTCAGCCAGCTGAACGTGATGTTGAAGGCGGCGGCTGTCCAAGGGCCGAGCCCGGCGCGGCGTATTGGTTTTCAACTGCGTAAGGTGTTGGAGGAGGAGGAAGAGTAAGCCGAGCTCAGCCTTCACTGCGGCGGCGGGTTTTGCTCCTCCGCCGTTCCTGGTTGTGCGGCCTCTAACGCCTCTCCGGGCGCGCTTGGGCGAGTGATCTCATCAGCGGGCTGACGGCGTCCATCACTCAGGTTGAGTTGTGTAAGACGCCACACGCCTTCAACCGGCTCCAACTGCAGGTCGGCTTGGTAAATGTTACGCTGGAAATGCTCATTCGCACCAAGTTCAAACATGCTGACGACTTCCCACCCCGCTTGGAGGCGATATACTCCCACGCGGGGATCGCTGCGCAGAAGGTCAAAATCTTTCATCGCGATAGATTTGATGGTTGCTCCATTGCGGGAGGGACGTGCGAGGTCGTTGCGGCGCTTCTGGTGCAGCTCCTCAAGGCTTTCTCCGCTAACCGCAGTCGCCATCCCATCGTAAACCTCCGTCTCCGCCCCGCTTTCAAACGCGCCGTACAGCCTGAGCAATAAAGCGGTGGTCACCCGCTCGACCTCCGCTTCATTCATTCCGAGCGAGACCACTGCCAAAGGGTCAGGAGCGGAGGGAGCTTGGACGCGTATTGATGCTGGGCTGTGGTTGAAGCCGGCGATCAGGACAGCGGTCAGTGCGAACCATCCACTAATGAGACGCAGTAATAGTTGTCCTATGTTCAGGGCGATGGCCCGAGCCAAAAGCGCGCCGACGCCGAAGCCAACAGCCGCCGCGCCAAAGCCGGTCACGGCGCTGATTGTAGGATTGCCGCTCTGCGCCGCTACCGCCACCACCGCTCCGCCGACGCTAGAGATGGCGGCAAACAGTGCACCGGCAGTGATCTCATAGGGGCTGGCGAAGCTGAGCGCGATCATCACGCCAATCAACACCGCCGCTAACGCCGCCGCCGCCACGGAGGATTCGATTGCGATTGGGATCGAGCCGACCACGAAGCCCAGCACGGCGCCGGCGATTATGGCCGCGCTTGCGATGAACCCTCCGAGTCCCCGCGCGCTCTGTAGCACCCCCCAACATAAACCGCCGAGGAGCATCGCCGTTAGAAGCCCCTGACCAATGAACCAGCGCATGCTCAACACAGCGATGTCTTGTGTGGCGGTCGCCACCAACATCGACGTCAACACCAATCCGCCAAGGCAGATCGCCAGCATATCAACGCGTAATTGCGCCATGACCTGTTTCTCCGCATGCGAGACGGGGACTGACAGGCGCCTCGCCGCCCTTGTCAAATTGTCGCACGTCGTTTGATCAGATCCGCGCGCACAACGGCATTCAATAGGTCCTGGCAGATCCAAAGCGAGGACGCAAACCCTGGGGCGATTGTAAAGGCGTGTCATTGGTTGACTACGGACCGAAGGCAACGATCCCCATTAACCTAAACGTGGTGGGTCAGGGCGTTTCGCCCAGTTGTCGTGCTGCGCTACGCACCGTATGACGCTCTAAACGCCTCTGAAACGAAGGCGGGGCGACCCGCTTTCGCGTGAAGCGGTGTCGTATTTCCGAGCGAAGGGCGCGCCATGACCGAGTACAAGAAGATCCTGATCGCCAACCGCGGTGAAATCGCCATTCGGGTGAGCCGCGCCGCCAATGAACTGGGCAAAAAGACGGTCGCGGTCTTCGCGGAAGAGGACAAGCTCTCGCTCCATCGCTTTAAAACTGACGAAGCTTATCAAATCGGCGAGGGTCTGGGGCCGATCAAAGCATATCTGGAAATTCCCGAAATTATCCGGGTCGCAAAAGCCTCTGGCGCTGATGCGATACATCCCGGCTATGGCTTCCTGTCCGAGAGTCCGGAGTTCGCGGAAGCCTGCGCCGAGGTTGGCGTTGCTTTCATTGGTCCGAGACCCGAGACGATGCGCTTGCTTGGCGACAAGGTATCGGCCCGCAACGCGGCGGTCGCCGCTGGGGTGCCTGTGGTGCCCGCCACGGCGGCGTTGGCGGATGTTGAAACCGAAGCGGGTATGGCCGCCGTACGAGAACTGGCCGCTGAGATTGGCTATCCATTGATGTTGAAGGCCAGTTGGGGCGGCGGCGGACGCGGCATGCGGCCGATTCATGGTCCTGAGGATCTGGATCGCGAAGTACTGGCGGGCAAGCGAGAGGCTGCCGCCGCCTTTGGTAAGGACGATGTTTATCTCGAAAAATTCGTCCAGCGCGCCCGACACGTCGAGGTGCAAATCTTGGGTGACCGTTTCGGCCAGATCGTGCATTTATTCGAACGCGACTGCTCGGTGCAACGGCGAAACCAGAAGGTAGTGGAACGAGCGCCCGCCCCCTACCTGTCCGACGCGCAGCGGGAGGAGTTGGCTGAACTGGGCTTGAAAATCGCCCGTTACGCCAATTACGAACTCGCCGGAACCGTCGAGTTTCTGATGGACGCTGACACCAGCGCTTTCTACTTCATCGAAGTAAACCCACGTGTGCAGGTAGAGCATACCGTCACCGAAGAGGTGACTGGCATTGACATCGTGAAAGCCCAAATCCGGCTGGCTGAAGGAGAGCGCATTGGCGACCCGGCCTCGGGGGTTCCCCGTCAGGAAGAGATCACCCTACATGGCCATGCGTTGCAATGCCGGATCACTTCGGAAGACCCGCTCAATAACTTCATTCCTGATTACGGTCGCATTACGGCCTATCGCGGCGCCACTGGGTTCGGCATCCGCCTTGACGGCGGCACCGCCTATTCCGGTGCGGTTATTACCCGCTACTACGACTCGTTATTGGAGAAGGTGACTGCTTGGTCGCCAACGCCGGAAGAGACCATTCTCCGAATGGACCGCGCGCTACGCGAATTCCGGATTCGCGGTGTCGCCACCAACCTCGCTTTCGTCGAGAATCTCATCAACCACCCCTCCTTTCAAGACAACAGTTACACCACTCGCTTCATCGACACCCACCCGGAGCTGTTCGAGTTCAGGCGACGCCGCGATCGCGCCACCAAGCTGTTGAATTACATTGCCGACGTCACGGTGAACGGTCATCCCGAAACCAAAGGTCGGGCCGAACCACCGGCGTACGCCCGCGCTCCACGGCCGCCCAAGCTTCGGGCAGAGGCGCCGCCTGAGGGGTTGCGTAACCTGCTGGAACAAAGCGGACCGCGCGCTGTCGCTGACTGGATGCTGGCGCAGAAAAAGCTGCTCATTACCGATACGACGATGCGCGATGGACACCAATCATTGCTGGCCACTCGCATGCGCTCAGTCGATATGCTGAACGCTGCTGAAGCCTACGCCCACAATTTACCTCAACTCTTCTCGGTCGAGTGCTGGGGCGGCGCCACCTTCGACGTCGCCTATCGCTTTTTGCAAGAATGTCCTTGGCAGCGGTTGCGTGACATCAGGATGCGTTTGCCGAATGTCATGACGCAGATGCTGCTCCGGGCTTCGAACGGCGTTGGCTACACAAACTTGCCAGACAATGTGGTCCAGCTCTTTGTCCGGCAAGCGGCATCGACTGGCGTTGATGTGTTCCGAGTATTCGACCCGTTGAACTGGGTGGAGAATATGCGTCTCAGCATGGATGCCGTGCTGGAGGGCAATAAGGTGCTTGAGGCGGCGATCTGCTATACTGGTGACATCCATGATCCAGATCGCGCGAAATATGCGCTATCTTACTATGTAAAGCTAGCGAAGGAACTGCATCAGGCTGGCACGCATGTGCTATGCATCAAAGATATGGGCGGGCTTGTGAAGCCGGCGGCTGCATCTGCTTTGGTCAAAGCTCTGAAGAACGAGATCCCGCTGCCAATTCACTTCCATACCCACGACACCAGTGGCGTTTCTGCGGCGTCAGTATTGGCCGCAGCCGAGGCGGGGGTCGATGCTGTAGATGCGGCAATGGATGCGTTCGCGGGCATGACTTCCCAGCCTCCGCTCGGATCGATTGTCGACGCTTTGCGTCATCAGCCACGCGACACTGGCCTCGACTCAGGCATTCTACGTGAGCTCTCCAGTTACTGGGAGGATGTTCGCCTGCAATACGCCGCTTTCGAGGCTGATATGAAAGGGCCATCCTCGGAGGTTTATCTGCATGAGATGCCGGGTGGCCAAGTCACCAATCTGCGCGCCCAGGCTCGTTCGATGGGGCTTGAGCATCGTTGGCCGGAAATCGCTGAGACTTACGCAGCCGTCAACAAGATGTTTGGT
>JAHQVS010000175.1 GCA_019634215.1 Paracoccaceae bacterium | reverse complement strand
TCCGGCGGATCGATGCGCCGGATAGCGACGAGGAAGATGACGACTGGGATATCACCGAGTAGAGCGATGGCGAGCATGGCGCCCCGTCCGACGCTCTACGTCCTCGGCAATGCACCGCCGGGCGATCCTTTGGACTGTGTCCGCGAAGCGGCGCCTCTGCTGGCGGCTCACTATGATCAGGTTCATCATGTTGGGCCTGTCCAGTTGATGTCGCTACGATCCATGCGCCGCCAGTACAGGCCCGGTGTGGACCGTCTGCTCTATGACTTCACGCTCGCGGAGGGTCTCGACTGGGCGCTGCAGAATATCGCCCGGTCGCCCGGCGCCGTTTTGCTGTCGTCCGAAAGTCCCGTCGCGCCTGTTGGGATGTTCGCAGACTTAAGATCCGCGCAGCGCTATGCCTCAGGCGCCTTTCGATTTCCTGCATTGGCGACCCTCGGCGCCCTCGATGAAGGCGCCTCGGTCCAATCCGCCATGATCCTGCGCCGTCCAGCGCCAAAGATCACCGCACAGCAAAGATCGGAAGAGATAGGACTGGCCGTCACCCCGGGTGCAATCGAAACGACTTACGCCGCCCTTTGCGGGTTGGCCGGGCGCGCAGAGCCAATTGTCCTGTTGGCCGCGACAAGGCGCGACGCCAACGACGCGATGGACATGGTCGCGGCGCTGAAAGCCTCGCATATCCGCATCAGCCGCATACGCGCCCGTTGGGACATAGCCTACGCCGCCTGCACCATCCGAGGATTGATCGACGTAACAGGGTCTGCAAACGCCTCAAGCAACGCGGCCTTCATCGCCAATTGCATCGGCGCGCCTGTTCTGCGCCTTTTTTCGCCGGAAGGCGCTGGCGAGGCTGCGGCGGCATTTGTAGCTTCGGCGCCCATATGTGATCTGGCCGCGGCGCAAGAATTTTGTGGCGCGCGGCCAGCAGCCGCTTTTGCAGAAGATCTGCACACGCTGATCGAAGCCGGGCGACGTCAAGCCGTTCAGAAGGTCGATGCGGCGTGAGTATTGGCGCGGAAATTCTGCTTCGCGCCATCGCAGGTCGAATGGATGGCGCGGCGCTCCTGTCTGAATTCGGTGACGGCTGCCCGCTTTTGAACGCAGCGGCGCATCCACCCATCCGCCTCGCTAACCGGCCTGTTGGCGGCGTGATGCGCCGCGCGGACCTGACGACGTTCGCACCACCGCTGGACATCACTCATCGTGCAGCGGATTCCGCCCGAGTGGCGCAGCGGCGGCAAATCATCGTGGATGCTGTCGCAGGCGACACTGAGCGCCTTCTCGCGCTCGCTCGGTCGTTTGAAACGGGTGCCGTCGCCGCCCTCCGCGTACGGGGCGGCGCGGTCTCAGACCCAGGACTTAAACTGATCTTCGAAAGCCCCTCTGGCGACGATCACGTCCACCTTCGGCGGGATTTGGCGACGGATGACCTAGTGGCGCTGGCCACTCAACTTATGCAAGCCGAGATAGACGAGTTTGATGCTCTGACCGGCTTGATGAACAGCGCAGTCATTACTTCGCTCCGCCATGGCGCTGGCGCGTCCGACGTTCACTTCGATCCCGCCTCGCTTCTGGATCAGCCAGATACCCGACAGATCACCGCCGCGCTGGGTGACGGACAGGCTATCATGGCGGCCGATGGCGGCTGCGCGCTATACATCCCGCAGCTATCCGGCGCGCCTAAACCTGTTAGCGTGCTTATCTCTGGACTGGAGGACGGCGCGCCCAACCCGGACGTTTTCCTGTCCAATGCGCCAGACTGGTCGATTGATCTGCGACGGAACAACGATGGATTGCTCATTTCGGCGCGTCCAGCGCCGCACACAACGCCACTTGTCTCCCTTTTCCTGGAGATTAAAGGGCCGCACAGCCCCAACGCAGTCGTACGTGAAGTCGCAAGTGGCATCGCCCGGTCTCGCGGCGCGTGGGAGATCTGGGACGAGGCCCAGCAACAGCTTGAGCTGGAGGAAAGCTGGTGAACCGCCGCATCCTCTTCATCCTTGATGCGCCACCCTCCGCCACCGGCGCTGCGGCTTGGCGCCGCTATCTGATGTTGGCCCGCTATTTCTGCGGCAATCGCTTTGACGTAACAGCGCTCTTTGCCTCCGACGACACAATCGGAGCCAAGGCGATGCAGTGGCTGATCGCGACAGCGGCGCAAGTCGCAACCTGCCCACGCGATGAGATCGAAAACGCGGCCAGACATCTTGATCGTAGCGGGCATTTCGACATCGCCTGCGCAATGTCGCCGGACCTCGCCTTCGGTCTAAAGGGCGCCCTCCGCGCGCTTCGCCTGATCGATCTTCAGGCGCCGATCGCTGAACAGTCGCGGGACGCGTTAAGCGAGCATCTGTCGCTGGCAAGAATCGTTCTGACGGCGGAGCCGGCGCAAAGCAGGTTCGTCCAGGACCTTGGTCTGACAGCGGCGGAGACGCCTACCCTGATCGATGGCGCGCGCAAGATCCGACCGCGTTTACGAAAATCGCAACTATTGGCGGGCATCTGGGTTGAACGTGACGATATCTCGATCAGCGCGACGCGCGCCTTCTTTGACGAGGTTGTCTCGCGTGGCGGCGGCGGGGCGCCGAACTTCGCCATCGCCGGGCCGGGCGCTCGCGAAATTACGCCGCCGCCTTTGCCCTTTCCTGTAACGCACCTTGAAGACGGCGTTGCGGAAACCGTCTTCTACCGTGGGCTGGATCTCGCCGTAGTCCCGGATACGGTCGGTGAGGCGCCGCGCCTTGATGTTGTCTCGGCGTTGGAATGCGGGGCGGCGCCCCTGGCGTCTTCCTCGGCCCTCAACGGACTGCGCCGCCGCTGGCGCCTGCCGCATTTCCGTACCCTGGGCGACATGGCCGATTTCCTTTTTAACCGCGGCGGCGAGTTGCGCGATGGCGGGCTGTTGACCGAATTGAGGGCCCGCGCCGACTGGACGTGGAGCGGCCTTGTCACCGCGTCAGCGCGCCAGAGGGAGAGACTTAACCGTGAAATTCGGGCAAACCTCCCTAGTTAGAAGTCCAAGGAGCACCCAATGACCGACCTAAAAGACGGCCCCCTGACGGGCCTCCGCGTCCTCGACATGAGCCGCATTCTGGCGGGGCCGACCGTTGGACAGCTTCTGGGTGATCTCGGCGCGGATGTGATCAAGATCGAACGCCCCGGCAAAGGCGACGACACCCGCGCCTGGGGACCACCTTTCGTGAAGGACAAGGACGGGAACAACACCAAGGAAAGCGCTTATTACCTTTGCGCCAACCGCAACAAGCGCTCGGTCGCCGTCGACATTGCGCATCCGGATGGGCAGGCCTTGCTGGCGGATATCGCCGCCGGGTCCGACATCATGTTGGAGAACTTCAAGGTCGGCGACCTGAAGCGGCGCGGGCTGGACTATGAAACGCTACGCCAGCGCAATCCGGGGCTGATCTACTGCTCTATCACTGGATTCGGGCAGACGGGGCCCTATGCCCATCGCGCCGGATACGACTTTCTAATCCAGTCGATGGGAGGGATCATGTCCGTGACAGGCGATCCCGATGGGGAGCCGACGAAGGTCGGCGTCGGCATCGCAGACGTGATGACTGGCATGTATTCAACTGTCGCCGTTCTGTCCGCCCTTCACGCCCGCGAAAAAACCGGCGAGGGGCAGCACATTGATGTAGCGCTACTGGATGCGCAGCTATCCTGGCTGATCAATATGGGTACCTCTTATCTGACGGATAGCAAAGTGCCGACGCGCATGGGCAATATGCACCCGACGGTGGTGCCCTACGGCGCGTTCGAAGCTTCGGACGGGTGGTTCAGCCTCGCCATCGGCAATGACAGCCAGTTCGCCAAGTTCTGCGCGGCGGCGGGGGAGGATATGGCGACGGATGAGCGTTTCGCCACCAACGCCGCGCGCGTCGTAAACCGCGACGCGCTGATGCCCCGGATGTTCGCAGCGACCCGATCAAAGACGCGGGGCGAGTGGATGGAGGTGTTAGAGGCCGCGGGAGTCCCTTGCGGGCCAATCAATGATCTCGAAGCCGCGATCAATGATCCCCATGCGCTTGAACGCGGAAGCCGAGTGAAACAGGACTATCCGCATTCCGACAAAGGCTTTGTCGAAACGCTTGGCAATCCGATTAAATTGAGCGCCACGCCGATCACCTATCGTCGTCCGCCGCCACAGGTAGGCGAACATACGGAGGAGGTTCTGCGTGAACTGGGGTTCGATGCGGACGACCTGAAGGCGAAAGGGGCGGTGAGCTAGGGCTGAGATCTACGCGCGGAGCCGAATGCTGAGATTTAGGGACATTCGCAAAGCAGAACGGTTGGGGTGTGAGCCTTATCTCTCTGCCAACACCGCCACGGACAGGATTTGGGATCTCGGCCGAATAGACCCGCCGTAACATCTAGGCCCCGTGGCGGGCGCGGGGCAGTGGTAAACCTCGAACGGCGGCGATGCCCCAATCGCAACCCCTTACGGAACCACACAGATCGTGCTAGGCCCGATACCGCTCACCGGCCGGATCATAGGGGCTTGGCTCGATCACTTTTGCAGCCACCACCTCGCCGGTGACGTCGATCTGCAACGCCGTCCCAACGCCGGATTTATCCACATCCACAAACGCATAGGCGAGGTTCAGGCCCGTGCGGTGGCCCCAGTCGCCTGACGTCACCGTGCCGATCAGCGCGTCGCCATCATAGACCGACGCGCCGCCATGCGCCGCCGCACGGGTCGTTGCGACGTCCAGCGTGACCAGGGCCTTTTTCTGCAAGCCCTGACGCGCCTCCAACGCAGCCTTTCCAATGAAATCCGCTTTCGTCACTTTCACAAAGCGATGCAAGGCGGTCTCAAACGGGTCGAACTCGGTCAAGAGGTCGGATTTCCAGTGGAGATAGCCCTTCTCCATTCGCATCGCCTCCACCGCCCGCGCGCCGAACAGCTTCATTCCATGCGCCACGCCCGCCTCGCGCAGGGCAAGATAGGCGGCGTAGAGAGAGGCGTTAGGGATGTGGATCTCATAGGCGAGTTCGCCGGAGAAGCTGACGCCCAGAACCGTCGCCGGGGCGATGCCGATGAAACATTCGCGCACGCTGAGCCAGGGGAAGCCTGCGGCGGACCAGTCG
>JAHQVS010000174.1 GCA_019634215.1 Paracoccaceae bacterium | reverse complement strand
GAGCCATTTGATCTACATATCTTGCTCACGAATGTTTGCGCCAGCGCCCAAGCCAAAGCTGAAAATCGCCTTGTCACAGTGACTGCGTCGCTGTGGGACGTTCCACCGTTAATTTACGGCATGGAAGCGCGCATGGCTCAAGTATTTAACAACCTAATTGACAATGCAGTGTCCTTCAGCAAACCGGGGGACGAAATAAAAGTGAGCACAAAGCCTCAAAACTTCAACGGCTATCCAGCGATGAAGATTGAGGTATTGGATCAGGGACCGGGCATTCCTGCTGAGAATCTCGAGTCTATTTTCAACCGGTTCTATTCCGAGCGACCACAAGCCGAGGAATTTGGCAACCACTCCGGCCTTGGCCTTAGTATTTGCCGCCAAATTGTCAACGCCCATGAAGGTAAGATCTGGGCGGAAAACCGCAACGACCGCAGCGGCGCCCGCTTCAGCGTGCTACTGCCGTTATGACCATCGATGAGCTGGCCGCATCTCGCCAGCTCGTCCACGCCACCTGCATCGGATTTCCCACCCCTTGTTCTGAGGCGTGGCCTCAAGTGCCGCCGCCTATCGCCCCCGCTGTATTGATTATTGGCCCATCGGGCGCAGGGAAATCCTCTCTTGGGCTGCGGCTGCTCGCTTTAGGCGGTGGCTTGGTCGCGGATGATCAGACCCAGCTGTCCGCTTTCCCCAACGCCGAGACCCCCACGCAGATCCACGCCACAGCACCCACGTCGATTGCTGGCCTTATCGAAGCGCGGGGGGTTGGCCTGTTGCGCGTCTCGCCGCTTCCCGACGCCCGGGTATGTTGGGTTGTGGAATTATCGCTAGAAACCGACGCGCCGCCAATGCAACGCCTGCCAAAGAAGCGCTTGATTAACATTTTCGGCGTCGACTTGCCTTTGTTGCCGCTACAGAACACATCTCGCGCAGCCGCGATTTTACAGGTTCTGGCGGCGGGCGCGGCGCTCGTCGATCCTGACATCGACTCGCCTCCGGAAATGACGGAGATTGAAGGATAGCGCATGGGTGACGGATCGAGCCAGGAGGCGACGCCCAGCGTCGACATATCCGCCTCAGAGACGTCGAAGCGCTTGGTGTTGGTCACCGGGCGGTCCGGCGCGGGGCGTAGCACGGTCATAAATGCGCTGGAAGATATCGGCTTCGAAACAGTCGACACCCCGCCACTGTCGCTGGTGCCGGAGATCGCGGCGCAAATGGCCCCGGGTGGGGCTGGCGTGGCGATCGGGGTAGACAGCCGGTGTTGCGGCCTTTCTGGCGCAGCTTTGGTCCCTGCAATCGCTGAATTGCGCAACATCTTGGCTAGCTCAAGCGGCGGTTGGACATTCACGCTGCTGTTCCTGGATTGCTCCGACGAGATGCTCATCCGGCGCTATACGGAAACCCGCCGACGTCATCCGTTAGCGCCTTCAGGCTCGATCGAAGAAGGCCTAGTGCTGGACTCCAGCCATACCGGCCCGCTGCGCGATTGCGCTGATATGATGATCGACACCACCACCTTGACCGCCGTCGCGCTACGCCGCGAAATAGCTCACAGATTTGACCGCCGCAGCAGCGTTTATCCCTCAGTCTCAGTGCTCTCCTTCTCCTATCGGCGCGGGTTGCCAGCGGAGGCGGATATGGTGTTCGACTGCCGTTTTTTACGCAATCCGCACTATGTGGATTCATTGCGTTGGCGGGATGGGCGCGATCCGCTGGTGGCGCGCTATGTGGCGGAAGATCCGCAATATCCCGGCTTTATGACGCGTCTGGTTGATTTAGCGGCATTTCTAATGCCCGCATTCCAGAGCGAAGGCAAAAGTTATCTCACCATCGCCTTAGGTTGCACCGGAGGCAAACATCGCTCGGTGGCGACGGCCGAGGCGTTCGCTGCGACTTTGCGGCGGCAAGGGTGGCGCATTAACCTGCGTCACCGCGAACAAGAGGATCTTCCAAGGGCGGAAATGGCGGCGTTGGAGCCCTCCGCCGCACGGGGGGTCGAACCCGCGAAACGCCCTAACTGAAATAAGAACAAACAGCAGGGACCCCTGAGGGCGGAAGTTGCGTAAGGAGCGGACAGTGGTCGCGAACTCTAGCACGGCGATGATCGGCATCGTCATCGTCGCCCATGGCGGCTTCGCCGACGAACTTTTAAAGGCGACCGAACATGTCGTCGGCGAATTACCGATGGCGCGGGCCATTGGCTTAAACCCAAAGGACGATCTTTCTAAACGCCGGGACGAGATCGACGCCGCAATCGCCGAGGTGGACAACGGCGCCGGGGTGATTGTGTTGACCGATCTGTTCGGCGGCACCCCCTCGAATCTGGCGATCGCGGCGATGGCGCGCGAGGGAGTTGAGGTCGTCACCGGCGTGAACTTGCCGATGATGATGCGGCTTGCGAAGTCCCGCACCCTCCCACGCGCCGAGGCGGTGACGGCGGTTTTGGAGGCTGGCCGTAAATACATCATCGCCGCCAGCGACATGCTCGGCGGCCCGCCGCAACCGGCGACGGCGCCTGCCAAGGCGAGCTGAGCAATGTCTGCGCCCGCCGTCCGCTGCAGGATCGTCAACGCCAAGGGTCTACATGCCCGGGCCTCGGCGAAATTCGTGCAGGAGGCCGAGCGCTTCGACGCCAAGGTGACCGTCAGCAAGGACGATTACAGCGTAAACGGCGTATCGATCATGGGGCTGTTGCTTCTGACGGCCTCACAGGGGTCGGAAATTGAGATCACCGCCGAAGGCCAGGACGCCGACGAGGCCTTGGCGGCGCTGGCCGGTTTGGTGGCCAGGGGCTTTGACGAGATCTGACGGCGACGCCCATTAAGTATCAGGATGAAGCAAGGACCTCGGCGGCGAGCAAATGCTATAGCCCAAAAGCCCGCGCCGCGCTTGAACGCATGGAGACACAGGCTCGCGTATCTGTATAAGGCGGCGACAGATCTGGAGAGCCGCTGATGACCGCCGCCACCTTCCTAAACCTATCGGCCGCCGTGTTCGGCTTCGCCGCACTCTTCGGCTATCTGAATGAACGCTATCTGCGGTTGCCCTTAACCATTGGTCTGATGGTAATCGCGCTTGCTACTTCGGTGGCGATCCTGATTGCTGAAGCACTGTTCAATTTTGGCGCAGCAGAGTCGGCGCGGGGGTGGCTGCGTCAAATCGATTTTCACGCCAGCCTGATGATCGGAATGTTGAGCTTTCTGCTGTTCGCAGGCGCCCTTCACACCGACCTGTCGGCGCTACTGCGGCAACGGCGAGCGGTGTTGTTGATGGCGACTATGGGCGTCGCCCTGTCGACCGTCGTGGTGGGGTTGCTGACCTATGGTCTCTCAACCGCGCTGGGGCTGGGGATTTCGTTCGAATGGTGCCTTGTCTTCGGAGCGCTGATCTCACCGACCGACCCTGTGGCGGTGCTGTCGATCTTACGGCGAGTGGCGGTGCCAAAACCGTTGCAGGCCACCATCGCCGGGGAAAGCTTGTTTAACGACGGCGTCGGGGTGGTGCTGTTCCTGGCGCTACTGGAGATAGCCGTCGGATCGCATGGCGCCGGAGCGCATGGCGGCGAGGGGGCGACGGCTGCGTCGATCGGGATGCTGTTTGTGAAGGAGATCGGGCTCGGGATCGCGCTGGGCCTCGCCGGCGGCGGGCTGGCCTACACGGCGCTGCGTCGGCTGGATCAATATGTGGTGGAGGTGATCATCACCCTGGCTCTGGTCTTGGGCGTCTACGCCATCGCGACGACGCTGCACGCCAGCGGGCCGCTGGCGGTGGTGATCGCCGGACTGATCATCGGCAACCAGGGCGCGGCCCATGCGATGTCCGAAGCCACGCGGCAACATGTCACCAATTTCTGGGAGTTGATCGACGAAATCTTGAACGCCGCGCTGTTCCTGTTGATCGGCTTCGAAGTGCTGATCATCGGTTTTGGCCTCGGCACGATCACTGCGGCGCTTGCGGCGATTCCCATCGCGCTGATCGGCCGGATGGTCGCTGTCAGCGGCCCGGCGACGGCGTTACGCGCCCTCGGCGACAGGCTCCAGCCCGGGGCGGCTCCGATCTTAATTTGGGGCGGGCTACGGGGCGGGATCTCGGTCGCCCTGGCCTTGTCGCTGCCTGAGTTTGAGGGTCGCGACACGGTTTTGGCGATGACCTACGCCGTCGTCGTGTTCTCGATCGTGGTGCAGGGCCTCACCATGCAAAGGGTGGCGACCCGCGCCTTGGCGGCGAATGAAGACGCCGCCAAGACTGTGTAAGCTGGTTGGTTAGCTCCGCGCCAACGCATCGACTTTGCGCTGCATCTCAGCGAGTTGGCGCTTCAACTCCGCCAGCTCGTCCGCCTGCGGCGCTGCTGGGTTTGCGGCGGCATCAGCAGCGGCGGCGCCTTCTCGCTCCATCGCCGCGCCCGCAAAGGGCGAAAACATGCCCATGGCGTTGCGGAACATCTCAATGTTAGCGCGGGTCATGGCGTCAAATTGAGCGAAACCAGGAGCACCGCCGAAAGAACGTTCGATCTGCCCCCGGAAAGTCTCCTGATTACGCTCAAACGCTTGCATCGTCATCTCAAGATAGCTTGGCACATAGCCCTGCAAAGCATCGCCATAGAGCCTGATCAACTGCCGCAAGAAGCTAGTCGGCAGCATAGGCGCCCGCCCCTTGGCCTCTTCGTCGAAGATGATCTGAGTCAGCACCGAACGGGTAATGTCCTCCCCGGATTTGGCGTCCTGGACAATGAAGTCCTGGCCGTCGCGCACCATAGCGGCGAGGTTCTCAAGTGTGACGTAACTGCTGGTCGAAGTGTTGTAGAGTCGCCTGTTGGCGTATTTTTTTACCGTGATCCGGTCACGCGGATCTCGGGCTCCAGGCGCTGCGTCATAGGCGGCGTCCGGGCCAGATTTGGACCCACGCCCGGCAGCGCTGATATCACTGTCATGTTCCATCCGCCGCCTCATATGATGGTTGTTCGCGCCACGGCTTGCGGCGCAACACACGGGGAAGTCTTAGGGGTAGTTTTGCATCGCCCCTTCGCAGCCGCAAATAGTTTCTCCATTTGGAAACTATGCTTATCTTTTGCCATGATCGAGGCCGCCCATGGAAACGACACAGCAAAAGGCCGCCGGCGAAGCCGACGACGATGATGAATGCGCTGCAACATTGGAGGCGGCGGCTCAGCGATTCTGGCGACTTTGGCTGCAAAATTGGACCCCACCGCTTGAAGATCGCGCTTCTTCCGCGCCCGGCGGCGCCGGACCGGCGACAGACCAGGAAACGCCCTCGCCATGACCACAACGCCGTCGCCACTTGACCCGCCCCCAGCCGCCAAGACCGAGACCAAGGCGACCAAGCACGCCGCAGCGCCCCGCCCTGCGGTCGGCTATCTGTCTGCGGCGGCGGCGGCGGCGCAGCAGGCTGTGGCGCTGGCGCCGGTGATAAACGATCCGCGTTTCCCCTGGCGCCCAGAACTGCGTCCCAAAGCAATGATATGCGCGCAGACCTTCGCAACGGCGGCGCCGGAGCAAGTCCGCCGGGCGGCGGCGAAAATAGCGTTGAACTGGCTGTCGGCGATGCTCGATGGAATCGATCGGTATCACACCGCCCTCGCCCCGCCGACTCCGCCGGAGCCTACCATTATCTGGCGCGCAGGGTCGGCGCGGTTGCTTGATTTTGGGACGAGTTCTGAGTTCTCAACAGCGCCCGTGCTGTTGGCGTTGCCGTCGTTGATCAACCGCGCCCGGATTTTCGATCTGACGCCGAAACGCTCGTTCTTGCGGGGCCTCGCGGCGCGCGGGGTGCGGCCGCTTTTGCTGGATTGGGGCCTCCCAGGCCCGGAAGAGCGCGGCTTCAACTTGGAGGCGTATGTGCAATCCCGCGCCTTACCAGCGTTCGAGATCGCTGCTCGGCTTGGTCGCGGGCAAGCAGCGATCTTAGGACATTGTATGAGCGGCGCGCTGGCGATCGCCACAGCGGCGGTCGCCGCCGAGCGGACCGAAAGGATGGTGTCAAGAACCGCCCTGATGGCGGCGCCTTGGCGGTTCGGCCCTTATCGCGCCGCTTGGCCGAAGCACGATGCTTGGCCGGCGCCGCCAAAGGGCCCTCAGCTCTCACCGAATGATCGGCTGACGCAAATCATTGGCCAGTGCGAGGCGGTGTTCGGCGCGATTCCCAGCGACGTGTTGAATACATTATTCTTCGCCCTCGACCCGCTACAAGCCCTGCGCAAATTCCCTGGCTATGCCGCCCTGGACCCAGAATCGCCGCAGGCCCAGCTGTTTGTCGCTGTTGAGAACTGGCTGAATGATGGCGTTCCCCTCGCGACGCCGGTGGCGCGCACGTTGTTTGTGGAGTGGGGCATGGGAGACCAGTTAGCTGAGGGCGGCTGGCGGGTCAGTGGAGTCCCTGTGCGGCCGCGTGATCTGCCTGCGCCGCTGCTGGTGATCGCCTCCCCAAAAGACACCGTGGTTCCCTACGCCAGCGCCACAGCCGTTTTGGCTGACGCGCCGGGGGCGCGGCTGTTGCGGCCAAGCGGGGGGCATGTCGGTATGATCGTGGGCGGCAAGGCAGAGGTGGATCTCTGGGACCCGCTGGCGCGCTGGCTGCGCGAGTGAGGCGATGATCAGCCAGCATGCCGCGCCATCTCCCGCCCAGGCAGTGCGAGCAGAATGATTCGAAGCACATACGTGCGGATGAACGCCATCGAGTAGGCCAAAATCGTCGCCGCCAGCATCCATGCCCGATCATCGCGCGCACAATCCGCCGGCGCTTCGTCCCTCATCGCCCCACCACCGGCCCAGGCCGTCCCGGCAACCCGCGCGCGGCGGCGGCCGCCATCAAGCCCAGAACAGCGCAAACCAAATAGCCAACTCTAACCGACTCAGTGATCAACCCCTGCGCAAGCCCCTGCGCCAACGCACCTTGCAATACGTTCGGCGTCTCTTCGCCGTGCATATTCTCCCAGAAAGGGGCGGAGGAGCTGTATGCATAGGAAACGATCGCGCCCACGCCCGCTACCGCCAAGAGCGCGGCCCCTCGGCTCACTGCGTTGTTCACTCCAGAAGCCGCGCCAGACATCCCCTCCGGCCCAGCGTTCATCACCGCCGTCGTCAACGGCGCGATGCAGACGGCGAAAGCGGCGCCCATCAACGTGACTCCGGGGAAAATCGCTGTCCAGTAGCCGCCTTCCGGATCGCCGAACGCCAACAACAAACAAGCCAAAGTAAACATCGCGCCGCCCACGGTCACCGGGTCGCGCGGACCGAAACGATCACCCAAACGCCCTGACAGTCGCGAGAGCAGGCCGATCAGCACGCCGAATGGCAACATTGAGACCCCAACCTCCCAGGCGCCGTAGCCACGGCCGCCAATCAGATCGAAAGGCAACAGAAACATTACGGCGGAGAGGCCGCCATACAGCAGAAAGGTCAGGAGATTCGCCGCGAGGAACACCCGGTTCGCCATCAAGGCGGGCGGCGCGATCGGTTGACGAGCCCGGCGCTCGATCCAGGGCGTCAGCGCCAAGGCGGCGAGCCCGATCAAACCAGCGACGAGCACCTCAACGGTCACCCCCTGCTCAGGGGCGGCGATCAGCGCCCATGACGCACCGCCGAGTCCAATGACAAGCGCCGCGGCCCCGGCCCAGTCGAGGTCGCGCCAGATCCGCACGGCCGCGCCACGCTCCTGGCGAATCTCCGGCATGCGCCACAAGGTAATCGCCACACACGCCGCCGCCAGTGGCGCGTTGATCCAAAACGCCGAACGCCACCCGAGACTATCCACCAACAAACCGCCGATCACCGGGCCAAGCGTGGTGGTCAACGCCGAAGCCGAAGCCCAAAACCCAATCGCCCCGCCCCGCTCTTCCTTTGGATAGCTGGCGGTGATGATCGCCAGACTCTGCGGGATCATAACCGCCGCGCCGACGCCCTGAACCGCCCGGGCGGCGATCAGCGCCTCGGCGCTCATGGCAGCAGCGCAGGCGATCGAGGCCACGGCGAACAGCACGACGCCCGCCGCAAACACCCGCCTGCGGCCTAGCCGGTCGCCCAAACTCCCTCCGACGACGATCAAAGCCGACAACGCCAGCAGATAGATGTTGGTCACCCATTGCAGCGCCGCGAAACTCGCGCCCAGATCCTCCGCCACTCGGGGCAGGATGATCGGGGTCACCGATCCGTCGATAAACGCCATGGCTGAGGCGAGGATCGTCGCCGTCAGCACCCAGGGCCGGTCGTCGCGCGGGCAAGCCGCCGCCAGATCATTCATCGCCCATCCCCTCCGGCACGCACCGACTTTCAACCTGCTTTGCGCCAGCTTTTCTTGGTTTGGATCAAGACAAAACCACCCGTGACGCGCTAAACAGCCCCTGTCGCGTTCCCGCGCGGCATCCCCAAGGGCGGCGCGCCGGAAGTACTCGGATTTGCCGCGATAGAAGCGCAGAACGGCGCAGCGCCAAAAGCCTTAGGAGAGACTACCCATGACGAATGTTGTAATCGCTAGCGCAGCCCGCACCCCGGTCGGCTCGTTCAACGGCGCCTTCGCCAACACCACGGCGCATGAGCTAGGCCGGGTCGCGATCGAAGCGGCCTTGGAGAGGGCCGGTGTGGAGAAGGCGGCCGTGTCCGAAACCATCCTCGGCCAGGTGTTGACGGCCGCCCAGGGCCAGAACCCCGCCCGCCAGGCGCATGTGAACGCCGGTCTACCGATCGAGGCGTCGGCTTGGGGCATCAATCAGGTATGCGGCTCCGGCCTACGCGCGGTGGCGCTCGGCGCGCAGCATATCCAACTCGGCGACGCTGGGATTGTCGTCGCTGGCGGGCAAGAGAGCATGTCGATGAGCACCCATTCGGCGCATCTGCGCGCCGGGCAGAAGATGGGCGATCTCAGCTTCATCGACACGATGATCCGCGACGGCCTGTGGGACGCCTTCAATGGCTATCACATGGGCAACACAGCGGAGAATGTCGCTGAGAAATGGCAGATCAGCCGTGATCAGCAGGACCAGTTCGCCCTCGCCTCGCAGAACAAGGCCGAGGCGGCGCAGAAAGCCGGCAAGTTCCAAGATGAGATCGCGCCGGTGACGGTGAAGACCCGTCGGGAAGAGAAGATCATCGCCGACGACGAGTATATCCGCCACGGCGCCACCATCGAGGCGATGCAGAAGCTGCGTCCGGCGTTCTCGAAAGAGGGCTCCGTGACCGCCGCCAACGCCTCTGGCATCAATGACGGCGCAGCGGTGACGGTGCTGATGTCGGCGGATGAGGCCGAGCGTCGTGGGATCACGCCGCTGGCGCGGATCGTCTCCTACGCCACCGCCGGGGTCGACCCGTCGATCATGGGCACAGGTCCGATCCCGGCGTCGCGCCGGGCGCTGGAGAAGGCGGGCTGGAAGGCCGAAGACCTCGATCTGGTCGAGGCTAATGAGGCCTTCGCCGCCCAGGCCTGCGCCGTGAACAAAGACATGGGCTGGGACCCAGCGAAGGTGAACGTCAACGGCGGCGCCATCGCCATCGGCCATCCGATCGGAGCCTCGGGTTGCCGGGTGCTCAACACCCTGCTGCATGAGATGAAGCGGTCGGGCGCCAAAAAGGGCCTCGCCACGCTCTGCATCGGCGGCGGCATGGGCGTCGCCATGTGCGTCGAACGGGCGTAATCACAACGCCGCTTTTCTGGGCCCTTCCCTGCTAAAGGGAGGGCTCCTCTACGGCCATGAAGACGCCCACTTCCGCCCGCCCTAGTATTCACACCCTTTACCGGAGTGGCCATGACGGGCGATCCAGTTCAGGAGGCGCTGTGACCGACCTCTCGCGCTACGCCGCCAAATCAGGCCACTTTGAACCGATATGGACCCTTGAGATCCAAACCGTGCCGGACGACGTCGATAAGATCCTGGACGCGGTGATGGTCGTCCATCCGCTGGGCTATGGCCGCTATCAGCGCAACGCCAGCGTCACGGCGGTCGGCAAGGAAACTTCGCAGCCGCAAACAAACTCCACCACCACGACACACAAAGACGGCTATCAGGCTGGCGCCACCGAAACCTACCCGATGGTGGAGCTGAAGATCTCAATTCAACGCGATCTTGAGGTGCTTGAAAAAGTGATGGATGCGATCCTTTATGTCCATCACTACGAACAACCCGTAATTTTCTTGCGCGAGGATTGGGCCAGCCGGGCGGCCTACGATCCCAACAGCAAGAACCCGAATCGGTGGTGGAATGACAATCGCGGCATGCCACAACAGCTCGACTGAACCAGCCCCCGCTTATTTAACCAAGCCAGAGCAACTTTTGGAGGAAACACATGGCTCGAGTAGCCCTCGTCACCGGCGGCAGCCGCGGCATCGGCGAAGCGATCTCAAAAACATTGAAAGCGCAGGGCTGCACCGTCGCCGCCAGCTACGCCGGCAATGACGAGAAAGCCGCCGCCTTCACCGCCGAAACCGGGATCAAGGCCTATAAATGGAACGTCGCCGACTATGAGGCGTCAAAAGCAGGCATCGCGCAGGTCGAGGCTGACCTCGGCCCAATCGATATCGTCGTCGCCAACGCCGGCATCACCCGCGACGCGCCGTTCCACCGCATGACCCCGGAGCAGTGGAAAGAGGTGATCGACACCAACCTGACCGGCGTGTTCAACACCATTCATCCGGTGTGGCCGGGCATGCGCGAGCGGAAGTTCGGCCGGGTGATCGTGATCAGCTCGATCAACGGCCAAAAAGGCCAGTTCGCCCAGGTGAACTACGCCGCAACCAAGGCGGGTGATCTCGGCATCGTCAAGTCGCTGGCGCAAGAGGGCGCCCGCAACAACATCACCGCCAACGCCATCTGCCCCGGCTATATCGCCACTGAGATGGTGATGGCGGTGCCGGAAAAGGTCCGCGAGGGCATCATCGCGCAAATCCCGACCGGCCGCCTTGGCGAGCCGGAGGAAATCGCGCGCTGTGTCGCCTTCCTCGCCTCCGACGACGCCGGCTTCATCAACGGCTCGACGATCACCGCCAATGGCGGGCAGTTCTTCGTCTGATCCCAGCGGCGGGTCCTGCGGCCTGGCCAAAAAATAAACCATCGGCGCGCCTTTCAGATTGAGAGGCGCGTTTTACGTTTAACGCGTTCAGACTCCGCCGACGCTTGGAGACAGTATGGAAACCCCGGACCTCATCGCCTTCGCCTCCGCCGGTGTCGCGGTGCTTTCGCTGATCGCCAATGGCATGGTGGTGCGCCGACAACTCCGGCTCCAAACCGAGGAAATTCGGGCCGCCATCGACGCCGAAACCTCGCGTTGGTGCGCCGACGTGCTGCAAGCCTTCGAGGCGGCGTCAACGCGATTGGACGAAATCGCGGCGGGCCACGCCGCCAGCGCCTCCGGCGCTCGGACAGCGGCGCTGGCGGAACGGTTTTCGACGCTGGCGGACATCGGCCGACTATATTTTCCCAATTTCGAGCCCGAAAGCCGAGGGGGCGAGAAGCCCGCCGCGTTTCGAGGCGACCGGCAGCCCGCGATCGACGCGGTGCTGTTCGCCTATGATGTGGCCTGCAACTTGGACGCATTGACTCCAGAGCAAGCGCGCGAGGCCCTGAAGCTCTTATTCGACACCCGACGCCTGTTAATATCCGAAGTGCTGATCGCCCGTGATCCACGCCGACTGGAGGTGCTCAACCCTAAGGCCGAGAAGACCTACCGAGAGGCGGTGAAAGACGAAACACGGCAAATCTGGCCACTGGTGCGACGTTTAGAGGAGATCGGGGTCACGCCTCGCGCCTTCAACGAGCATGCGTCATCCCGTGTCAAACGCGCCTGATCTCGTTGGGGACAAGCCGGGCTTGTCAGTGAGGCGAG